>JALYVS010000139.1 GCA_030853115.1 Actinomycetota bacterium
GGCCAGGGCCGCGGCGCCGCGGCCTTCGCGGTCTCCTCACCCGACGGGGGCGCCACCTGGCGGCAGGCGGATCTCCGGCTGCCAGCGCCCGGCGCCGTCGTTACCGCGCTTGTCGCCGGCCGGCAGGGATGGATCGCCGCCGGGCAGTACGGTGCGCCCGGCCAGCCGCGAGTCGTCGTGTGGCGGCTGGCATACGGTACGAACAGGTGGGCTCAGGCGAGGGTCAGCGGCATCACCGGGCCCCGGCCGGGAAAGACCCCCGAGATCACTGCGCTCGGACTGTCGCAGGATGCCGTGACCGGGATAGGACCGGTCGCCCCGGCGCTAAGCCGGCTGGCAGCGGTTTTCACCCTGCCCGCGCTGTAGCTGCTACGTCCTCATGCGGCCGCCCCGGCGCGACCTGTCAGCGATACGCGGACGAGGCCGCCGGGGCAAGTCGGTGCTTACCCCCCGTGCGGGCGGAAGGAGACGGCAATCTCAAGGCCGCCACCCTCGCGGGCACGGGCGGTTACCGAGGCACCATGAGCGTCGGCGATAGCTGAGACGATCGCGAGGCCGAGCCCGTGCCCGCCGGTTCGCTGGACCCGCTCGGTCCCCTGCCGCTGGAACGGCTGGAAGAGACGGCCCACCTCGCCCGGCGGTATCGCCGGGCCGGTGTTGCGCACCGACAACACGGCCCGGCCGCCGCGCGTCACGGTCGAGATCTCGGCCCAGCCACCGGGAACGTTGTGACGCAAAGCGTTGTCCGCCAGGTTGGCGATCAGGCTCTCCACTAGCCTGGGGTCCCCCTCGGCATGCGCCGGGTTCAGCTTCGCGTGAAGCTGGATGCCACGGCTCGCGGCCACCTCACCCAGGGACCGGACGACGGATGCGGTGAGTTCGGCGAGATCGCAAGGCTCCCGCCGCTCGATCCCCCGCTCCCCCGTCGCGAGGGTCAGAAGCGCAGTGATGAGGCGCTCGGTCCGCATCCCGAGGACGAGCACCTGCTCGCAGGCCGCGCGCAGGGTCGCGGCGTCGGCCGCCGGATCCGAGAGCGTCACCTGGAGCAGGGTCCGCTCGGCCGTGAGCGGGGTGCGCAGTTCGTGCGATGCGTTGGCCACGAAGTGCCGCTGCGCCTGGAACGACGCCTCCAGCCTGGCGAACAGGTCATTCAGCGTCTCACCGAGCCTGGTGAATTCGTCGTCACGGCGGCCGAGCCGCAGCCGCCGGCTCAGGTTGCTCGCGGAAATGTCACGGGCCGCCGCCGTGATAACGCGGACCGGCCTGAGCAGCCGGCCGGCGAGGAGCCATCCGGATGCTACCGACAACACCACCAGCACCATCAGGCTCGCCGCGACCTCCGGTAGCGGCCCGAATGCCTGGGCGAACGGGTGCCTGACGACCACCGGCCCCGCGGAGCCGACCTGCTGAGTAGAACTCACCGCGAAAAAGGCGACTGACAGCATTAGCAAGCCTATGAGCAGGCATGCGCCTGAGTACAGGAGCGCGAACCTCAGCCGGACGGTCATGGCTCCCCCAGCTGGTATCCGCCTTCGCGGACGGTGTGGATCACCGGCGGGTAGCCCAGCTTGAGCCGCAGCCGCCTGATGGTGGACTTCACCGCCGTGGTGAACGGGTCCGCCTCCGCATCCCAGACCCGGTCTAGCAGCTCCTCGGCGGAGACGACACGGCCCTGCGCCAGCAGCAGGCATTCGAGCACGCCGAATTCCTTCGGGCTGAGCCCGAGCCGCCGCCCGGACCTGAACGCTACGCGGCGGCCAGGGTCGACAGTGAGCTCGCCGTGCTCCAGTACCGGCGGTATCACGGTCGCCGGCCGGCGCGCCAGCGCCCGGATCCTGGCGACGAGCTCCGCGAAGTCGAAAGGTTTAGGCAGGTAGTCGTCGGCCCCGAGCCCTAGTCCGTCCACCCGGTCGGCGATCGTGGCGGACGCGGTCAGCATCAGCACCCGGCTCCCGGACCCGCCGGCCACGAGTCGCCTGCAGATCTCGTCGCCGTGGGTACCGGGCAGGTCGCGGTCGAGAACGACAACGTCGTACCTGGTCACGGCGAGGGACTCGAGCGCTTCCTCTCCGTCTAGGGCAACGTCGACCGCCATGCCCTCCCGACGCAACCCGGTCGCTATGGATTTCGCGAGGATCTCGAAATCCTCGGCGACCAGCACTCGCATGGATCCAACGATGCCACAGGCAATGGTGTCAGCCAGGTGTCAGCTTCCGGCACCGCCGTGACACGTGCGCCGGCGTAGAACGATCCGGGTGATCGAAGTCAGAGAACTCCGCAAGCGATTCGGGCCTGCTCGCGCCCTCGACGGAATGACCTTCACCGCGCTGCCAGGCCGCGTGACCGGATTTGCCGGGCCGAACGGCGCCGGCAAGTCCACCGCGATGCGGGTCATCCTGGGCCTTGACCGCCCCGATTCTGGAACCGCCCTGGTCGAAGGTAAGTCGTACCGGTCACTTGAACATCCGCTGCGGCACGTCGGGTCGCTGCTCGACGCCGGCGCCCTGCAACCCAGCCGCAGCGCTCGCAGCCACCTGCGCTGGCTGGCGCGCTCCCAGGATCTGCCGGCGGACCGTGTCGGCGAGGTGCTTGAGCTCACCGGGCTATCGGCGGTGGCCGGCCGCCGGGCAGGCGGCTATTCCCTGGGTATGCGGCAGCGGCTGGGCGTCGCGGCGGCGCTGCTCGGTGACCCCCCGGTGGTGATGTTCGACGAGCCGTTCAACGGCATGGACCCGGAGGGCATCGTCTGGCTGCGCGGCTTCCTGCGCTCTCTTGCCGCCGGCGGCCGCACGGTGCTGGTTTCCAGCCATCTGATGAGCGAGCTCCAGGACGCGGCGGATCATGTGATCGTGGTCGGCCACGGGCGGGTGATCGCCGACAGCCCCCTCCCGGAGATCCTCACTCGCTGGCGGTCGCTTGAGGCTGCCTACCTAGAGCTCACCAGGGACAGTGTCGAGTTTCGGGGGAACGCGTGATCGGGGCCGAGTGGGTCAAGTTCCGCACTGTCCGCGGCTGGATCCTCGCCGCGATCATCGCGGCGGTCGCCATCGCCGGCTTCGGGATCGCAGGCGGAGATCAGGGGAGCTGCAACCAGTCCGCGTGTACGCAAGTGGCCGGGCCAGGCGGTGAGGCCGTGTCGGACAGCTTCTACTTCGTACATCGAGCAATGAACGGAAACGGCTCCATCACCGCCCGGGTGACGTCGCTGGTGAGCACCGTGCCCCGGCCGCGGAGAGAAGGTCAGCCGGCGGTGGTGCCCTGGGCGAAGGGCGGGATCATCCTCAAAGCCAATCTCACCCAGGGGTCGGCGTATGCAGCGATCATGATCACCGGGAGCCACGGCGTCCGGATGCAGGACGACTTCACCGGGGACATCGCGGGACCTGCGGGGCCGGCGAGCTGGCTCCGGCTCGTCCGGTCCGGCCCGGTGATCACCGGCTTCGCGTCGTCTGACGGCGTCCGCTGGACCCGGGTGGGCGCCGTAATCCTGCCGGGGCTGCAGTCGACCGCGCAAGGCGGGCTGTTCGCGACCTCCCCGCAATACTCGCAGGCTTCGCTGGGGGTGGCGTCGATCAGCGGCAGCCCCAGCCAGTCCACCGCTGTCTTCGACCACGTGGCACTGACCTGGTCCGGCACAGACACCTGGACCGGGACGAACGTGGGCGGCTTCTCCGGCCCCGCCGCCGGTCCTTTCACCGGTTATTCGCGGGTCAACGAGGGCGGGTTCACGATCAAGGGATCGGGTGACATCGCGCCCGCCACCTCCGGCCCGTCCGGGATCGGCGTGACGATCGCCCAGACCCTGGGCGGCGTCTTCGTCGCGCTGATCCTCCTGGTGGTCGTCGGTGCGGCGTTCATCAGCACCGAGTACCGGCGCGGGCTGATCAGGGTCACGCTGGCCGCATGCCCGCGGCCCGGCCGCGTGCTGGCCGCCAAGGCGTCCGTGATCGGGCTCGTCGCCTTCACCGTGTCGCTGGCCGGAGTCGCAGTCGCGGTTCCGGTCGGGCAGCGGGTGCTGGTCTCTCATGGTGTGTACGTATCTCCGGTGACGGCGGTGACCGAAGTGCGGGTGATCGTGGGCACGGCGACCGTGATCGCGCTTTGTGCCGTGCTCGCCGTCGCGATCGGCACGGTGCTGCGGCGCGGCGCGGCGGCGGTCGCGGCCGTGATCGCACTGATCGTCGTGCCGTATGTGCTCACGGTCCCGATCCCGGTCCTGCCGCTCGGCGTGGCCGACTGGCTGATGCGGCTCTCACCGGCCGCGGCATTCGCGGTTGAGCAGACCGTGGTCCAGTATCCCCAGGTCAGCGACGTTTATGCGCCCGCCTACGGCTACTGCCCGCTAGCACCGTGGGCCGGGTTGGCGGTGCTGTGCGGCTGGGCCGCGACGGCCCTGGCGCTGGCCTACGTCACGCTGCACCGGAGAGACGCGTGAGGCGGGCGATGCGCGCCGAGTGGGCGAAGACATGGTCCGATCCCGGTACGGGCTGGCTGCTCGGCGCCCTGGTCGCGCTGAGCGTGACGGTCGGTGCCGTGGCGATCGGCAGGGCGCGCTGCCCGGCGGCGGGCTGCGGCCAGGATCCGGCCAGGATCAGCCTCACCGGCGTCTACCTCGGCCAGGCGGTTGCCGCCCTGGCCGGCGTCGCGGCGATCGGCGGCGAGTACAGCACCGGCATGATCCGCATATCCCTGACCGCGGTCCCCCGCCGTGGCCGGCTGCTGGCCGCCAAGGCGGCGGTGCTGGCCGGCCCGGTACTGGCGGCGTCGACGCTAACGGCAGGTGTCTCGATGCTGGCCGGGAGGCTCGTCCTGCCAGGGCATGGGTTCACCGGCGCGCATGGATTCGATCTGGCGGGCGGGGCGATGTGGCGGGCGGCGGGCAGTGCGGCGCTCTACCTCATGCTGGTCGCGGTGCTCAGCCTGGGCGTAACCACGGTGGTGCGCGACTCCCCCGCCGCCATCGGGATCGCGCTCGGCCTGATCTACGTCTTCCCGGTCGTCACCGGACTGATCAGCAACCCGGCCATCCAGCGACGCCTGCAGCAGGCCGGTCCGATGTCTGCGGGCTTGGACAGCATGGCGACGACCGGGCTGCGCCCCCTGCCGCTAACCCCGTGGCAGGGCCTGGCGGTGGTCGCCCTGTGGGCTGCGGCCGCTCTCCTGCTGGGCGGCGTGATGCTTCGCCTGCACGACGCGTGACGGTCTGTCCGTATGGAATCCGGAAACGACGTGACGGCGGGCACCAACCCGCGGGCGGGCCAGGACATGTCGTTTCCCAGGTTCTGGCCGCGGCTGTCATGTCGCCACGGTGTACGGTCCTGCCATGGAGGTCGCTGAGCTGGCGCATCTACGCCGGGCCCGGGACTTGCTGGATCGGGAGTACGCGCGTCCCCTGGACGTCCCGGTGATGGCACGCGCTGCGCTGATGTCGCCGTCACTGTTCGCCCGCCGGTTCCGCGAGGCGTACGGCGATACACCGTACGGCTACTTGCAGGCCAGACGCGTGGAGCGGGCGATGGCGCTGTTGCGCAGCGGCCACGTGTCCGTGACTGACGCGTGCATCGCCGTGGGATTCACCTCGCTCGGGTCATTCAGCTCGACGTTCGCGCGTCTGGTCGGCGAGCCGCCGTCCGCCTACAAGGCCCGTGACCACTCGCGGCTCGCGCCGGTTCCGCCGTGCATGACGCGTGCCTGGGCGCGCCCGGGGTGGATCGCGCAGCCATGCAGGATCGGAGAAGCGAACTTGGCCGATCCCGCGTAGGGTCGCCGACATGGCACTTTCCCTGACACACACGCCCGTGTACTGCACTGACCTGGATGAGGCGCTCGCCTTCTACACCCAGCGGCTCGGCTTCGAGGTCCACGACGACGTCCCGATGGGGCCGGAGATGCGCTGGCTCACCGTCCATGCGCCCGGTGACCCTCACGACCTGCTGCTGGCGGCTGTGGACCACCACATCCCGGCCGCCGACCGGCAGGCGATGCGCGAGATCGTCGCCAAGGGCGACCTGGCGGTCTTCATCCAGGTTGACGACCTGGACAAGACCTTCGAGTCGCTGCGTGCCGCCGGGACGGAGATCCTCCAGGAGCCCGTCGACCAGCCCTACGGCGTCCGCGATGCCGCCGTCCGCGACCCCAGCGGTAACCACCTTCGGCTCAGCCAGCCACTGACGGCGCACGGCTGAGGTTCCGGTACCGGCACCTGAGGTACCGGTACCGGCAAGCTCGACGCGACTGAGCTCGGGAACCGGCATGATGGCTGAGACGGTACCGAGGTGCCTCATGCGAAGGCGTCTGTCCGGACCCCGGGGAGGCTCGCGATTACCGCGGTCGTCACGATCAGGCGCCGCAGGGGGCATGGGCGGGTCGATAGGATCCGCTAACATGCGGAGCGTCCCCTCGATCACGCAGTACGCGTCTGCGTCACTCATCGCGGCCCTCACCTATGGAGGGCATCCTCGGGCCGAAGACCCGCGCTGGCGAGACAGCGGCGCGCCAGACCGGGAGACGTACGCGGCGTGGTGCGCGCGTTGGTGCGGAATGGCGTGCCTCCGGATGGCGCTGCTCGCCCGGGACGGGGTGGCGCCCAGCCTGTACGAGCTTGCCACCGGCTGCATGGAGTACGGCGCTTACACCAATGAACCAGGTCGCCCGCAGGGGCTCATCTACCGGCCTTTCGCCGAGTACGCCCGGGACAAGCACGGACTGCAGGCCGATGTGATCACGGAGCTGGGTTCGGCCAGGCTGATCTCCGAGCTGGACGCGGGGAGACTGGTAATCGCTTCGGTACACCCGGAGATCAGGCGTCCCCGCGAAGACCCGCCCGGGACCGGCGGGCACCTAGTCCTGGTAACCGGGCACGCCAATGCCCTGGTCACCTTTCACAACCCGTCGGGCCACATCCCGGAAGCCGTTGTGGCCACGCTCCCCATGCCCGTCTTCGATCGTTTCGCCGCCCATCGCGGTATCGCTCTCTCCCTACGGCCCGGATAATCGCACGCGGAGGCGCGGGTGGTTGAATCCCGTGGCGGCGTAGTGGCCCGCGCCGTCGAGTGACACGGAGCGGCGAGGACCCGGTCGCGGGGGTTGACTCATCTCACGGCGCGCAGCCAGCGGGTCGCGTCGCGGGGGTCGAAGGCGCGCGGGGCGGCTTGGGGCAGGTTGAGGCGGCGCAGGTCGGGGGCGCCCAGGCCGCGGCCGTCCAAGCAGAGGCTGTGTTTTATCTGAATTGGGATTCCGGGATCTCCCTGGACGCTTTATCTGAAGTCATGCCGGGAGTTACTGCAGATAATCAGGGTTATCTGCAGTCGGGGGCGCTTGTGGGAGGGCTGTCACCCGGGGGCATTTTGTCCCGTCTCATCGGGCCGCGGGCGGTAGTCCGGCCGGTCCGGGTCGCGGACGCCCGGCACGAAGACTACGAGGCAGGACGCCGCGGACAGCCCCGCGCCCAGCAGGATCATCTGGCGCACGCCGATCGGCCCGGCGAGCGCCCCGGCGAACAGGAGGCCCAGGGGCGAGAGGCAGGTCGAGAAGAGCCAGTCGACGGAGGAGGCGCGGCCGAGCATGTCGGCCGGCACTGCCGCCTGCATGAGCGTCCCCCAGAGGAGGTTGCCGTAGACGAGGCCGAAGTACGTGACGGCGCCGCAGGCCGCGACGACGAGGACGTCGGGGGCGACGCCGACGCCGGCAAGTGCGAGCGAGGCCGCGGCCCAGGCGACCCAGATCATGGTTATCCTGCGCTTCGGCGAGCCGAGCCGCCCGGCTACGACGGCCGCGGCGAGCCCGCCAGCGCCGGCCGCGGCGAAGGTCGCCCCGTAGGCTGCCGGCCCCTGGCGGAGCACATCGCGGACGAGGAGCGGGAAGGTGACGGCCATCGGAGAGAATGCAGCGAAATTGGCCACCCCGGTGGCCAGGATCCCGAACCAGAGCCAACGCTGGCGCACCGTCCAGCGGATGCCCTGGCGGACGTCGGCCGCCAGGGACCGCCCTGAGGGCGCCGGCACGGGGACGCGGCGCATCAGGGCCACGCACAGCGCGCTGGCTGCGAAGCTCGCGGCGTCGATGGTGAAGGCCGCTGGCGTGCCTCCCAGCGCGACCAGCACGCCGCCGGTCGCCGGGCCGAGGAACGCGAGCCCCACGGTCTGGCTGGCGCTATTGAAGGCGTTCCCCTGGGTGAGGAGCTCGGCCGGCAGAAGCTCCGGCATGATGGCCCGGTACGCGGGATAGAAGAAGGCGTCGCCCACGCCGACGACAGCGGAGAGCACCACCAGATCGGTGACGTTCAGGGCGTGCGCGGCCGCGAGCGCGGCGACTGCGGCGACGGCGCCGCCCCTCAGGAGATTGGCGCCGAGGATGACCAGGCGCCGCGGGAGCCGGTCGACGATCGCGCCCGTCAGAAGGAGGAGCAGCGCGTTCGGCACGACTCGTGCCGCCTCGACGTAGGCCAGGGTGGCCGGGTGGTCGCTGATGCGCAGCGCCTCGAGCGCGATCGCGATCGTGTAGATGCCGTCCCCGAGGACGGAGACCGCCTGCCCGCCCCACAGCAGCGCGTAGTCGCGGTGACGCAGCGAGCGAGGCACAAGCCTCCGGCTCGCGCCGCCCGGTACCTTCACCGGCGCGCCGTCGTCCCGCGGGCAGGCCGCTCGTCCCGGTCACCGGCGGCCCGGGCCAGCGCTGAGGCTCTCATGGCCGCAACGATATGATTTAGAGCATGCTCGAAGTCAAGGCCGCTGCGGGATCCGGGCCGGCTCGGGAGATCCCGGCGGAGGGCGTAGCCATCGCGGAGGCAGCCCGCCGCACCGGGCTCAGCGTGCACACCCTCCGGTACTACGAACGCGCCGGCCTGGCTGTTGCCCCTGTGGACCGCACTGACAGCGGTCGCCGGCGGTACCGTCAGCTTGACCTGGACTGGAACGTCTTCTGCGCGAAGCTGCGGACTACGGGCATGCCCATCGCGACCATCCGGCGCTACGCCGAGCTCGTGTCCGCCGGGCAGGGTAATGAGCGGGAGCGGCTCGCGCTCCTGGAACACCATCGCGCCGGCGTGACGGCCAGGCTTGATGCAATCAAGGAGAACCTCAGGCTCGTTGACCACAAGATCGACGCCTACCGGGCAGCCTCGCGGCCGGGGACGCAGATCAGCTGTGGGCACCGAGCCTGGCCCCGGAGCGACAGAGCCGAGACGCAGCCATCTGAGATGCCAGCTCACTGCCCGGTCACAGCCAGCATGTCGGGCACCGGGGCGAAGGGCAGGTCCAGCAAGGCGTAGGCGTTGATCACATCCGCCGACGCACTGTGAATTTTCTGCGCGTCGGGTGCCTCGCCGCCATGTGCAGCTCGTGCACACTGACCCTGCCCGGGCATGTGCCGGGCCACCTCCGCCGGACCGAGGTTCGCCCCATAGGTGAACGTGAGCGGCACGTACCAGCCCGGCGCATCCTTGACCTTGGCATCCGACCCGGACGGCGGCCCGAAACGCCGCGTCCTGGCAGTCAGCTGTGGGGGCGATCGACGGGCGGCTGCAGGAGCAGTGCGGCGTCAGTCTCGCGAGCCTGAACGGCATGCTCCCTCCGCACGCTCCGTCAGCCCGCGGCCACCCAGGCCGGCCGCCCTGCGACTGCCTGCGCACGGCGTGCAGGACGGCCCGGCCGGCGGCGAAGATCTCATTTGCCTGCGACACGCGCTGTCGGCGACGATGGCGGGCATGGGCCACCTGCAATTCGCGCACGTCGACTACTACCTGCCGGACGGGCTGCTGCTGCTGAGCGACGTGAGCTTCCGGGTCGGGCAGGGCGACGTGGTCGCGATGGTCGGGCCGAACGGAGCGGGCAAGAGCACGCTGCTGAAGCTCGCCTCGCGAGAACTGAAGCCGGATACGGGAACGGTCACGACCAGCGGCGGCCTGGGCGTGATGCCGCAGTTCGTCGGGTCGGTGCGGGACGACCGGTCGGTCCGGGACCTGCTGGTGTCCGTGGCACGGCCGGTGATCAGGGATGCGGCCCGAGCCGTGGACGTGGCCGAGCTGGCGATCATGGAGCGGGATGACGAGGCTGCCCAGCTGGCGTACGCCCAGGCGCTGAGCGACTGGGCCGACGCTGGCGGGTACGTAGCCGAGACGCTGTGGGACATGTGCACGGTGGCCGCGCTCGGCGTGCCCTATGAGAAGGCGCAATGGCGGGAGGTCCATACGCTCTCCGGCGGCGAGCAGAAGCGGCTGGTCCTGGAGGCGCTGCTGCGCGGCCCTGACGAGGTGCTGCTGCTCGACGAGCCGGACAACTACCTGGACGTGCCGGGCAAGCGCTGGCTGGAGGGTCAGCTGCGGGAGACGGCCAAGACGGTACTGTTCGTCTCGCACGACCGGGAACTGCTCGCCCAGGTGGCATCGACGATCGTAAGCGTCGAGCCCGCACCTGCCGGGTCCGACGTGTGGGTGCACGGCGGCGGGCTCGCTTCGTTCCATAAAGCGCGTGAGCAGCGCTTCGAGCGGTTCGAGGAGCTGCGCCGCCGGTGGGACGAAAAACACGCGCAGCTCAAGAGGCTCGTGCTCGACATGCAGCAGTACGCCGCGCGCAGCGACGAGATGGCGTCCCGGTATCAGGCGGCCAAGACGCGGCTGCGCAAGTTCGAGGAGGCCGGGCCGCCCCCGGAGCCGCCGCGTAAGCAGGACATCAACATGAGGTTGCGTGGCGGCCGCACCGGGACCCGGGCCATCACCTGTGCGGGCCTGGAGCTCACCGGGCTCATGCGCCCGTTCGACCTGGAGGTCTTTTACGGCGAGCGGGTCGCGGTGCTCGGCTCGAACGGGTCGGGCAAGTCACACTTCCTCCGGCTGCTCGCCGGCCAGGCCGTGACGCATACCGGAGGCTGGAAGCTCGGCGCACGGGTAGTGCCCGGGTTCTTCGCCCAGACCCATGCCCACCCGGAGCTGGAGGGACGAACGCTCACCGGCATCCTGTGGGACATCTACGCGAAGGCCCGCGGTGCCGCGATGAGCGCGCTGCGCAGGTACGAACTGGACCGGCAGGGCGACCAGGTATTCGGCAAGCTGTCGGGCGGTCAGCAGGCACGGTTCCAGATCCTGCTGCTCGAACTGCAAGGCGCGACCGCGCTGCTGCTTGACGAGCCAACCGACAACCTCGACCTGGAATCGGCCGAGGCGCTCCAGGACGGCCTGGAGGCCTACGAGGGCACCGTCCTCGCGGTCACCCACGACCGCTGGTTCGCCCGTTCCTTCGACCGCTACCTCGTCTTCGGCTCCGACGGCGTGGTCCGCGAGACACCCGAGCCGGTCTGGGACGAAGTCCGGGTCAACCGCGCCCGGTAACGGAGCTCGCCTCAAGGTGCCCGCGCGGGCCTCGCTCAGGTGCCGACGTAGGCCGCGAGGTGCTCGCCGGTGAGGGTGGAGCGGGCGGCGACGAGGTCGGCGGGGGTGCCTTCGAAAACGATCCGGCCGCCATCATGGCCGGCGCCGGGGCCGAGGTCGATAATCCAGTCGGCATGGGCCATCACCGCCTGGTGATGCTCGACGACGATCACCGACTTACCCGAGTCGACCAGCCGGTCGAGCAGTTCGAGCAGCTGCTCGACGTCGGCGAGGTGCAGGCCGGCGGTCGGCTCGTCCAGGACGTAGACGCCGCCCTTGTCGGCCATGTGGGTGGCCAGCTTGAGCCGCTGCCGCTCGCCGCCGGACAGCGTGGTGAGCGGCTGGCCGATGGTGAGGTAGCCGAGGCCGACGTCGGCGAGCCGGCCCAGGATGGCGTGCGCGGCCGTCGTGTGCGCCGGGCCGGCGCCGAAGAACGCCTGCGCCTGGGTTACCGGCATCGCGAGGACCTCGCTGATGTCGCGGCCGCCGAGGTGGTAGTCAAGCACCGATGCCTCGAACCGCTTGCCGTCGCACACCTCGCAGGTGGTGGCGACGCCGGCCATCATCGCCAGGTCGGTGTAGATGACGCCGATCCCCTGGCAGGCGGGGCAGGCGCCCTCGGAGTTGAAGCTGAACAGCGCGGGCTTGACGCCGTTGGCCTTGGCGAAGGCCTTGCGGATCGGGTCGAGCAGCCCTGAGTATGTCGCCGGGTTGCTGCGCCGCGAGCCGCGGATGGCACCCTGGCCGACCGATACCACGTTCGCGCCGGCCGGGATCGACCCGTGCACAAGCGAGCTCTTGCCCGAGCCGGCCACGCCGGTGATGACGGCGAGCACTCCGATCGGGATGTCGACGTCGACGTCGCGCAGGTTGTTCGTCGTCGCGCCGCGGATCTCCAGCGTGCCGACGCGCGTCCGCACCTTCTCCTTGACGGCGGCCCGGTCGTCGAAATGCCGGCCGGTGACCGTGCCGCTAGACCGCAGCTCCTCGACGGTGCCCTCGAAGCAGACGGTGCCGCCGTCCGCCCCGGCGCCGGGGCCGAGGTCGACGACGTGGTCGGCGATCGCGATCATCTCCGGCTTGTGCTCCACGACGAGCACCGTGTTGCCCTTGTCCCGCAGCCGCAGCAGCAGGTCGTTCATCCGCTGGATGTCGTGGGGGTGCAGGCCGATGGTGGGCTCGTCGAAGACGTAGGTGACGTCGGTGAGGGAGGAGCCGAGGTGACGGATCATCTTGATGCGCTGCGCCTCGCCGCCTGACAGCGTGCCCGACGGCCGGTCGAGTGAGAGGTAGCCGAGCCCGATCTCCGCGAACGAGTCGAGAATCTTCTGCAGCGCCGTAAGCAGCGGCGCCACTGACGGCTCGTCGAGGCCGCGGACCCAATCGGCGAGGTCGCTGATCTGCATCGCGCACGCATCGGCGATGCTGAGCTTGCCGATCCGCGAGGACCGGGCCTCCTCACTCAGCCGGGTGCCGCCGCACTCAGGACAGGTGGCGAAGGTAACCGCTCGTTCCACGAACGCCCGGATATGCGGTTGCAGGGTGTCCTGATCCTTGGTGAGCATTGACCGCTGGATCTTGGGGATCAGCCCCTCGTAGGTGACGTTGACCCCGTTGACCTTCACCTTTTGCGGCTCGTGGTGCAGGAAGTCGTGCATCTGTTTCTTGGTGTACTTGCGGATCGGCTGGTCCGGGTC
>JALYVS010000140.1 GCA_030853115.1 Actinomycetota bacterium
CTTCGACGCCTACTGGCGCTTCCACCTCCGCCGCGAGCACGAACGCATCCACCACGCGAAATACCGCGACAGCCATGTCCTCGCAGCGTAACCAGCTCACCTCACAAGAGCCGCACCCAATGTCAATAACCGCCGACCTCGCGCGAGACATCGCGAAGGCGTTGCTGGACTTCGCTAAGCGCACCGATGCCGCCGAAGATCCGGCGTCCCGGACCGGGAACCTCCCGCCTATCGCTGAAGGCGCCACCGCCCAGAAGGTGATCATCGAAGTGCTGGCACGCGCCTCCAGCACCGGGCTTCCCGCCCGTGCCATCGCCGAAAAAACCGGGATTGCGCAGATGAACCTGTACGAGAAGCTTGAGCGGCTCATCGCGCTAGGTTACGTCGAGGAAGTGCCGGGCTCATCCCCGAAGCACTGGCGCTCGACAGAACGAGGCAAGCGGGCGGCGAAGCACTAAGCTTGTTATCTAACCGACCTTGAGATCGGCCCGATCCGCCGGCAACCCGTTCTCGACGACCTGATCAACGAATACACGCACGCCGCCTGACGCCGACAAGAACGCACGCCACTGGCCCAATCTATTTCGAGCGGGACAGGCCAAGAATGATGCTGGCAGCTCACGGCCATAGCGCCCGGGCACATCCGGCCGGGGCTGATGCGGGGGCGGAAAAGGCTCTCCCGCCCCCGCTAAGTTGCCGCTAATTGAAAGTGAACACCTGGGCAGCGTTGCCGTTGCAGTCGTAGATCTGCAGTGGTGTGCCGTTTGTGATGTTGCCGCTCGGATCATCGAGGCACCGGCCCGATTGGGGGTTCAGGAGCGAGCCGTTAGCCTGGGGCACCCATTGCTGGCCGCCCACGCCGTTGCAGTCGTACAATTCTACCTTGGTGCCGTTGGCGGTGCCGTTGCCGTCGATGTCCAGGCAGCGCCCCAGCGTCCTGAGGGTCTTGTCGGAGTTGAGGGTCCACTGCTGATCCAGGGCCAGCGGCTGGGCGGTCATGACGGTGTCGCAATCCCACAGCTGCACCACGGCCAGGTTGCCGCCGGTGTCATTACCAGCGACATCGATACATTTCCCGCCGGGCCCGATGATCGGCGTTCCCTGCGTGATCGAGAAGTGCTGGGCCGATGAGCCGTCGCAAGTGTAGATCTGCAGCTGGGTGCCGTTCGTGGTGTTGCCGCTGGGATCGTCCAGGCACAGCCCCGACTGCGGGTTCACGAGCGTCCCGTTTGCCTGGGGCACCCATCGCTGGCCGCCCGCGCCGTTGCAGTCGTACAGTTCCACCTTGGTGCCGGGAGCGGTGCTGTTGCGGTCGATGTCCAGGCAGCGGCCGAGCGTGCTGAGCGTCGCGGTTCCGATGGCACTCGGTGACCAGTGCTGGTCGGCGGCCAGCGGCAGACAGTCCCAGAGCTGCACCACGGCAAGGTCGCCGCCGGTGTCGTCGCCGCTGACGTCAACGCATTTCCCGCCGGGACCGATGATGGCCGATCCGGGGCCGCCGCCGGTGCTCACTCCCGCGTACCCGGCGGCGGCGATATCGGCCTGGACGGAGTTATCCGCGGTGTCCGCCGAGGAACCGGCGGTCATAACTCCTTCGAAGAAGGACTGGGTCCCTCTGTTGCTGTTGTCGCCTCCGGTCCCGAGCACGATCGACCCTTCCTGGTGCATCGGCGAGTAGCCACTGGGCAGGGCGCCGCTGTACCAGGTGGACAGGGATCCGGACTGCGCGTCGCCGCCCTTGAGCGCGAAGGTGGTCTGCCCGTCGTTCTTCAGCAGCGCGGTCACGAACTTGCCGGAGTTCCCGAGGCTGGCCGTGTTCACCGCGGTCCCGCCTTCGAAGACCCCGTTCTCCAGGTCGGCCTCCACCCACGGGCCGTGCCCGCTGCTTCCGGGGGCATTAAGCAAGGAGAGATTGAGCGCGTCCATATGGCTGGCCCCGGTGTCGGTCTCGGTGCTTTCCACGTTCCCGAAGTCCGAACAGCACCCGTTGTTCACGTTGGTGCCGCTCGCCACCTCGTACATGGTCTCGGGCCGGCCGCTGGTGGCCACCCCTGCCCCGTTCGCGTGCCGGTAGCCGACGCCGGGCGGCATGTAGATACCGTAGGCCGAGTGACCGCCGACGGTGACGGGCAGCGCGTTAGCCACCGCGCCGACGTTTGCCCCTCCGGCGGCGCCGGCTCCGGCGATCGTCAGGTCGTTGTGCTCAGGCGACTGGTCGTAGACCTTGGTGATGGTGCAGGTCGTACCAGCGCAGAAGGAGTCCTGCGCGGCAGCGTTCGCGTACCCGCCCGCCGAGAGGACTCCGATGTCGAGCGTGCCGTTGTCCGAGGCGCGCGTCACCTGGTACAGGCGGCCGTCGTAGGAGGAGTAGAGCGCCCGGACGGAACTGTAGGCCGCGACACAGGACGTGCCGGCGCTGCCGTAGACGTCGCACGGGAGGGACGTTGCCGCCTGCGCGCCCACGGCTGCGGCGAACAGGGAGCCGAACGCCAGAGCTGCGGTGGCGGTCACGACGGCAAGCCGCCGCCGTCGGCGGGACGGGGTATGGCGAGTTATGAGCCCATCGGGCATGGGGTGCCTCTTCTCTGAAGCCAACTGCTTTGGAGCGGCGTGGTGTGATCCCCCCTGGTCGTACTGGTTAACCAATTAGGCACGTATTGACGGGGCTGGGCGCGGGGCGCTAACCCGGCTTCACGCCAGGAGCGGGGCGGTCCGCGGGCACGGGTGTCGCACGACTCCGGTGCCGGAGTTCGCCGGGTGGCTGTCACCCGGTCACCGGCCGGAGCCGGGTCATCGTCCACGACACCCGTGGCAGCTCGACCGAGAGCCGGGTTCCGTCGAGATGGTGCTGGCTGCTGGTGCGCGGCGCGACCCTGTTCGGCATGCGCTTGGAGTTGGTCGCGAGCAGGTCCTCGCCACCGATCACGAGGTGCTCGACGACCTGCAGGGTTTCGCTGCACCCCAGCCGCACATCGAGATTGGCGCTGTCGTGCTCGTGACGGTTGACGGCGAAAATCGTCAGCTGGCCCGTTTCCGGATCGCGGGTCGCGGTCAGGTCGACGGCCGGAACGTGGCCGTGGATGCCCGAGGGCAGGTTGGGGCCTCCCGGGTCGACCCGGAGCACGTCACCGCGGGCGTGGCGGGCGGTGAGGGCGAAGGGGTAGAAGATCGTTTGCCGCCAGGCGCCCGTGTCCGGCTCGGTCCTGATGGGTGCGATTACGTTGACCAGCTGCGCCAGGCAGGCGGTGGTCACCCGGTCGCTGTGCCGTAGCAGGCTCATCAGCAGGTTCCCCAGGACAACGGCGTCCTCGACGGTGTATTCATCCTCGATCAGGCGCGGCGCCTGGGCCCAGTCCAGATGGTCCTGGCCGGCGAACCTGCTCTCGTACCACAGGTTCCACTCGTCGAAAGACAGCTTCAGCTTGCGCCGGGAGTGCTTCTTCGCGCCGACGTGGTCGCAGGTGGCGATGACTCCCTCGATGAACTGGTCCATGGTGTGCGCGGAGGCGAGGAAACCCGCGCGGTCGTCGCCGTGCTGCTCGAAATAGGCGTGCAGCGAGATGTAGTCCACGAAGTCGTAGGCCTCCTCAAGCACGTCGGCCTCCCAGGACCCGAACGTCGGCATGCGCTCGTTCGAGCTGCCGCAGGCGACAAGCTCCAGATCCGGGTCGATGCGGCGCATCGCCTTCGCGGTCTGGGCTGCCAGCCGGCCGTACTCGGTGCCGGTCTTCTGCCCGACCTGCCACGGCCCGTCCATCTCGTTGCCCAGGCACCACATGCGGACGTTGTGCGGTTCCCGCACGCCGTGGGAGATGCGCAGGTCCGAATACCGCGTGCCGCCGGGGAAGTTGGTGTATTCGAGCAGGTTGCAGGCGTCCGCGACGCCGCGGGTGCCGAGGTTGACCGCCATCATCGGTTCCACGTCGGCTTGCCGGGCCCACGTGATGAACTCGTTCAGGCCGAACGTGTTCGGCTCAAGTGAGCGCCATGCGAGGTCGAGGGTGACGGGACGCTGCTCGCGCGGTCCGACGCTATCCTCCCACCGGTATCCGGAGACGAAGTTTCCGCCTGGGTAGCGGACCACGGTGACGCCGAGTTCCCGGGTGAGCTTGAGGACATCCATCCGCAGGCCGTCGAGGTCTGCTTCGGGATGGTCCGGTTCGTAGATGCCGCCGTACACGCAGCGGCCCATGTGCTCCACGAAAGAACCGAACAGGCGCCGCGGCACGGGCGCGATGATGAAGCCGGGGTCGATTGTGGCGGTGCGGGTGAACACACCTATCTCCATTCCGTCTGGTTCATGCTCGTTCAGGTCCTGTGTCGGGTGCGGGCAGCCAGTGTTCCTGTGCGTTCGGGCGGCTTACTTGATTCCGGCGGCTGCGACCCCCTGGGCGAAGAAGCGCTGCAGCAGCAGGAACGCGATCGCCAGCGGCGTCAGCGAGATCGCGGCTCCTGCCATCAGCGCGGCATGGTCGACTCCGGACTGGCTTGAGAACAGCGTCAGCGCCGCAGGCAAGGTCTGCATGTTGATGTTGTCCGTGACGACCAATGGCCACAGGAAGTCGTTCCAGAGCGCGGCGAACTGGATGATGAACAGGGAGGCCAGCGCTGGTTTCGCGTTCGGCAGGATGATGCGCCAGTAGACGGTGAAGTTGCCTGCGCCGTCGATGTGGGCGGCGTCGTCAAGTTCGGCCGGCAGCTGCAGGAAGAACTGGCGGAGCAGGAAGATGCCCAATGCGCTGGTCGCGCGCGGGATGATCAGGCCCTGGTAGCTGTTGAGCCACCCGAGGTGGAACAGGATCAGGAACACCGGGACGAGCGTCACCTGGAACGGCACCATCAAGGTGGCGAGGATCAGCACGAACAGGATGTTCCGTCCCCGGAACCGCAGCCGGGCTAGCGCGAACGCGGTCATCGAGTCGAACAGCAGCAACAGGACGGTGGCGCCGCCGGCGAACACAAACGTGTTCAGGACCAGGCGGGCGAAGGGGAGCTGGGTGAGGACGGCCTGGATCCCGTGCAGGGTCCACTGCCGGGGCAGGATGCGGGCCGGGGCAGCGTACAGGTCGCTGCTGGTCCGGAACGCGACGCCCAGCATCCACAGGAACGGCACGATCATTGCCAGGGCGCCCGCCGCCACGACCAGCCACGACAGGGCAGCGCCGGCGCGCCCGAGCGCCCGGCCGACCCGGCGCGGTGCCCCCGCGAGCTTCGCCGGCTCAGGTGGCATCCCGGTCACCCGCGGCAGCCTCGGGACGGTGTCAGACGGCATCGCGGTACCTCAGGACACGCAGCTGGACGGCCGAGATGATGAGGATGATCACGAACAGCACCCAGGCGATCGCGCTCGCGTAGCCCATCTGGAACTCCACGAAGCCCTTCTCGTACAGGTACATGACCACCGACTCGGTGTGGAAGACCGGGCCGCCGCCCGTCATCGCGAAAACGAGGTCGAATAGCTGCAGCCCGGTGATCGTCGCGATGAGGGTGGTGAACAGCAGGGCGGGCCGCAGCGCCGGCAGCGTCACGTGCCGGAACCGCTGCCACGCGCTCGCGCCGTCCAGGGTGGCTGCCTCGTACAGGAAGGCCGGGACCTGCTGCATGCCGGCCAGCAGAATGATCATGGCGAATCCGGTGTTCTTCCAGATGCCGACGGCGATGACGGTCGGCAGCGCCAGCGACGTGGACTGCAGCCAGTCTGGGGGCGAGATGCCGACATCGGTCAGCCACGCGTCGATCAACCCGACCTGCGGGTCAAGGAGGAACTTCCAGATGATGCCGACGACGACCAGCGACGCGATGAACGGGAAGAAGTAGGCGGTGCGCAGCAGCGAGGAATACCACGTCGTCCTGCGCAGGCGGGACGCCAGGGCCAGGCCGAGCAGCACCTGCCCGAGCGAGACGAACACCGTGTACGCCACCGTGACGCGCAGCGCGTTCCAGAAGCGTGAGTCGTGGTACAGAGAGGTGTAGTTCGCCAGGCCGACGAACTTGTGCGTCGCTTCACCGATGGTCCAGTTGTGCAGGCTCATCCAGCCGGACTGCAGGATGGGTTCGGCGATGAACACGGCGATCAGGATCACGCTCGGCGCGATGAAAAGATACGCGCTGTTATACCGCAGGCGCCGGCGCTCTCGGCCTGGCGTGCCGCGGCGCCTGCCTGGGCGGGCGAGTCGGGCTTCGGTGGTCGTCATCGTGCTCCTTTCCGGTCCGGGGGCGGCCCTGGCGCGGCCGGGCCCCGGACCGGTGGCCGGTCATCCGCTCGATTTGCAGCCGGTGAGCTGGTTGATCTGGTTAGCTGCCGAGTCGGCCGAGGACTGCACGTTCGCCCCGCGGGTGATCTTCTGGATCAGCGGCACGTACGCGTCGGTGTCGATCTGGGTGGCGTTCGGCTGCCCGGCCAGGTACAGCCGCGCGTACGGCAACGCGGCCGCAAACACCGACACGATGGGATTGCCGGAGACCGCGCTGGCCAGATCGGTACGGGCCGGAGGGAAGCCCGAGATCTGCGAGAACCTCGTCTGCGCGGTCTTGCTGGTGTACCAGGCGAGGAACTCCTCGGCCTGCGCGGCATGCGGGGTCGTCCGCTCGATCATCATCGGGACTGTCGAGGCGAGGGTGACCGGGCCCGCGGAACCGACCGGCACCTCAGCGATGCCGAGGTTGATGCCCGCGGATTTGTACCCGGCCGCGGCCCACGGCCCGTTGATCTCCATCGCAGCTTTCCTGGAGGAGAACAGCGTGTCGGCGTCCGCGCCGGCTTGGCCGATTGGGCTGATGTGGTCGTGACTGACGAGCTGGCTCCACTGGGTGAGCGCCGCGACGCTGGCCGGGTCGTTGATGGACGCGCAGTTGTTCGGCCCGATGATGTCGCCGCCGCTCATCCACTGCAGGATCGGCCACATCTGGATGGTGTTGTTGTCCGCGAGCGACAAGCCGTACTGCGATACCTTCCCGCCGGAGCTGACCGTCAGCTTCTTCGCGTCCGCGATGAAGGCGGCCTCGGTGGCCGGCGGCCCGCTGATGCCCGCCTTGGCGAACAGGGCCTTGTTGTAGTAGAGCGCCAGGGTAGCCAGGTTGGCCGGTACCGCGTACAGCTTCCCACTGACGGTGAACGCGGACTTGACCGACGCCGGGAATGCGGCCGAATCGATCTGGCTTGCGCGGGTCCCGACGGCGGAGTTCAGCGGCAGCGCCGCGTTGGTCTTGATGTAGTTGAAGATTGAGCCGGGGTCGGAGCTCGGCGTCGCGAGGTCAGGGCCCTGCCCGGTCGCCCATGACGCCGGCAGCTTCTGGCCGACCGTCGCCCACGGCTCGACCGTCATCGTCACCTGAATCTTGGGGTGCGTGGCATTGAACTGCTTGATCAGGGCCTGGTACGACGGCTCATCCGGGCCGGTGAACCCGGTCAGCATCGACAGGTGCACCACCCCGTTACTGGACGTGCCGCCGCCTGCCGAGCTGCCGCAACCCGCGGCGAGCAACGCTACCGCGGACCCGGCGGCCAGCGCCGCCGCCACTTTCCGGCGTGAGAAAGGCATCGATCGCTCCACTCTGAGACGGGCCGCACCGGCCGGCGCATGCCCTGGTGAGAATTGCTTTAGCTATTCACTGCGGGTGAATGCCGCAGGAGTCCCGGATGATCAGCCCGGTCGGCAGGACGGTGTGCGCCGGCTGCGGCACGTTCCCGTCGACCAGATCGAACAGCAGCTCCGCCGCGAACCGGCCCATGTCCTCGGCGGGCACATGCACCGTGGTCAGACCGGGCGTCGTCAGCCGTGACACGCCGAAGTCGTCGTAGCCGGCCAGCGCGACATCCTCCGGCACCCGCAGCCCGCGTGACCGCAGCTCGAGCAGCGCCCCGTACGCCATCTCGTCGTTGGCCGCGAAGATCGCCTCGATATCGGACATGCTGTCGAGCAGCTGCCGGGCCGCCGCACGCCCGGACAGCTCACTGAAGTCGCCTAGGGCCAGGGTGTGGGTGGCGCTGCCGCCTGACTCGGCCAGCGCACTGCGGAAACCTTCGTAACGGTCAATCGCCGTCTGGTGGTCAAGCGGGCCGCTGATATGGCCGATGCGGCGTAGCCCATGCTCGGTGACCAGGTGCCGGGTGATCATGGCCGCCCCGGCCACGTCGTCGACGCCGACACTGACCGCCTGCGGCAGGTGCGGGAACCGGCCGATCAGCACGACCGGCATCGACGCATCAACCATCCGGTTCAGGTTGGGGTCGTTGATGGACGCCGAGGCGATGATCGCCCCGGCCGCGGCCTGGGAGCGCAGCACCCGCTCGTACGCCGCGACACCGTGCGTCTCGTCCGGGTTGGTCGACATCATCAGCGCCACGTCACGTTCGTTGGCCGCGGCCGTGACACCGACCAGCAGGTGCATGAAGTACGGGTGCCCGAACACGTGCTGGCCGGTGTTCGGGACGACGACCGCGATGGAGGCCGATCTCCCGGCGCGCAGTGCGCGCCCGGCTGAGTTCGCCACGTAGCCGAGGTTGACGGCCGCAGCCCGGACCGCAGCCTTCGTTGCCTGACTGATCCGCGGATGGTCGGCCAGTGCCATCGACGCCGCACTGCGGGAGATGCCGACCGCGGCCGCGACATCACTCAAGGTCACGGCCGATCGTGGCGTCACAAAATTCCTCGGCGGCATGCAGCGGCCCGATCTTGTAGGGAGCCTAGACGTGGTTGCCCGCGTGGAGGGTAGCAGTCCGCGGCGGCCGAGCAGCGGCTCGGCAAAGCTGAGTTCCATGCGGTCGCGCTCGGCCGCGCAGATGCCCAGCCTGTGCCGTCCGCCGGCCGGGTGCTGGTCACGGCCGGGGCAAGGGACCGCGTTGGGCACGGGCAGGCCTCCCGTCACGAGCTCGCCGTAATGGCTGACGGCATCGACGCCGAAGCGTGACCCGGGCATGGCGTCTCCTCACAGGAGGGTCTGTCGAAAATATTTGCTGAAACGATTGAACAACGCAACCGGTTGCGCCCCTGAACGGGACTCAGATGGATAAAGCAATGCTTTAACGATTCAGCAACTGGACTGTAAATCATCTGGATCGCAACAGTCAAGGCCTTGGCGGCTCGAGCTGTAACTCCGGGTCACTCACGGAAGGACCGCGACTGGGATGATCGGCTGGACGAACGCGGAACTGGCGCCTCTGGGCAGACGGGTGAGGCGGGAAACAGCCTTGGACGCGGCTGTCCCGCCGGGCGCTCCGGACGGCCGCCGATGCGCCGCAGTATCCGGCCGGCGGTGCTCCGGCTGGCACGGGAGAACGAGTCACGGGGGTACGGGCGGATCCACGGTGAGCTCGCCGGGCCCGGCAACATCGTGGCACCGCCGACGGTGCGGCAGATCCTCAAGGACGCCGGGATCGCCCCGGCGCCCCGCCGGGACGGCCCCGGCCGGGCGGAGTTCCGCGGTCGCAGGCGCAGGGATCCTGGCGCTGGACTTCTTCACCGCTGACCTGCTCAATGGCACCAAGGTGCACGTCCTCGCGGTGACCGGGCATGGCAGCCGCCGCGTCCGGGTCCCGGGCGCCACCGGGCACCCGGTCCGGTCCTGGGTCGTCCATCGGGCCCGGAACCTGCTAATGGACCTGGAAGAGGCCGGGACACGAGTGAAGTTCGTCCTGCATGACCGGGACGCCAGCTTCCCGCAAGCGTTCGGTGCCGTGTTCCAGGCGGCCGGGATCCAGGTGATCCGCTCCGCCATCCAGGCACCTCGATGAATCCGATCACGGAACGCTGGATCGGCAGCTGCCGGAGTGAGCTGCTGGACCGGACCCTGATCTGGAACCGGCGCCACCTGACATGGAGAACCTTTCTGGTAGGCGGAACGCGGGCTGGGCCGGCGGGACAGTCACCGTGGCGGTGATGTCCGGGATCGGATCAGCCGGTGCACGAGCCAGCGGGTGAGCAGCGCTGCGGCGGCGCCGCTCAGGGCCGCCCGTCGCCGGTCGTGCCGGATGCTGATCCGGGCGCTGCGTTTGGTGATGGGTTCACCGGCCCGCAACCGGCCGGCCTGACGCGCCACGAGGGCCCGCTCGGTTGGTGCCGGCACCGCGCCGAGCAGCGTGCGGTCGCGTGTGTGCTCGGCGATCTCTTGTGCGGAGGCTCCGGGTCCGCGCCCGCCCAGCAGCGCGGCCCGCATTCGGGCGACACGAGCGGAAGCGTCGTGCTCGCCCTCTCGGACGTCCTGGCTTACCTCGCTGTGCTGGCTCACGTTTACCACCTCTCGCTTGCCGACGGCTTGCGTCGCTTGTCAGTCTGACATAGCTAGTTGCGCTTACGCAATGATTGCGGTTATGGTTTTATCAGGGTCGTGGCCGCACTAGTGCCTGGAGCATGGGCCATGCATCTTCCAAGTTCGCGTCCGTGCGGTAGCCGAAGGGGGCCGGGAGTGCCTGAATTTTTTCCGTGGTGGGTGGTGATCACCCATTTTCTGAACCTCTTTTTCATGCTGCTGCTGTTCCGCTCGGGTATCGAGGTGCTGTCGGCGTTCCCGAAGTTCTACTGGCGTGACGGCTGCCCGCCGGGTCGGGAGTGGCTGCGGCTGTCGAAGAAGGTCTTCAGCGCCGAGTCGCGCAGGCCGTGGTCGTCGCTGGATTAGGAGGAGTCCTGGTCACCGGTGGTCGCGCTGCCGGGCCGGAAGAACCTGGGCCTGGGCCGGCACTGGCACTTCATGACGATCCAGTTCTGGATCCTGACCGGCGCCGTCTACATGTCCCTGGTGTTCGCCACCGGCTACTGGCATTACCTGATCCCGACCAGCTGGTCGATCGTGCCGGACTCGATCAAGGCCGTGGGCACCTACCTGCGTTTCCAGCTCCCGGCTAAGATTCCCGGCCAGCCGTTCGAGCCGGCCCAGAAGCTGTCTTACTTCGTGGTGATCTTCCTGCTGGCGCCATTGCAGGTCGCGACCGGTGCGGCGATGTCACCGTCGGTGCTGGCCCGGTTCCCGTGGTACGGGAAGTTGTTCGGCGGTAAGCAGGGAGCCCGCAGCCTGCACTTCCTGGGAATGTGCGCGTTCGGGGCGTTCATCGTTGTGCATGTGTTCATGGTGATCATCCACGGGGTGCCGAAGGAGTTCGCCGCGATCGTGCTGGGGAACCCGGACGGGAACCGGCGCCTGGCGCTGGGGATCGGCCTGGCCGGGCTGTTCGCGATCGTGGTATTCCACGTGGTGATCACCTGGTTCTCGCTGCGCTACCGACGCCGCACCCAGCGGCTGCTCGGGTTCATGGTCGACCCGTTCGAACGGGTCATCTCCCGGCTGTTCACCTCCCGCCAGCACTTCACCCGCACAGACATCTCGCCCTACCACCGCATCAACGGCTACCCGCCCGCGGGCGAGGAGTACGAAGCCCTGGCGGCCGGCGGCTTCCGCGACTACCAGCTCAGTGTCGGCGGGCTCGTCGAGCACCCCGTAAACCTGTCGCTGGCCGAGCTGCGCAGCCTCGGGGACCAGCATCAGGTCACCAAGCACAACTGCATCCAGGGCTGGACCGCTGTCGCCGAGTGGGCCGGCGTCCCGCTGGCCCGGGTCATCGAAGAGGTGCGCCCGGCGCCTTCGGCCAGGCACGTCGTCTTCTACGCGATGGACGACAAGGGCCTGACCGAGGGTGAGGGCCGGTACGGGTTCTTCTACGGCACCATCCCAGTCCACCTCGCGGGCAACCCGCAGACGATCCTCGCGCTCGACATGAACGGGGCGCCGCTGCCGGTCGAGCACGGCGCGCCGGTGCGGCTGCGGATCGAGACCCAGCTCGGTTTCAAGATGGTCAAGTGGATCGCTGGCATCGAGTTCGTGGCCGATTACCTACCCGCTGCACGTGCTGCGGGAGTACGCGCTGCTCGCCGACGGTGAACGTGGCGCCCTGGTCGGCCCGCGCGGAGACATCGTGTGGATGTGCGCCCCCCGCTGGGACTGCGATGCGGTGTTCTCCTCCCTGATCGGCGGCAGCGGCATATACGCGATCACCCCCGCTGACGCCCGCTTCGTGTGGGGCGGCTACTACGAGGACGGCTCGCTGATCTGGCGCTCGAGGTGGATCACCGGGACCGGCATCATCGAGTGCCGTGAAGCGCTGGCCTTCCCCGGCGACCCGGACCGCGCGGTGCTGCTGCGCCGCATCATCGCCACCCAGGGAGACGCCCGCGTGCGGGTCCGCCTGGACCCCCGGGCCGGCTACGGCCAGCACCGGCTGTCGGGCCTCGGCCGTGACGGCGGGGCATGGGCGGCCAAGACCGGAGGGCTGCGGCTGCGCTGGAGCGGCGGCGAGGCGGCCAGACCCAGCCGCGGCCCGGACGGCGAGGACGTGCTGACCATGGATCTCACTCTGCCTGCAGGCAGTCACCACGACCTCGTCCTGGAGCTATCCGAGCGGGCCCTGCCCGGCCAGCTTCCCGATCCTGACCGGGCATGGGAGGGCACTGAGCTCACCTGGCGCGAGGGCGTGCCCGAGTTCCCCGGCGCGGTCGCCCCGCACGACACCCGCCACGCCTACGCGGTGCTGCGCGGACTGACCAGCTCCGGCGGCGGCATGGTCGCCGCGGCCACCATGAGCCTGCCTGAACGGGCCCGCCAGGGCCGGAACTACGACTACCGCTACGTGTGGATCCGCGACCAGTGCTTCACCGGCGAGGCGATCGCCGCGGCCGGCGCGTACCCGCTGCTCGATGACGCCGTCCGTTTCGTCTCCGCCCGGCTGCTCGACGACGGGCCGAAGCTGACCCCCGCCTACACCACGACCGGCGGCCGGGTCCCCGACCAGCGTTCCCTGCACCTGCCCGGCTACCCCGGCGGCCAGGACATCACCGGCAACCACGTCAACGCCCAGTTCCAGCTCGACGCGTTCGGGGAGTCGCTGCTGCTGCTCGCCGCCGCCGCGCGTCACGACCACCTGGACGCCGACGGCTGGCGCGCGGCGGAGACCGCGGCCGGCGCGATCGCGGCCCGCTGGCAGGAACCCGAGGCGGGGATATGGGAACTGGACGACGAACGCTGGAGCGAGAGCCGGCTGATCTGCGTGGCCGGGCTGCGCGCGGTCAGCC
>JALYVS010000572.1 GCA_030853115.1 Actinomycetota bacterium
CGCCAGCACCCCGGCAGTGACGCCCCGGCCGCGGTGCGCCGTTAGCGCCGCCCCGGCTAGCCCTCCGATCAGGCCGGCCATACCGATCTGCTGCGCCCGCCCGGGCCCAGCCGCGCGATCTGCGCCGGGCCGGTCCTTGACCGCGCGATCCTTAGCCACGACTGGAACCTATCGTCTCCGCGGAACAAGGCCAGTGCTCCGCCGGTTAAGACCAGCGACCGGAGGTACCTATGAGCATCGACGAAGCGGACCAGCCCGCTCCCGCCGCGGGCGTGCGCTCTGACGCCGCGTCCCCGCTGCTGCGAACCCTGGGCGACCGCGGCGCGGCCGTCTGCGCCGACGGCTTCTGCGAGGTTCCGCCGGGGCAGCTGGCGGCACCGGGACAAGCGGGACCGGGACAAGCGGGACCAGGACAAGCGGCACCGGGCCAAGCTGGACCGGGACAAGCGGCACCAGGACAAGCAGTGACGATGGGAGCGGATGAGTGAAGATCGAGATCTGGTCCGACGTGGTGTGCCCCTGGTGCTACATCGGCAAGCGCCGGCTTGAGCACGCGCTGAACGAGTTCGAGCACGCCGGCGAGGTCGAGATCGCCTGGCGGAGTTTCCAGCTGAATCCCGACACCCCGGTCGGCACCGCGGTGCCGACCAAGGACTACCTGACCCGGCGGTTCGGCCCGCAGGCCAGCCAGATGACCGGCCAGTTGGCCGAACTGGCCCGCGCTGAGGGGCTGGATTTCGACTTCGACGCCGCCCTCGTCGTGAACACCCTGGAGGCGCACCGCCTGCTGCACCTAGCCGCCGACCTCGGCGTGGGCGACGCGGCCAAGGAGCGGCTGCTACGGGCGCACTTCACCGAGGGCGCGGACCTGTCCGACCCCGAGACGCTGGTCCGGCTGGCCGGCGAGGCCGGCGTCGACACCGGCCGTGCCCGCGAGGTCCTGGCCGGCACTGAATACGCCGAGGCCGTGCAGGCCGACATCGAGCTGGCCCGGGCCTTCGGCGCGACCGGAGTGCCGTTCTTCGTCATTGACCGCAAGTACGGCATCTCGGGCGCGCAGCCCGCCGAGACGTTCCTGCAGGCGCTGCGGACGGCTTACGCGGACCAGACGCAGGACCGTGCCGCCGCCGCACCTCACTAGCCCGGCTCGCTACTAGGGCGTGTCCCGCGCGTACGGGAGCAGAAGCTCACGGAGGAACTGCGGCCAGCGCGGCCCGTCGCGCAGCCTCTCCGGGACAAGGTACCGGCCCGGCCGGAGCTCCCGGATCTGGTCGTCGCGGACCGCGAGGAGCACGAAGTCCACCTCGAATGGCCTAACCGGGCGGCCGAGTTCCCGTTCCAGGTCGTGCACGGCACGAACGGTCCGCATATCGCAGCGAAGCCCCGCAGCCAGGCCAGCTCTTCTCCGCCGCCTGTGCCACTCAGTGGCCTCGCGCCACCGGGCCGCGACGACCTGCTGCAGGACGGGCCAGCCCGCCAGCCCGGTGAAGTCCGGCGGTCCGGTGAACGCCAGGGCCGATGGCAGCCGGGAGGGGTCGAGCGGCTCCCGCAGCGGCAGCTGGCCGGCTAGCGCCTGCCACCACGCAAGCCAGCCCGCGGCTAGCTCGCTCGCGTCGGCCGGAGCCGCGCTCCGGTCCGGCAGCATATCGATCTCGGCCGGCCCTGGGACCACGCCGCCCGCCGGAACGCCGATCCGTTCCGCGGCCCGGAACCACAACGCCACGTCGAACGCCTCAGGCCACCGATCTTCGCCGATCCGCCAGGATCGCGTCCCCACCGATTCCATAAGGTCAGCTTAAATAGCATGCGCACACGCCTCGATCACGATCTGGCGGCGAGATCCCGCCGGCATCGCATCCCATGATCTACCGGACACGCCCTCGTCGTCTTCGCTCCGGGCATCCCTTAGGCTCGGGCCGGTGCGGATGACATCGCTCGGGCTGCGGACGGACGTGGCGCTGCGGGTGCTCGAAGGCGCCGAGGTCGTCGACCGCGGCGACTATCTCGTGATCCGCAGCCTGGATAACCCGGGCTTCTGGTGGGGTAACTTCCTGCTGCTGGACGCGGTGCCCGCGGCCGGCACGGTCGACCGGTGGCTGGCCAGGTTCGCAGCGGAGTTTCCCGCGGCCCGGCACGTCGCGCTGGGCGTGGACACCACCGACGACCAGCCGGTGATACCCGCGGAGTTCCCGGTCGCCGGGCTCGAGGCGCAGCGTGCCACCGTGCTGACCTGCACCGCCGTCGGGCCGCCCCCGCATCCGAACTCCGATGCGGAAATCCGGTCGCTGGAATCCGGCGCCGACTGGGAGCAGTCTTTCGACCTGGGGGTCCGCTGTTTCGGTGCCGACGGGGCCCAGAATTACATGAGGCGCCGGGTTGACGCGCGGCAACGGCTCACCCAGGCCGGGAGAGGCGCCTGGTTCGGCGCCTTCACCGGCGGCCGGCTGCTCGCGCAGCTCGGCGTGTGCGACGCCGGCGGCGGCTTCGCCCGTTACCAGGATGTCGAGACCGACCCGGCGGCCCGCCGCCTGGGGCTGGCCGGGACACTCCTGTGGCACGCGGGCCGGTACGGCCGCGAGGTTCTCGCCGCGAGCACCCTGGTCATCGTGGCCGACCCCGCCGACGTAGCCATCCGGATCTACCGCGCCTGCGGTTTCACCGACCAGCAGAGCCAGCTCACCTTTGCGCGGCCACCGGCCAGCTGACGTCAGCTGGCCGCGGAACATTCAGCGGGCCGGGCCGTCGAGCCGCTCCTGTTCGCGCCGGGCGGTTTAGCGGCCTGGGGTGTGGAGCCACTGCCCGTTCGGGATCAGTCGTTTTTCTGTGACTACCGCGGAGACAAGCTCGGCTGGGGTGATGTCGAACGCGTAGTTAAGCGTCTTCGTGCCGGCCGGGGCCGCCGGGACGGTGATCTCCTCGTCGGCCCGCAGCTCGATCGGGATCGCGGCGCCGGCGGGGGTCGCTTCGTCGACGGTCGACTCGGGCACCGCGACCAGGAACGGGATGGCGGCCCGGCGGGCGGCGAGCGCCAGCCCGTAGGTGCCGATCTTGTTGGCCACGTCGCCGTTCGCGGCCACCCGGTCGGCGCCTACCACCACGGCGTCGGCTAGCCCCTGGCTGATCAGGAACGGCCCGGCGCTATCGCAGACCAGCCGGTGCTCGATGCCGAGCTGGCCCAGCTCCCAGCAAGTCAGCCGGGCGCCCTGGAGCAGCGGCCGGGTCTCGTCCACGATCACCCGGCCGAGCGCGCCTGCCTCGTGCAGCGCGCGGATGACTCCCAGGGCGGTGCCCCAGCCGAGGCAGGCCAGCGCGCCGGTGTTGCAGTGGGTGAGCACCTGGAGCTGCCGGTCCTGGCCGCAGGCGTCCCTGAGGTACGCGGCGCCCCGGCGGCTGATCTGGTGGCTGGCCACGGTGGCGAACTCGACGACGGCCAGGGCGGCGGTCTCGACGGCCTGGCGGCCGTCCGGGATGCGGGCCGCGACCGCCGCTACCTCGCGCTCGAGGTTGACCGCGGTCGGCCGCGCGC
>JALYVS010000573.1 GCA_030853115.1 Actinomycetota bacterium
CCCGGATCCGGCATGCCCGGGCCGCACGGCGCACCCGGGCCGGGGACTCCGGGACCGCCAGGCATGCCCGGCGCGCACGGTGCGCCGGGCCTGCCGGGGACGCCTGGCCCGTACGGGGGACCGGGAGCGCAGGGTGCGCCTGGAGTTCCCGGGTCGCAGGGACTACATCAGCCGCACGGGGCTCAGACCTCAGCGGAGCCGCCCGGGCCGGTGATCCGGCAGCGGGAGACGGCGGTTCCTGATGAGCGGCCGGCCGGGCCGACGCCGGTCGCCAGCATCGAGCCGGACGGGCTCGATGCGTTCGCCAGGGACCTGCGCACGTTGCGCGCCCAGGCCGGACTTGACTACCCAGAGTTGGCCGAGAGCTCGCACTACGAGATGAAGACCCTCGCGGCGGCGGCCGGCGGTCTGCGGCTGCCCACGCTGCCCGTGGCCGTCGCTTACGTGCGCGCCTGCGGCGGGGGCATCGCGGAGTGGGAAGAACGGTGGCAGAAACTGGCTACCAAGCTCACCGCCGACGCCGCGAAAAAACGCAGGAACGACGGCGACGAGCATCCGGAACCGCTCGAACCCGCGGATGTCCCGGCCGCGCCGGAACCGCCCGCGCTCGGCCCAGCCAGCCCGCAGGCTCCTGATCCCGATTCGGCCGCGGTCTACGTCATCACCTCGGCCAAACCGCGGCAGCCGGGCTGGTTACCCGGGGCCCGCGCTCAAGGGGCGCAGGCCAGGGCGCTTGACACAGGGCGTAGGGCACGGGGGTGCGCATGACACAATTGGCACTGTGCTGCCGCCCGATAACCATGTCCATACCCAGTGGTCGTGGGACACGCCCGGCGACGCGTCCATGGCACGTAGCTGCGAACAGGCCCTCGCGGCCGGCCTGCCCGCCGTGGCCTTCACCGATCACCTGGACTTTACCGACTGGACCGACGGGGACCAGATCGGCGTCGAGCACCTCGATCCGCACCGTTACCGACATATGCACCTGCTCGATGTCCCCGGTTACCTGGCTACCCTCGACGACTGTCGTCAGCGTTACCCGGATCTGCGGATACTCTCCGGGGTCGAGATAGGCGAGGCGCACCTGTGGGCCGCTAGCGCGGGCGCCCTGGTGGCCGCCTCGCATTTCGAGCGGATCCTCGGCTCACTACATGCGGTGCCGGTCAACGGGCGCCTGACGGCCGCCGACGACCTGTTCAGGCAGATGCCCGCCGACGACGTGATGCGCCGGTACTTCGGCGAGCTGCTGCGGCTGATCGAGGGTAGCGACCTGTTCCAGGTGCTGGCGCACCTGGACTTCCCCCGGCGGATGTGGCCGTGGTCGGCCGGGCCCTACGACGAGGAGAGGTTCGAGGCCGAGTACCGGGCCGTCCTGCGCGCCCTGGCCGCCAGCGACCGGGTCCTCGAAATCAACACCAAGAGCCCGCTGGTCTCGGCCGGCCTGGTGCGATGGTGGCGAGAGGCGGGCGGACGAGCCGTCTCGTTCGGCAGTGACGCGCACCAGCCCTGGCGGGTCGGCGATAAGTTCAAGCTGGCGGTCGACATCGTGGAGGCGGCGGGTTTCCGGCCCGGGCACGACCGGTTCGACTTCTGGCGGATCTAGCTCCGCCAGCGGAAGGATCGGGGCCGCCGCAACTGCTCCTCAGGTCCAGGTATCGCCGAAGCGCGCAACCATCTCGTCCCAGCTTTCTTCCTCGGTACGGCGGGCCGCGCTTTCTTCCTCGGTACGGCGGGCCGCGCCGGCGTTTGCGGCCTCGTGACTTGTCCCGGTCCAGGTGTCCGACTCCTGGTCATCTGGAGAAGTCCGCGGCGCCGGGATCCCGGGTGCGGAAGGATCCGGGGAAAGCGACCGGCTCTGGCAGTGAACGGCGAAGCGCAGCTCGATATAGTACGTCTCGCGGTCACGGAGTTCGGCGCGAGCCTCGGTCTGCGCCGGGTGGCCGGGATCATCCGGACGGAATGGGAGCCGGCCGGGCTCGTCGCCGCCATCGCTCGCTGATCGGCCTTCTTCTGGATATTCGCTGGCCACGACATACACCTCTTGACGAAATCTGAGCTGCGGCGAACCCGGCCCGGCCGGTGAGGTCGAAGCGGGGGCGACGCCCTGAAAACACGTTATGAAGTTGCTTCGCTACCATTTGTAATGTAACTATATGTGCTGTACCCAATGCAACGGGTAACATAGTGATAGTTACCTATCTGCGCGGCCATGCTTTACGGAGAGTTACGAACTGCGCAGCGGCACGGGGGTGGCTGTCCGATTTCCGCTAGTGTGGCTCCGTGCGGGCTGGCAGAGTAGCGACGTGACCAAGACCATCACCGCACCGGGCGCCGGGGTACCGGCCCTCGATGACGAACAGCGCTATCAGGCGGCGGTCAGCAAGGACCCCCGCTTTGACGGCGTGTTCTTCATCGCGGTCACCTCGACGGGCATCTACTGCCGACCGTCGTGCCCGGCGATCACCCCGAAGCGCCAGAACATGCGGTTCTACCGCAGCGCCGCCGCGGCTCAGGAGGCGGGCTTCCGCGCCTGCAAGCGCTGCCGCCCAGACGCCTCCCCCGGCTCACCCGAATGGAACATCCGGGCCGACGTGGTGGGGCGCGCGATGCGGCTTATCGCCGACGGTGTCGTCGACCGGCACGGCGTCGAGGGCCTAGCCGACCACCTCGGCTACGAGCAGCGGCAAGTGCGCCGACTGGTTACCGCCGAGCTCGGGGCCGGCCCGCTGGCCATCGCCCGGGCGCAGCGGGCCCAGACGGCCCGGATCCTCACCGAGACGACCGTGCTGCCGCTGTCCGAGATCGCCTTCGCGGCAGGCTTCGCCAGCATCAGGCAGTTCAACTCGACCATGCACGAGGTTTTCGCGGTGACGCCGACACAGCTAAGGGCGGCGCGCGGGACCCAGGGGACCAAGGCCCTGCGATCGTGGCGGCTCGGCACCTCGCCCGGACCGGATCCGGCTGCTCCCGGGCTGATCAGGCTGCGGCTGGCGTACCGGGCGCCGATCGATCTGGACCGGCTTTCCGGCTTCCTCGCCGCCCGGGCCATCCCGGGGATCGAGGCGGTGAACGGCGACCGCTACTGCAGGACCATCCAGCTGCCGAACGGCACCGGGATCTTCTCACTCGGGCCTTTCCTGCGGCCGCACGATCCGGGTTACCTCGACTGCGAGCTGCAGCTCGAGGACCTGCGCGACCTGACCGCGGCGGTGCAGCGCTGCCGCCGCCTGCTCGACCTGGACGCGGATCCCGAAGCGGTTACCGGCAACCTGTCCGCCGATCCGGTGCTGGGGCCGCTGGCGCGGGCCCACCCGGGGCGGCGTTCGCCTGGCCACGTCGACGGCAACGAGCTGGCCCTGCGGGCGGTGCTCGGCCAGCAGGTGTCAGTCGCTGCCGCCCGGCGGCTGGGAAGCCGGCTGGTGGCCGCCTACGGCAAGCCGCTCTCGCGCCCGGATGGCACGCTCACGCACTGCTTCCCCACCGCCGAGACGCTGGCCGCGGCCGACCCGGCCACCTTGCCGATGC
>JALYVS010000141.1 GCA_030853115.1 Actinomycetota bacterium
GGCGGGAAGTCCCGGCGCGCGGCGGCGGACCGGACGATGCCAGCGGAGCTGCCGGCGGAGGCCGAGCCGGTGTTCGAGCGACTGCGGGCCTGGCGGACCGCGATCGCGAAGGAACAGGCCATGCCGCCGTACGTGATCTTCCACGACGCGACCCTGCGGCTGATCGCCGCCTCCCCGCCGTCCACGCTAGAGGAGCTGAGGCTCATCAACGGGGTGGGCGAGACCAAGCTGACCCGGTACGGGCAGCAGATCCTAGACGTCCTGGCTATGCCCTGAGGTCAGCCGGATAAATTATTTATTTCGGGCCGCTGGCCGCCAGCGGCCAGCTGCGACAGATCACGCCAGGCGTAGCGGAGCGAATACGCCCGCCCGCCGCCCGGGAGGGGACCAGCCAGCTGGCGTTCCACGCAGCGGCCGCCTTGGGCCTGGTAGAACGCCTGGGCAGCGGTGTTCTGCTCCAGCACCCACAGGTGCAGGCCGCTCGCTGGACGGTGCCCGATCACCGCTCGCGCCGTTTCGGCCATCAGCCGGGCGCCGACACCCTGGCGTTTCACGTCGTGGCGGACATGCAGGTTATCCAGGAGGGCGCCCCATGCCGGGTCGGCGTCGAGGAAGGTATACGCAAAGCCGGCCATGGTTCCGTCCGGGAGGAACCCGGCCACGGAGTACCGGTCCGGGACAGCTTGAGCGAGCCGGCTAGTCCACTCAGCCATCCGGTCCCGCAGCACGTCCCCGTCGAGATACGAATCCAGCAGCGCACCCCGGTAATGACGCCTCCAGCTCTCCGCATGCAGGCCGGCTATAACCGCCGCATCGTCCGCCGTCACCTCTCGATACTCCACACCGACATGGTGGCAGAGCCGGCGGAGCTAGACGCAGGGGGCGCCGGCGGTGCGTTCGGGCATGGGACGTCCGGTGCGCACGGGGTCGAGGTTAGCTGCCGTCGGGGTAGCCGCCGCGGTGCAGGACCATCGGGAAACAAGGCAGGATCGCCGGGCGGCGGACCGAGGCCCGCCAGTTGTCCGGATACGGCTCGATGGCTCCGAACAGCGGGGGCGGTTCACCGTCGGGGCCGACGGCGAGGGCCGCCAGGGCCTGACCGAGGGCGCTGATGGTGCCGCCGGTGAAGCGTTCCCGCCAGCGCTGTTCCACCGCAGCCAGGAGCTCGCGGTGGACGCGCTGAGCATCGACGCCCCGGTCGGCCAGGCGCGCGATCTTGCCGCGGCTAGCGGCCGGGTCCGGTTCCTCGACGGCGAAGCGGCCCCGGACCAAGATGCCCAGGGCCCAGCGGGCGGCTTCGTTGGAGATACCAGCCAGCGGAGCGAGGTCACGGAGCCGGGTCCCTTCGGGGCCCAGGACACGCAGCAGGTTCGCGCTGACCGCGAGCGACCGCGCCGACTCGCGCTCGTATTCCAGCGCGAACGACAGCAGCACCCGGGACAGCAGTGCCGACATCGGCAGCGCGGCCACATCGGCATCGTCCCTCCGAGGCGGGAGCGCGGGGTCGGGTCCCCGGCTGAGCAGCTCCGGGCCGAGGATCGGCAGGCAGTCGGGCAGCCCCGGATCGAGCTGGCTGACTACCTTGATCAGGGCGTCCCTCAGCGCGCCGATCTGCCCGGCGCCGAAACGCTCCCGCCAGCGCTCCTCGATCAGGCCGGCCAGCGGCAGCCACACCTGCCGCGCCCGCGAGCCTTTGGCGGTAGCACGCAGGACAGCGGCCGGGCCAGTGCGTCCCTGGGGCACCTTCTCGGACGTGCCGTCGATGGTGATGTAGCCCCAGCGCCGCATGCCGTCCAGGTTCGTTCCGGTGCGAGCGAGGGTTTTCAGCTCGGCCACGGTGACCGGCTCGTCGTCGACGAACCGCATGCAGTTCTCCCACATGACCAGCGACACCAGCCAGGGCCCGTCGCCGTGCCCGGAGGCGCCGAAGTTGGTCGTGCGGTGCGGCAGGCGGTGCTCGGCTTGGTTGTCGAACTCGATCGTGTACGCGACCAGCGCCTGGGACAGCAGGGCGGACAGGGACAGCGCTTCCGCGGCCTGGGGCATGGGCACCTGGGGCGTGGCGGGGACCTGGGGCCTGGCGGGGACCTTGGGCGTGGCGGGGACCTTGGGCGTGGCGGCGGCCCGGGGACCGGCGCTGGCTTGGAGCAGGCCGGCCGAACGCTGTCGCTGGCGCTTTCCCCCCGCCTGGAGATCATCGGGATCGGTCATGATCTGCCACCCCGTGCGGGCGAGCAGGGCTTCGGCTTCGCCGGCGTCGAACGCCGACCTGGCCGGTTCCCCCATCGCCGCCACCGAGGCCTGGAAGCGGGCCCTGGCGCCCGCGTCGTGGTCCCTGGCCAGCGACACGCTGATCGCCAGGCGGCTGCCGGCCGCGGCGAGCTGGCGGAGCTGATCAAGGACGGTCTGCAGGACCGCCGGGGCCAGGTAGACGGCGACCCCTTCGAGCAAGAACAGGCCCGGCTCGTCCAGGTCGAGGCCGGCCGCGAGCAGCCGCTCGGCCACCGGGTCCGTGGTGAAATCAGCCTCGACGAACTGCACCCCGGGCGTGGTGAGGCCAAGCCGCTTCAGCCGGGACCGCTTGTCCCGCTGAGTCGCGGGATGATCCACCTCGAACCAGCGGACACCTGACTTGGCGTACCGCAGCGCACGCCCGTCATAACCCGCGGCGCCCACCACGATCTGCCGCACGCCCCGGCCGATAGCACCGACCACGACCCGGTCGAAGAACGCGGTGCGCGCGGCCAGGTAGTCGTGCAACCGGGTCAGCGGGGCCTCGCGCCCGGCGGCGACGTCGGTGGCCAGGGCTTCGTCAGCGCCGGGAACGCCGTAGGGCGCCGGAACCCGGGGGAAGCCGAGCCGGTGCGCGGCCACCCGGCGGGCGGTTATCGAGGGACCGTCTTCGAACGCCGCCGCCACCGGTTCATTCTGTCACGCTCCCCGGGCCCGGGCGGGAACCGGCGGGTCAGCCGAGTGTGGCGGCCAGGCCGAAGGCCCGGGGCAGTCGGTCGTCGAGGAAACGCGTGACGGCGCGAACCCGGTTTCCGGACGGGGTCAGCACCAGGAGCCCGGCGTACCCGGCCGGCCGGCCGGGATCGGCCAGGTAGCAGCCGAAGGCGGGCTGAGTGTTGGCCCGGCAGGGCACAAGCTGGAAGCGGCGCTGCCCCCGCCAGCTGGCGCTGGTCCGCAGGAAGGCCGCGACCGCCGCCGGACCGTGGTACTCATGGGGCGCCGGAGGCATAGCCAGCCACACGTCGTCGGTCAGCAGCGCGACCACGCCGTCGATGTCGTCCTCGGTGAAGGCCCGGGCAAAACGGCGGGCCAGGTCCCGCTCCTGAGCCGAGCCTCGGGCCGGGGCAGCGGCGGCGTCACCAGCTACCGCGCCCCGGGCGAGGGAGGCACGGGCACGCTGCAGAACGCCCTTGACCGCGGTGGGGCTGGTGTCCAGCATGGCGGCGACGTCAGCGGCGGCGTAGCCGAGCACATCACAAAGGAGCAGCGTGGCGGTCTGCCGAGCGGGCAGCCGCTGCAGGGCCGAAATAAACGCGAGCTCGACCGTCTCCCGAGCCTGATACCGGGCCGCGGGTCCTGGTCCGGTATCTGCAGCCTGCTCCAGCCAAATGTCGGGATAAGGCTGCAGCCAGGTCACCTCGCCGCGACGAGAGGGTTCCGGCGGGTCGAACGGGGCTACCGGCTCAGCAGGCCCGCGGCGGCGGGTGTCGCGAATCGCGTTCAGGCAGCGGTTAGTGGCGATGCGATACAGCCAGGCCCGCAGCGTCGAGCGGCCCGCGAAGCCATCCATGCCGCGCCAGGCCGCCAGTAGCGTTTCCTGCAGCAAGTCCTCGGCGTCGGTGAGCGAACCGAGCATCCGGTAGCAGTGCAGGCGCAACTCGCTCATATGCGGGGCGATCAGCTCCTGGAACGCCTGCTCGTCCCCTGCTCGCGCTCGGTCGAGCGTGCACCGGCTCACCGGCACATGGTGCCATGGCGGCCCTTCGTCGTCTATCACCTCGCATCGCATCGCGAACGAGCCGGGCTGGCCGCGTTCCGTTTGGCGAGCTGGTGGTGTCTCAACCACCGGCATCAACCACTTGCGAGGAGGACAAGCCATGACCCAGGACAGCACGGCGGCCCTGCAGATTGCGCTGGCGTATCACCAGGCCTGGACGAGCCATGACTTTGAGCAGGCCATGACGTATGTGGCCCAGGACATTGTCTGCCTGACACCGGCCGGACGGCTGGAAGGCGCCGAGGCGTTCCGCGGATTCATGGGGCCGTTCGTGCAGATCCTCACCCGCTCCGCCCTGATCGCCGCCTTCGGTGACGACACGACCGCCCTGCTGATGTACGACGCCGATACCGCTCCCGTGAAGGACGCACCGGGCGCGGAGGCCGTCACGGTCAAGGACGGCAAGATCAGCCAGATGAGGATCATCTTTGACCGCCTGCCGTTCGATGCCGCGCGCCGGGCCGCGGCCTAACTGTGCCAGCGGAAACGCCACACGGCGAAGGCTGCCCCGGCAGCCGTCCACAACCCCAGGTTGACCAGGTCCCAAGCCGGGAAGGGCTGCGCCGCGTAGGCGTTCTGCAGCACCTGGGCGAGTGACTTAACCGGGAACAGGGCCACCACGTGGGAGAGCCAGGCCGGGAGGCCGCCGAAGGTCGGGTCGAAGACACCGGAGATGATAGCGATGGGCAGAAAGCTGGCGTAGGTCACCGGTCCGGCGGATTCGGCGCTGGTAATGACCGAACTGATGGCCAAGCCGAGGGAGGCGAAACATACGATCCCCAGGACCAGGCCGGCCGCCAGGGGCAGCAGGCCGCCGGGACGCGGAATGGCGCCGAAAGCGAGCCAGCCGATCAGGCCCGTGCCCGCGGTCAGCAAGATCGCGGTGACCACGGTGCTGACCAGCAGGCCGCCCAGATAAGCTCCCGACGGCAGCGGCGTGGTCTTGATGCGCTTGAGCACGCCGTCGTGGCGAAGGACGGCAACCTTGGATCCGAGGTTCACGTAGGCGGCGACGATCACCCCGAAGGCCAGGATGCCAGGCACGAAAACGGTGGTGTTCTTGATATGCGTGCCGGGCAGGTAAGAGCCGACGTTGGCCGCTCCGATCAGCAGCAGGATCATCAGCGGAAAGGCAAAGGTGAACAGCGCGTACTCGGCGCTGCGCCAGAAACTGCGCTGCTCGATGAGCGCCTGCCCCATCGCGAGGCGAACCGATCTGGTCACGGGCGATCTCCGCTGGCTCGACTGAGCTCCAGGTCCGCAGCTGCCCCGGTGAGCTGCAAGTACGTGTCTTCCAGGCTGGGGGCGGTCACGGCGAGGCCGTCCAGGTCTCCGAGACGGTGCTCCAGGGCCCAGTCCAGCAGCAGCCGCAAGGTCATGCCCGGGTTGCCGCTGTGGCAGACCGACTCGGACCCGCGTACCGTCAGCCCGATCCCGGGCGGCAGCGGAACCTGGCCGCGGCGCAGAGCCGCCGGCGTGGTGAAGGAGATGCGCGTGGCCAGGCCGGCCAGGACCGCCACCTCCCGCGTCGTCCCGGTCAATTCGATGCGGCCCTGCCTCAAGATGGCTATCCGGTCGGCCAGCCGTTCCGCCTCATCCAGGTAGTGGGTGGTGAGCAGGATTGTCTTGCCCAGCCGCCGGAGGTTCTCGATCGCCGCCCAGCATCGCCTGCGCGCCTCCGGATCGAAGCCGGTGGTCGGCTCGTCGAGAAAGACCAGATCGGGATCACCCGCGAGCGCCAGCGCGAAATCCAAACGCCGCCGCTGGCCCCCGGACAGCTTCCGGACCTGGGCGTTCCGCACTTCTCTAAGCTCCACGACCTCGAGCAGGTCGTCGAGCGGGCGCGGGTTCGGGTAGTAGGTGCGCCACAGGTCAATGAGCTCGGCCACGCGGGCCTGCCGGGGAAAGCCGCACTCCTGCAAGACCATCCCGGCCCGCTCACGCAGCCTGGCCGCCTGCGCCGTCGGATCGAGACCTAGGACACGGACCGTCCCGGCCGTCGGGCGGCGGAAGCCCTCGAGGATCTCCAGGGTGGTGGTCTTGCCTGCCCCGTTCGGCCCGAGCAGGCAGAACACCTCGCCGTATCGGACTTCGAAGTCCACGCCGCACAGCACGGGCGTGGCGCCGTAGCTCATCCGCAGGTCGCTAACCTGCACCGCGACGCTATCGGTCATCACGCGGTTCCGGCCGGGACCAGGGCGTGGACCAGCGCGTCGACCGCCGTATCCTGCGCCAGCCCGGCCGGGATAGCGGCACCGTCGGGATCGGCGAACCGGTGCCGGGCGAACCAGGTCACGGTCTCGAGCACCAGCCGGGCCGTGACCGCGGTGTCGGGCGTGCGGCGCAGCATCCCGGTCTGGGTCCGGCTGGTCAGGTACTCGGTCAGCGCCGCGAGCACCGGCGCCCGGATGCCCGCGTTCAGCAGGTCCGCCATCTCCGGGAGCTCACGAGCCGAGCGTTCGAGCATGTCCGCGGCTTCCCGGGTCCGCGACTCCAGCTCGAACAGCTCCCGGAGGATTTTCTCCAGCTCGGCGCCGGCGCCGCCGGGCTCCGGCCCGGACAGCGCGTCGGCGAGCGCGCCGAACGGCACGACCTCGCTGATAAACACGCGCGCCTCCGCCACGGTGGCCGCCAGCGGCATCGGGGATAGCGGCAGGTCGCCCACGGGAAGGTCTTCGAGCAGCAGCGCATGCCGGATCGCAAGCACGAACAGGCTTTCCTTGCTATCCACGTAACGATAGATAGCGGCTTCCGACAGGCCCATCTCGGCCGCGACATCGCTCATCCGGGCCGACCGGTACCCGTCCCGGGTGAATACCCGAACGGCCGCGGCGATCAGCTCGGGTAGTCGCTCGTGCGCATCGCGTCTACCTGTCATACCCGAATCGTATAGTAAGTGAGTGAATCACTTACTTACAGGCGAGGTGGACGGGCGGTACGCGTGGTGCCGGACAATTCCCTGCCTTAAGGTTTATCCATGGCGGAATCCGAACCCGGCGGCGAGATCGCCCGCAACGAACTGCGTGCCTCGCACGACGACCGGGACCGGGTGGTCGAAGTGCTCCGGGTATCCGCCGGGGACGGACGGCTGAGCGCGGCGGAACTCGACCAGCGGCTGGAGCTGGCCTTGACCGCGCGGACATACGGTGAGCTGGCCACACTGGTTTCTGACCTGCCCGCGACCGGATCCGTGGCGAGGCCGCCCGCGACCGCCGCCAAGCCGAGGGACGTGGTACGCATCGACTGCCGCAGCGGGCACGTGCGGCGCGTCGACCGTTGGATGGTCCCGCAGCGGATGGAGGTGAAGGTGACCAGCGGCCACGTGGAGCTGGACCTCACCCAGGCCGTCATCACGCAGCCGTTGCTGCGACTCGAGCTCGACGTGCGCAGCGGTCACGTCCGGCTCAAGACCAAGCCCGGGATCGTGGTGGACGCCGACGACGTGGCGATCCGCAGCGGGCACGTCAAGGTTCACGCCCCCTGGGGTGACGACGTGCCCGAACTGCTGCGAGTCGAGGTCACCGGCACGGTCGGCAGCGGTCACTTCCTGGCGCGGCCGCCACGCCGCAGGTTCTGGCAGTGGCTGACCAGGCAACCTCAGCCGTACGCCCTGGCTGCCCGCTGACCTTGACCCTGGTGGTGTCCGGCGCGATGGCGACGGTACGGGCGGCAGCGTCTGTCGCGCGGCTGATCCCGGGTCGGCTGCGGTTGCGGGGAGATGCGGGCGGTGGCAGGGTGGCGGGATGCCTACTCGCCTAGTGCACCTGGTGATCGACGCGGCCGAGCCGGCCCGGCTGGCGCGCTTCTGGGCCGCGGCGCTGGACTGGGAGGTCGGCGACGAGGAAGACGGCGAGGTGGACGTCTATCCCAGTGGCTACAGTTATCCGGATCCGGTCGCGTTGCCGTTGGCGTTTGTTTCGGTGCCTGAGGCCAAGACCGGCAAGAACCGGGTGCACCTGGAGCTGGCCACTCACTCCGCCGGGCACCAGGGCGCCGAGGTGAAACGGCTGCTCGCGCTGGGGGCGGTCCCGGCGGACATCGGGCAGCGCGACGTGCCATGGCAGGTGCTGGCCGACCCGGAAGGCAACGAGTTCTGCGTGCTCGATCCGCAGTCTGACTATCCGCATACGGGGCGGTTCGGCGGGGTAATCATCGACTGCGCCGATCCTGCCCTGACGGCCGCCTTCTGGGAGCGGGCCACCGGGTGGACGCGGCGCGGTGCGAGCGCCGACGGAGTGTCGCTGCGCTCACCGCGGGACGCCGGGCCCTACCTGACCCTGCTCAGGGTCCCGGACGCCAAGATCGTCAAGAACCGGATCCACTTGGACGTGGCCCCGGAGCCGGATGAAGATCACGCGGCGGCGGTCGCGGCACTGCTGGCGGCGGGCGCGGTCCCCGTCGACGTGGGTCAGGGTACCGCCAGCTGGACGGTGCTGGCCGACCCGGAGGGCAACGAGTTCTGCGTGCTGTCGCCCCGGTGACCCCGTCGCAGTTGCGGACGCTGGCCCAGATCCAGGCCGAACTCAGGCGGCTCGTGCGCTACGACGACGAGTCCATCGTGCATGAGATCTGGATCAGGCAGCGGTACGACCTCGGGGCCGCGTCCAGCTATCTGCCGGCCCGGACGGCGGCCGTGCAGACGGCCTGGCACGAAGCCGGTCACGCCGTCGCCGCGCTGGCGGTCGGGGTGCGGTTCAGCTCCGCCAGCATCCGCCACGGACGGGCCAGCCAGGGCCGGGTGCACGGCATCGATGACGGCGGCGACCTCTCATTCGTGATCGACGCGGCCGGGCAGATCGCCGAGCGGCTGCGGGACTGGTCCCTGCTGACCCGCGATGACGAGCTGCGGGCGTGGCTGCCGACCTGGCGTTCCGACGGCGGCGACGCGCGACGGTTCCGGCGCGGCATCGGTGCGCGTTTCGGTGACGATGAGCTTGCGGCCTGGCGTTACTGTGAGCAAACGCTGACCCCGTTGCGGCTGCGGATCCGCGAGCTAGCCCGGGCGCTGCTTGTGCACCCGAGGCATCTGCCCTACGGCGTGGCCGCGGCTATCGTGGCCAGTGCTTAGGAGCCAGCACGGTACGAGGCCTTAAAAGGCGTCCCGGTACCAGCCAGGGAAGCTCGTGAGCGAGTCGAGCACTACCTCGGCTCCCGCGCCGGACAGGTCGGATCCGGTGAACGACCCGGTCGTGACGCCGACCGCCCGTACACCCGCCTGGACCGCGGCGGCCATGTCCGGCGGGGTGTCGCCGACATAAGCGGCCGCCTTCAGGGTGCGCAGCACCGCCGCCTTCTCCGGCCCGTGCACCAGGGTGAACAGCTCGTCGGCGGACAGCCCGACCGCCCGCAGGCTGGGCGCCACCGAAATCGGGTGCTTCGCGGTGATGATCACCACCCGCTCGCCCGCCGCCCGGACCGCCGCCAGCGCCTCGTGTGCGCCGGGCAGCAAGGTGGTGAGCTCGTCGGCCAGCCGCAGGTAGTGCCGCCGATAGGTTTCGGCTGCCTCGGTCACCTGGCCGGGCGGGAACCAGAAGGCCAGCTCGTCGTCCAGTTTGATCCCGAGCCGGCGGTCCACGGCCTCCAGGTCGATGGCTATCCCGGTGTCCTGCGCAACTCCGGCGAAGGAAGCCAGGATGGCCGGCCGTGAGTTGATCAGCGTCATGTCAAGGTCGAAGCCGACCGGACCCATCCCGCCCCCGTTCACGTCGCGTTGGAGTGTCCGCAGATGCCGGCCACGAAGCGGCCGGGTCACCTCAGCATTCTGCTCGGTCTATACCGCGGTGCGGACACCGGGGACCCGGGGTCAGTCTCGTACAGGTCGCGGCCGATGGCCGCCGGCCGCGGACTCCGCTGCCATCACCGACCCTCTATCCGAGGCTGGCTTACCGCTATCGGCGATCTGGCCGACGGCCCCGGGTCTACCCAGGTGCGTCAGGTGGCGGTCCGTGGCTGTAGAAGATCTTAGTCTTGTCGGGGTGTACGCGGTGGTGGTGCCGTCGCGGTTCAGCACGACGGTCCAGCCCCACTCATGGATGACGATGTGGTGATGGAACCAGCAGTACAGCGCGCATTCTTCGAGACTGGTTTTGCCGCCGTTAACCTGGGGGGTGGTATGGTGCACTTCGCATCCGGAGGCGGGTTGATCACAGCCGCCGGGGAACCGGCAGTGCTAGTCCCGCTGGATTACCGCGTTGCGGATCGCAGCCGGGATGTGCCGGCTGACCCCGACGTCCAGCGGCAGGCTCGGCCCGGCCAGCCGGCCGCCCAGCTGCTGCCAGCGCAAGAATGAGGCCAGCCCGCCCGGACCGGACAGCAGGGCGACGGCTTTGCCGATAATTTCCCGCTCCAGCGCATCGCGGCCGCGCGAGGTCGGTGGCACCGGCGCGGGCGGCGGGAGAGGCGCGGGCGGCGCCGCGCCCTCGGCGTCGTCGCGGCCGTAGTTCTGCCGGTAGCCGGGGCCGTATCCGGCGAGCTCCACGCAGAGCCGGACGAGGTCCTCTAGCACCGCGGAGTTTACCTCGCCCATCACGACCGGGGTGATTGACGCGTCGCATGCAAATCCCTTGGCCGCGTCTCCTTCCAGCCATGCGCCACCGTCACTACCCGAGACCGACGCGGCGGCCCGGTGCGCGGCCCACTGAGCCCGGGCCTGCTCGGTCCACTTGTCCCGCAGCACCGAGCCGGCGTCCAGATCGATCAGGTCGGCCAGGGAAATATGCGCTATGACTTTTGCTGGCTGACCAGCCCGCTCGGGCAGCAGCCCGGCAGTGACCAGGCGGCGCGCGGCTTCTTCCAGGGCGTCGTGGTACCGCTGGGCGTGAGTGCGAATATCTTCGGCGCCGCGCGGCGCCGACAGGGCGTCCAGGACCGTGGTGAGCACGGCGGCGCATGCGGGGGTGACATCCCCGGACAGGACCCCGGCACCCCGAAACGTGGTCTCCAGCCGGACCGCACGGTCTTCGAACACCTTCCCTGGGTCATCGTCGCCATCGCCGGGGTCAGCGCGGGACTGCATCTCCGCGGCCAGCGCGGCCAGGTCCCGCAGTGCCAGGCCCTGGCAGGCCGCGCCAGCCAGGATCTCATCCGCCTGGTCGCGGCAGTCCTGCGGGAGCTTGTCGGTCCACCCGCACAAGGTCCTGGCCCAGGATTCGGACATCTGCCCGGTGGCCAGGGCAGCCACCATACGCGGGTGGGCGCGAGCCCGGCGGACCAAGGCAATATGCCCGGCCGCGGCGCCTCTGGTGATTCTGGTCTGGTGGATGAGCCAGGACCGGGGGCTGTAGGCCGCGTCGTCGTAGTAGCCCCTTTCGGCGGTGAACCCGCCCAGGACCGAGGCCCGCGCCGCGGTTTCCATCGCGTCGACCTCCTCGAGGGTTGCCAGGCAGCGGTCTTGCTCCTCGGCGACCATCTGGGCCGGGTCCGCATGGGCCAGATAGCTCATCGCGGAGGTCAGCATTTCCAGCGCCTCGTGCGTGCTGGCCGGCGGCGCGGCAGGACTCATTGAGGTGGCTCACCTCCTTCCCGGTGCGCTCTGGCGGGCGGTCCCCCTTTGCCGGACCGCGGTCCGGATCAATTAGATTTCTAGTTCGATCATAGTGTATAGGTATGACATTTCTGGGAACACTACGACGATCGAGGCTTATTTGTCGGCGGGTCGCCGTCCCAGCTCGCAGCCGGCCAGGTCGTATCGTGGCACCGTGACTAATGAGGCTAATCAGGCGGCGGGCGTCCCCTCCGCTACCTTCGACGTTTCACCTCTGCCGGGTATCCCGGTGTCCGCCGGGGCGCTGTTGTTCGACCGGGACGGCCGTCTGCTGATCCTCAAGCCGACCTACAAGTCCGGCTGGACGATCCCGGGAGGCGTGATGGAGGCGGACGGGGAGACACCATGGGATGCCTGCCGCCGCGAGGTACGCGAGGAGTGCGGGATCGAAGTGCATGAGGGGCGGCTGGCCTGCATGGATTTCCGGCGGCCGCGGTCCGGCCGGCCGGGCGGCATCAGGTTCCTCTTCGACTGCGGCCAGGTCGGCGCCAAGGCGCTGAGCGGCATCGTGCTGCAGCCCGAGGAGATCTCCGAATACCGGCTCGTGGCGCTGCCGGACGCGTTTGAACTGCTCCGCAAGCCGATCCGGCGGCGGGTGCGGGCGGCCACTGAGCGCAGGCGGCTGGTGTATCTGGAGAACGGCCGCCTGGTACCCGGCACCGGATAGCTCAGCCCCGCGTTCGGGTGTGCTGAACCTTAGTCGGCCTGGGGCGGTGCCGGCCGGGTCTGGTCGTGCGGCGACCTGAAGGCCTCTGGGTCCACCTGACCGAAGGGCTGGCTGAACGCCTGCGGGTCCACCTGGGCAAACGGCTGCGCGCCAGCCTGACCGGAGTCCTGCGCGGCCGGCTGACCGAAGTCCTGACCGGCCGGCCGGTTAAAAGCATGCGGCTCTACCTGGCCGAATGGCTTACCGGTTGGGGTCGGCTGGCCGAATGGCTGACCGGCGCCCTGGCCGTAGGGCTGGCCAGTGCCCGGGCGGTAGGGCTGGCCAGTGCCCTGGCCCAGGGCCTGCTCGACGGCCTCACTGATCACCTGGCCGAGAATCTGCCCGCGCCCCGACCCGAATACTTTGCCCAGTGCCGATTGCACCCGGGCCGCGGCCACCGGGGATATCGGCACATTAATAGGCCGGCCGTCCGGCCCGATCGTGATCGACGAGGAGGTGCTGATGACGCTCGGCCCGGAACTCGACGGCGCACCCGCATGGAAGGAGTCGACCTCTCCTGGGTCCTGCCAGGCAGGGCCAATTCAAGATAGCTCTCCGTGACCTATGTCACGTTAGGTAGTCATGAACTGGAGTGCCCGTGTCCTCTCGCGGCAGACCCATTCGGTGGTTTCCTTGATGGAGTTCGCGTTTTTGA
>JALYVS010000142.1 GCA_030853115.1 Actinomycetota bacterium
GCGCCGGCGGTCGAGATCGAGGTTGAGGTGCCGGGGATGGCGGACCCGGCGGCTGCCGCCGAGCTGATCCTGGTCCGTAACCGCGGGGCCGCGACTCGCGCCTTCCCCGCCGCGCCCGCCGGCGGGGGCAGGTTCCGCGCGATGGTGCCGTTGAGCGACCTGGCCGGTGCCGGGGACGTGGCGGACCGGGTGGGCCGGGTCGTCGGCGATGACGGGATGGCCTGGGATGTCTACCTCAAGCTGGCCGGGCGCCTCCGGGTCAGGGTGGCGTGGCCGGAGGGCATGCCGGAGAGCCGGCACGTGTTCGGCCGCCGTGAGGCCGTGGTCGGCCGGAGCGGCTACGGTGACCTTGTGATGGCAGAGCGCACCCCGCGTCCGGTGATCGACGAGCACGAATGGCAGCCAGACGGGCGCCTGGTGCTCCGCGGCAGCTTTCTCGGCGCGGCCGGTTCCTACCAGACGGTCCTGCGCCGGGTCGGGTCTTCCGACGCCCACGTCATCGGCTTCGGCCGGGACGGCGAGCGCTTCAGCATCAAGGCCGACCTGGAACGGTTGCCGTTCTTCGGCGCGACGATCCCGCTGCGCGACGGGGAGTGGAACCTGTACGTCCGCCCGGTCGGCGGCGGCCCTGACACGCTGGCCGAGCTTGGCTACGATCATGGCCGGCTGGACGATGTCCCGAGCCCGCGGGTGCCCGCGGGACGCAAGTGGTACCGGCTGATGATCACCGGTCACGACACTCCGATGCTCACCGCCGAGCCGCGGCTACGTCGCGTCGAGCAGGGAAACTACGCTCAGCGGGCGCTGCGCCGCGGGTTCTACCCGGCGATGTCCCGGACCCCGGTCCGGGACCAGATCCTGTTCGTCAGCTGGAAGGGCAAGCAATGCGCGGACAACCCGCTCGGGATCGCGGAGGAACTGCGCCGCCGCGGTGATGACCGTGAGCAGCTGTGGGCCGTCACCGACTGGTCGGTCCCGGTGCCCGACGGCGGCACGGCCGTGCTCCGGGGGACCCAGGAGTACTACGAAGCGCTGGCCCGGTCGAAGTACCTGATCTCCAACGACGACATGCAGCTGCCGTTCCGCAAGCGAGACGGCCAGGTCTACCTGCAGACCTGGCACGGCACGCCGCTGAAGCGGATCGGGTTCGACATCTCCAACCCGCAGTTCATCAGCGGCACGGCCTACTTCGATCACCTGGCCAAGGACATCGCGCAATGGGACCTGCTGCTGTCGCCGAACCCGTTCAGCACGCCGATCATGCGCCGTGCCTTCCGCTATGACCGGGAGATCTGCGAGTACGGCTACCCGCGGAACGACCTGCTGAGCCGCGGCGACACCGCGGAGATAACGGCGCGGGTCCGGGACAGGCTCGGTTTGCCGGCCGGCAAGCGGGTGGTCCTGTACGCGCCGACCTGGCGGGACAATCAGGTGTACGCGAACGGCCGCAGGTACCGGTTCGACATGCGGCTGGACCTGGAGCGGGCCTGGCGTGAGCTCGGTCAGGACCACGTATTCCTGATCCGCGGCCACCATCACATGGCGGACGACGTGCCAGGCGGGATGCGGGACGGGTTCGCGTTCAACGTCACCGCCTACCCCGACATCACCGAGCTGTTCCTGGTCGCCGATGTCCTGCTCACCGACTACTCCTCGGCGATGTTCGACTACGCGGTCACCGGCAGGCCGATCGTCTTCTTTACCTATGACCTGGCCGAATACCGCGATAACCTGCGCGGCTTCTACTTCGACTTCGAGGCCGACGCGCCCGGGCCACTGCTGGCCACCTCGGCCGAGGTGATCGGGGCGCTGCAGGATATCGACGGGGTCACCGCCTCCTACCGCGACGCCTACCAGCGCTTCACCGCTAGGTTCTGCCCGCTCGATGACGGCAAGGCCGCCGCCCGCGTCTGCGACCGCCTGTTCGCCGGCTAACAGATCGGCCCCGCCCGCGCGGACGGCCTTGGATAACCTGATGGCTAGGGCCCGCCTGCTCTGGAGCCGGTGCCCGGAGGGGACAGCTGTGTCGGAGACCGACCGGGAGCCGCGGGATCGCACCGCGGCCATCGCGACGCCGGAGCGCGGCCAGCCGCAATCCGCGAAGCTCGCGGGGCCCGCGAGGCTCGCGGGGCCCGCGAGTCGATGGCGGCGCCCCGGCTGGCTGGTCGTCGTCGTTCCCGCCGCGGTCTCGTTCGTGGTCGGCGGGTACCAGATCGGCGGGCCTTCGCTATGGCGGGACGAGGCGTACACCAAGGACGCGATCGGACGATCGGTCAGCCAGATCTTCGCCCTGCTTGGCCACCAAGATGCCGTGCACGGCGGCTACTACCTGCTCATGCACGTCCTGGTGGCCGCGATCGGCACCTCGGATGTGGCCCTGCGGTTCCCCTCGCTGTGCGCCATGGTCATCGCTACCGCGTTCACCGCGGCGATCGGCCGCCGGGCGGCGGCGCTCGTCCAGGACCCCGATGCGGCCGGGCGGGACGGTGGCCATGTCCCGGCGCTGACCGGGCTGTTGTCGGGGCTGGTGTTCGCGACCGCGCCGTACATGACCTACTACGCGCAGATGGCCAGGTCGTACGCGATCGTGACGATGTTCGCCACGATCTCCACCTACCTGCTGCTCCGGGCCTGCCCGCAGGGCCGGCGGGGATGGTGGCTGGCGTACGCGGTCACGGTGGCCCTCACCGGTCTTTTCAACCTGTTCGGGCTGCTCATCCTGGTCGCGCACGGCGTCACGCTGCTGCTGACCAAGCCCCGCGGCCGGCCCGGGAACGGCCGTCGGCTGGGCCGGGTGCCGCTACCGTGGCTGGCCGCCTGCGCCGCGGCGCTGATCGTGCTCAGCCCGCTGCTGCGCCTCTCCTACCGCGAGCAAAAGCAGATCTCCTGGCTGGCGCGACCTGATGCCAGCACGATCGAGAGGCTTTTCTACCACTTCGCGGGTTCGAAGGAGCTCGTCGTCCCGGTCGCTTTGCTGGTGCTGGCGGGAGTCGCGGCCGGCTGTATCGCGGATCACTGGCGCCCGCTCAATCCCGCGGCGATCGCGCTGCCGTGGCTGGTCGTCCCGCCGTTCCTGCTGATCGCCGGCTCCTACGTCAAGCCGGTCTACGTCGAACGGTACGTCGAGTTCTGCCTGCCCGCGCTGGCCATCCTGGTCGCTTCCGGCCTCGTCGGGCTGCTCAGGGCCGGTTCGCGGACTCCGCTCGGCAGGCTCGGCCTGACCTGGGTGCCGCCCGCTGTGGTCGGCCTGGGCATCGCCGTCATGCTGATCGGGCCGCAGCACGCGATCCGGCAGAGCGCGGCCCGGCCGGATAACCTCAGGCTGGCCTCGGCCATCGTGGCGGCCCACGAGCAACCCGGCGACGTGGTCTTTTATCTCCCGCTCAACATGCACGTGCTCGGCACCGGGTACCCGGCGCCGTTCCGGCGGCTCCGGAATATCGCACAGGCCAGCCCCCCGCTCGCCTCGGCCACTTTGACCGGCACCGAGATCACCAGCCCGGCCCTGCTCAAGAGCCGGTTTACCGACGTCCGGCGGGTGTGGGTGGTCACCGGCGCCAGCAACTACAAGTTTCCCGCTCCGGGCAACGCGGTGGACAAAGAAAAGCTGGCGCTGCTCGCCGGGATGCACATCATCCACCGGTGGATGGCCGGCGAGGTCATGCTGACGCTGTACGGCCCCTGACCGACGCTTGACCCCCGAACAGGCGACTCAGGCGCCAGACGATTTCGCCTGCGGAACGCCGAACCCGCTGGCCAGCAGCTGCTCCCGGATCTTCCGCCGGCCACGGTGCAACCGCGACATCACGGTACCGACGGGCGTTCCCATGATCTCGGCGATCTCACGGTAGGGGTAACCCTCGATGTCCGCCAGGTATACCGCGGTGCGGAACTCGCCCGGCAGCTCACGCAACGCCCGCAGCAGGTCCGAATCGGTGGTCCGGTCCAGCGCCGCGGTCTCCGCCGACGGCACCGGCGGTGCGAGCCGGTCAGCCGACATCTGCCACTCCTGCAGGTCACCGCCGAGCGCCTGCTGCGGTTCCCGGCGCCGCTTGCGGTAAACGTTGATGAAGGTGGTGGTCAGGATCCGGTTCAGCCAGGCCCGCAGGTTGGTGCCCGGAGTGAACTGCTGGAACGCCGCGTACGCCTTGACTGACGTCTCCTGGACGAGGTCCTCAGCGTCGGTCGGGTTCCTCGTCATCCGGAGCGCCGCCGGGTACAGCTGGCCAAGCTGCGGAATAACATCGCGCTCGAATCGCGCGCGATCCTCGCTAGAGTGTTCGGCTCGGCTCATGTTCGCTCCGGTTTTTGGTCATCTCACTGATATAGACGCACAACAGGCCCGGAAACGTCCCCCCTGTTATGAAAATCACGTTGCTGGCGGATCGGGCGTCGGGCCCCTCGCCGCCGACGTCACTAACGATGCCCGCATGAGCTGAAAGAAACCTGAACGCCGGCTGAAAAGACCGCCCGAGGCCGCTCCGCCTCAACCGCGCCCGGCCCGCTAGCTTCAGGCCGCTAATTCCAGGCCCGCTAGCTCCAGGCCCGCTAGATCCAGCCCCGGCCGACCCGGTACCACATATGGCTCAGCCATTCGTGGTAGGGAATGACCTTACCCGCCAGGATCGAATAAAAGTACACGAACATCAGCAGGACGCACAGCACGTACGCGCCCACCAGCCCGGCGCCGATCGAACGGCGTAGCACGCTCGCGGTGACCGGCCCCAGGATCAGCCCCAGGCACAGCACGACGGACAAGATCAGGAACGGCTCGAACTCCAGCGCGTAGTAGTAGAACTTGGTCCGGGTCACCAGCGGGAACCAGGGCGCCCAGCCCGCGACGACGCCGAGCAGCACCGCGCCGACCCGCCAGTCCCGGTGCAGCAGCCACCAGCCCAGGCAGAACAGCAAGGCCAAGATGGAACCCCACCAGATCGCCGGGGTCCCGATCGCGAGCACTTCCTGCGACCACGCCGAGCCCCGATAGCCCGTCGGGCAGTAATGCGCCGGGCCGCCCACCGGGCCGGTGTAGCACTCGTAGAAAAAGGCGACCGGCCTGGTCATCACCAGCCAGTCCCACGGCTGTGACTGGTACGGGTGCGGGGAGCGCAGCCCCACGCCGAAGCTGACCGCTTCCTTGTGGTACTCGTACAGTGAGTACAGAGCCGAGATCACCGGGGTGTGCACGCCGTGCAGCTGCGCGTAGTTCCGGTCGTAGCCGGTGCGGGTGGCGAACCAGCCGCTCCAGCTGGCGATGTAAATCCCCAGCGGGATCACCACGAACGTGACCGGCAGCCATAGCGCGTCGCGCAACGCCCCCCGGACCGACGCCCGGATCCCGGCGGCCCGGCGGGCGCCGGTGTCCCACAAGATGCTCAGCCCGCCGAACCCGATGATGTAGTAGACCGCGTCCCACTTCGTCGCCACCGCCAGCCCGAGGAAGATCCCGGCGGCCACCCGCCAGCGCCGGATTCCGAGCCGCGGCCCGTAACCCCGCACGTCATGCGGACGGCCTCTCGCGACCCGTTCGGCCAGCGTGTCCCGGGCCACATCCCGGTCGACCACCACGCAGCCGAACGCGGCCAGCACGAAGAACATCAGGAAGATGTCCAGGATCCCGGTCCGCGACAGCACGAACTCCAGGCCGTCCAGCGACATCAGCAGTCCGGCGACGCAGCCGAGCAGGGTGGACCTGGTCATCCGGCGGGCGATACGGCACATCAGCAGGATGGCCAGCGAGCCGAACACCGCGCTGAAGAACCGCCAGCCGAACGAGTTCAGGCCGAACAGCCACTCGCCCGCCGCGATGATTAGCTTGCCTATTTCCGGCTGCACCACGTACTCACCGCACGCCGGCGTGCCGCCGCAGGCGGCGAAGATGTTCGTGTGCCCGGCTTGGATGATGGAGTTGGCGTTAGTGACCAGGTTCAGCTCGACCCCGTGGTGCAAGATGCTCCACGCGTCCTTGGCGTAATAGGTCTCGTCGAAGACCAGCGCCCGCGGCACCCGCAGCCGGTCGAATCGCAGGAACGTGCCGAACGCGGTGACCAGCAGCGGGCCAAGCCAGCCCCACGGCCGGTCGTCGGGCATCGGCGCACCCAGCCGGGTGCGAAGGACCGCAAGCCGGCTGGCTTGCTCGGCGGCGGGCATGGCAGGCATGTCAGCCTCGGTAGCCGTCACCGGCCACATGCTACTGGCGGAGGTAGGGTCCGGCTAGTCGGCGGCTCAGGTACCGTCCGCGGCGGGCTCGGTGGCACTCACGGGCCCGGCGGGCTCGGCGGCACTGACAGGCCCGGCGGGCGCGGCGGCACTGACGGACCCGCTGACGGGCCTGGTGGCCCCGGCGACCTCGGGCCCCCGGTGTTCCCGGCCCGCTAGCCGCCGCAGCCAGCGGCCGCCCGCGGTGTCCCGGCTGAAGGCCATCACCGCCGCGAGGCTGGCGAACGGGACGGCGGGCAGCACGTACCGGTAGTCGAACTCGGCGGTCGCCGCCGGGATCACGATCAGCGCGAGGGAGATGGTCCACGGCAGCAGGGCCTCACCGCCCAGCCGCCGCCAGGCCAGCACCATGCCGCCCAGCCCGGTCAGCAGGATAAGCCCGTACAGCGTGCCCGGCAGGTAGACGTGCCGCTGGTAGCCCCGGATGACGTTGGCGAAGGGCGCGACGACCTGGGTGGTCGGGTTGCCGTGGATGTACGCCGCCGCGTAGGAACGGTAGGGGCCGAGGCCGGCGGCGGCGTCCCATCTGGGGATCGGCAGCGAGCGGTAGTCGAACAGGTACTCGTTGTAGGTCGGACCGTTAGGGAACACCACGCGTTTCCAGCCGAACGCCCGCCAGGTGTCGTCAAAGACGGCCTGGGCGTAGTCCAGCGGCTGGGCCTCGACGGCGGCGATGGCGAACTTCTCCGCCAGCTGGTTAGGCGCCACGGCGAACTTCGTCGACCGGAAGGTGGCCAGCGGGGATTCCGCGGTCCAGATGTAGGCCTGCGCGATCGGCCGGCGGGCCGGCGGCGTGGGGTCGCACAGCCAGAGCTCGTCGGCGGGAACGTTCATCTTGGCGCATTCGGCGAACGTCATCACCCGCGAGTACAGGAACACGCCGGTGGCGTCGCTCATCGCGAACTGGCCGTGCTCCAGGTCGAACACGCCGGCGTAAGCCACGACCGGGATGAGGCACGTCACGATGGTGGCCGCGACCTTCCGCCAGCTGACCCGCCTGACGATCATGTAGACGGCGAAGACCGCGAGCAGCGGCAGGCCGACCGCCCGGAAGCAGTCGGCGATGCCGAGCAGCAAGCCGACCAGTGCGCAGGTCAGCAGCGACGGGCCCGCCGGGTTCCACAGCAGCATCGTGGTCGCCAGCACGAGCAGGAACAGCAGCGGGATGTCGGACAAGATCAGGTGCTCGAGCTGGATCTCGAACCCGTCGTAGAGCACCGGCACGGCGGCCAGCGTGGCCAGCCAGGCGGGGGCGCCGAAGCGGTGCCGGGCCAGCGCGTAGACCATGACGGCCACGGCCAGGCCCATGAGATGTTGCAGGATCGTTATAAGCGCGTAGCTGTGAAAGACTTGCAGAAGCTTCAGGAAGACCGAGTACCCCGACGCGCGGGTCGGGTCGAGGTTGAAACGGACCGTGTTCTGGACATACTCGAACGAGTCGTTAAACCAGGACTGCCAGCGGTAGCCAAGCTCGGCGTCGACGCGGAGCAAGGCCGCCGGGATGGCCACGATGATGAACAGGCGGTGCCCCGACCAGGTTCGGCCGGCCAGTGGCCCGATGCCGTCCTGGCGTGTCCAGCCCGGTCTGACCGGGCGGATTGACCACCCCCGCCTGGCCGATAGCTCACGTGACGGGGCCGCAGGCATTACCCTCAAGCCGTACCCTCCTGTGCTGGGTTGATGACCCTGACAACGAACAAGCGGCCGGTTCGGTGCCTCGTCCCTCGCCTACGGTAATACGATGCGCGACCAAGGGCGGCCATAAGGGGCCGAATCCGCCGACGGTGAATGGAGACGAATTCGTGGAGCTGACCGTGGTCATGCCCTGCCTCAACGAGGCGGAGACCGTGGCGACGTGCGTCCGCAAGGCTATGGGATTCCTGTCCGCGAGTGGTATCAGCGGTGAGGTGCTCGTCGCTGATAACGGCAGCACCGACGGCAGCCAGCAGCTCGCCACCGAGGCGGGCGCCCGCGTCGTGCCGATCAGCGACAAGGGTTACGGTAATGCGCTGATGGGCGGCATCGCCGCGGCCCAGGGCACCTACGTCATTATGGGCGACGCTGACGACAGCTATGATTTCACCAACCTGATGCCGTTCGTTAACGAACTGCGCGAGGGCGCGGATCTGGTGATGGGCAACCGGTTCGCCGGCGGCATCGAGCCCGGCGCCATGCCGCCGCTGCACAGGTACCTCGGCAACCCGGTGCTCAGCTTCGTCGGCCGGCTGTTCTTCCGCAGCAAGATCGGCGACTTCCATTGCGGGCTGCGCGGGTTCAGCCGCGCGGCCATGCTGGCGCTCAACCTGCAGGCGACCGGAATGGAGTTCGCCAGCGAGATGGTGGTGAAGGCGACCATCGCCGGGCAGCGGGTCACCGAGGTGCCGACCACGCTGGCCAAGGACGGCCGGAGCCGGCCGCCGCACCTGCACACCTGGCGGGACGGCTGGCGGCACCTGCGGTTCCTGCTGCTGTTCAGCCCCCGCTGGCTGTTCTTCCTGCCCGGCCTGGTGCTGCTCATCGCGGGCCTGGCCATCGGCGCGATCGTCGCGCCGCACCCGTTCACCGTGGGCGCGGTGACCTTCGACGTCGATACCCTGGTCGCGGCCTCGGCCATGATCGTGATCGGCTTCCAGGCCGTGCTGTTCTGGCTGTTCACCCAGGTGTACGCCGGCTCCGAGGGATTCCTGCCCGAGGAACCCAGGGTGCAGCGGATACTCGAGAAGCTGAGCCTGGAGCGGGGCCTGATGGCCGGCGCCGCGATCGGCCTCGCGGGCCTGGCGGGACTGATCTTCTCCCTGCTGTACTGGAACGGCCGGAAGTTCGGCCAGCTCGACTACGAGCACTCGCTGCGGCTGATGATCCCCTCGGTCACCGCCCTGATCGTGAGCTGCCAGGTGGTCCTGGGCACGTTCTTCCTGTCGATTCTCGGCATCAAGCACACGCGCCATCCCGCGATCGGATCACTACGGTCCGTTCCGGATAGCGCTGGTACGGGGGAGCGGCCCCCGCTGTCCCCCCCGGATGCCGTTCAGCACCGTGAGCAGTCAGCGGCTGCCCCTAGGCTTTAGCCCATGCGCACTATCTTGTCCGCTCCGGCCTGGCCTTACGCGAACGGGCCCCGGCACATCGGGCACGTCTCGGGCTTCGGTCTTCCCTGCGACATGTTCAGCCGGTACCAGCGGATGGCGGGCAACCGGGTCCTGATGGTGAGCGGCACCGACGAGCACGGCACGCCGATCCAGGTGCAGGCCGACGCGGAGGGTGTCTCGGCGCGGGCGCTGGCCGACCGGTACAACCGGGTGATCGTCGACGACCTGGCCAGCCTCGGCATGACCTACGACCTGTTCACCCGGACGACCACGCGCAATCATCACGCGGTCACCCAGCAGATCTTCACCCGGCTGCTGGAGAACGGCTACATCTTCCCCAAGACCACGCTCGGCGCGATCTCGCCGTCCACCGGCCGGACGCTGCCGGACCGGTACATCGAGGGCACCTGCCCGATCTGCGGGTACCCCAGCGCCCGCGGTGACCAGTGCGACAACTGCGGCAACCAGCTCGACCCGGCCGACCTCATCAACCCCCGGTCCAAGATCAACGGCGAGACGCCGGTGTTCACCGAAAGCGAGCAGTACTTTCTCGACCTGCCCGCGTTCGCCGAGGTCCTCGGCGGCTGGCTGCAGGCCAAAGCGGGCCACTGGCGGCCCAACGTGCTCAAGTTTTCCCTCAACCTCCTCGACGACCTGCAGCCGCGGGCCATCACCAGGGACCTGGACTGGGGCGTGCCGGTTCCGCTCGACGGCTGGCGCGACCGGCCGGACAAACGGATCTACGTCTGGTTCGACGCCGTGATCGGCTACCTGTCCGCCTCGATCGAGTGGGCCCGGCGCAGCGGCGACCCGGACGCCTGGCGGGCCTGGTGGAACGCGGCCGACGCCGAGGCGTACTACTTCATGGGCAAGGACAACATCGTCTTCCACTCCGAGATCTGGCCGGCCATGCTGCTCGGCTACAACGGACTCGGCGCCCGCGGCGGCCAAGCAGGCCCGCTCGGCCCGCTGAACCTGCCGTCCGAGGTGGTCTCGAGTGAGTACCTGACCATGGAGGGCCGCAAGTTCTCCTCCTCCCGCTCCGTAGTGATCTACGTCCGCGACTTCCTGGCCAGATACGACGTGGACGCGCTGCGCTACTACGTGGCCATCGCCGGGCCGGAAAACCAGGACACCGACTTCACCTGGAGCGAATTCGTCCGCCGCAACAACGACGAGCTGGTCGCGACCTGGGGCAATCTGGTCAACCGGTCGGTCTCGTTCGCGGCCCGCAACATCGGGTCCATCCCCGAGGCGGGCTCGGTGACCTCCCTGGACCTGGAGCTGCTCGGCAAGTCCCGGCAGTCCTTCGAGGCCGTCGGCGGCCACCTGGAACGATCCCGCTTCAAGTTCGCGATCTCCGAGGCGATGCGGACCGTGTCCGAGGCGAACAAGTACTTCTCCGAGCAGGCCCCGTGGAAGCTGCGGGAGTCCGACCCGGACCGGATGCGCACCGTGCTGCACGTGGCCCTGCAGCTCGTCGATGACGCGAAGACCCTGCTCACCCCGTTCCTGCCGCGATCCTCCCAGCTCGTGCACGACATGCTCGGCGGCACCGGGACCTGGTCGGACATGCCCCGGGTCGAAGAAGTCGACGAAGACGGCGGCCCGTCCTACCCGGTGATCACCGGCAGCTACGACGGCGCGGCCCGGTGGCAGTCCCAGCCCATCCGCGCGGGCGCGCCGCTGGCCCCGCCCACGCCGCTTTTCACCAAGCTCGACCCCAAGGTCGTCGACTCCGAACTCGCCCGGCTGGAGTCCTGATGCGCGGGATCTTCAACCCGGACGAGCCGTGGTGACCGCGCCCACCGCGACCGCCCCGCCTTCACCGCTGCCCAGGCCGGCCCTCGACAGTCACACCCACCTCGACATCATGGGCTTGCCGGTGGCCGGGGTGATCGCCGCGGCCCAGGCGGCGGGCATCGCACGGGTGATCACGGTGGGCACCGACCTGGAGTCCTCGCGCTGGGCGGCCCGGTGCGCCGGTGAACACGACGCGGTCTACGCCGCCGTCGCGGTCCACCCCAACGAAACCGTCGGCGCCATCGCGCCGCCGTCTCCACCTGCCGCCGGGGCCGCGGAGACCGCTTCCGGTCCGCCGCTGACCGCGGATGAGGTGCTGGCCGGCATTGAGGCGCTGGCCCGTCTCCCGCGGGTGCGCGCGGTCGGCGAGACGGGGCTCGACTATTACCGCGACCACGCCGCCCCGGACGTCCAGCGCTGGTGGTTCCGTGAGCACATCAAGATCGCCAAGCGAACCGGCAAGGCGCTGATGATCCACGACCGGGAGGCCCACGCCGACGTGCTGCGCATCCTGGAAGCTGACGGTCCGCCGCCGCGGGTGGTGTTCCACTGCTTCTCCGGCGACGCGGCCATGGCCAAGCGCTGCGCCGAGGCAGGCTACGTCATGTCGTTCGCGGGCAACGTCACCTTCTCCAGCGCCCAGCCGCTACGGGACGCCGCGGCCGCCGCTCCGCCGGACCTGATCCTGGCCGAGACCGACGCGCCGTTCCTGACCCCGGTGCCGAATCGCGGCCGGCCCAACGCCCCGGCGATGACGGCCTACACCCTGCGCTGCATCGCGGAGGTGAAGGGCATGGACGTAGCGGAGCTCTGCGACGCGGTCACGGCCACCGCGCTGCGCGTCTTCGGCCCGTGGTAGCGGCATGACGTCGCGTCCGGTCGCCTCCCACCCAGCACGATGGCACATCGTCCCGGCTATAGCCGGCCCGATGGCGCATCGTCCCGGCCCGCCAAGTGGATGACGTGGTAACGGCGGAGCCGCGGGTGCGGATGCTCGGGCCGGCGGATATCCGGCAGCTGGCCGTGCGGCTGGGCGTGCGGCCGTCCAAACGGCTGGGTCAGAACTTCGTGATCGAGGCGGGAACCGTCCGGCAGATCGCGTCACTGGCTGGCGTGCGGGCCCAGGACACGGTGCTCGAGGTCGGGCCCGGCCTCGGCTCGCTCACGCTGGCCCTGCTCGAGGCCGGCCCGGTCCAGGTCACGGCGGTCGAGGTCGACCGTGTGCTGGCGGAGGAGCTGCCGCGGACGATCGCTGTCCGTGCGCCCGCGGTCGCGGACCGGCTGGTGGCGCTGACCGCCGACGCGCTGACCGTGACCGCGGCGGACCTGACCTCGCCGACGGGTCGCGCGCCGGATGTGCTGGTCGCGAACCTGCCCTACAACGTGGCGGTGCCGGTGCTGCTGCACCTGCTGGCCGCGCTACCTTCGCTGCGGCGCGGACTGGTGATGGTGCAGGCCGAGGTGGCGGAGCGGATGTGCGCGGGACCTGGCTCCCGGGTGTACGGCACCCCCTCGGTCAAGCTGGCCTGGTACGCGGCGGGCCGCCTGGCCGGGACCGTGCCGCGCTCGGTGTTCTGGCCGGTGCCGAACGTTGACTCCCGGCTCGTCGCGTTCACCAGCCACGACGCGCCGGCCACCACGGCGACCCGCGAGGAGGTGTTCGCCGTGATCGACGCGGCCTTCAGCCAGCGGCGCAAGACGCTGCGGGC
>JALYVS010000143.1 GCA_030853115.1 Actinomycetota bacterium
GGTCCGACCTCCGGCCGGACCCGCCGTCGCGCGGAACCCCTACTTGATGATCTTCGTGACCCGGCCGGCGCCCACGGTGCGGCCGCCCTCGCGAATCGCGAACCGGAGACCTTCCTCCATGGCGATCGGCTGGATCAGGTCGATGTGCATGTCGGTCCGGTCGCCCGGCATGACCATCTCGGTGCCTTCAGGCAGGCTGACCACGCCGGTCACGTCGGTGGTACGGAAGTAGAACTGCGGGCGGTAGTTGTTGAAGAACGGCGTATGACGGCCGCCCTCGTCCTTGGACAGGATGTAGACCTGGCCCTCGAACTGGGTGTGCGGGGTGTTGGTGCCCGGCTTGATGACGACCTGGCCGCGCTCCACATCCTCGCGCTTGATGCCGCGAAGCAGCAGGCCCACGTTGTCGCCGGCCTGACCGTCATCGAGGATCTTGCGGAACATCTCCACGCCGGTGACGGTCGTGGTCTGCGCCTTCTCCTTGATGCCGATGATGTCGACGGTCTCGCCGGTGTGGATGGTACCGCGCTCGATCCGGCCGGTCACCACGGTGCCGCGGCCGGTGATCGAGAAGACATCCTCGACCGGCATCAGGAACGGCTTGTCGATCTCACGGACCGGCTGCGGGATGGCGTCGTCGCAGGCGGTCATGAGCTCCATGACCTTGTCGCCCCACTCGGCGTCGCCCTCGAGAGCCTTCAGCGCGGACACCCGGATGACCGGTACGTCGTCGCCGGGGAACTCATACTCGGTGAGCAGCTCGCGGACCTCGAGCTCGACGAGCTCGAGGATCTCCTCGTCGTCCACCATGTCCGCCTTGTTCAGCGCCACCACGATGTAGGGCACGCCAACCTGGCGGGCGAGCAGCACGTGCTCGCGGGTCTGCGGCATCGGGCCGTCAGTCGCGGCGACCACGAGGATGGCCCCGTCCATCTGCGCGGCACCCGTGATCATGTTCTTGATGTAGTCCGCGTGACCGGGGCAGTCCACGTGCGCGTAGTGCCGCTTCTCGGTCTGGTACTCGACATGGGAGATCGAGATGGTGATGCCGCGCTCCTTCTCCTCCTTCGCGTTGTCGATCTGATCGAACGCGTAGAAGGGATTGACGTCGGGCATCTTGTCGTGAAGCACCTTGGTGATCGCCGCGGTCAGCGTGGTCTTGCCGTGGTCGATATGACCGATGGTGCCGATGTTGACGTGCGGCTTAGTCCGCTGGAACTTGGCCTTCGCCACTGGTTTCTCCTCGTTGGTATAGCGCTTCACCCGCCGGGGTGAGCCGGGGGCAGAGCCGAACTGACTGCTAGCTACTCGCCTCGTGCCTTGGCGATGATCTCCTTGGCGATGCTCGGCGGAACCTCGGCATACGAATCGAACTGCATGCTGTAGTCCGCCCTGCCCTGGGTCCGGCTGCGTAGATCCCCCACGTAGCCGAACATCTCCGACAGCGGGACAACTGCCTTGATGGCCCTGGTCCCGGGTCGTTCCTCCATGGCCTGGATCTGGCCGCGGCGGCTGTTCAGGTCGCCGATGACCTCACCCATGTAATCCTCGGGCGTCCTGACCTCGACGGCCATGACCGGCTCGAGCAGCACGGGATCGGCCTGCCCGGCGGCCTTCTTGAACGCCATCGAACCCGCGATCTTGAAGGCCAGCTCGGACGAGTCGACCTCGTGGTAGGCACCGTCGGTCAGCGTCACCTTGAGGTCGACCATCGGATACCCCGCCATGACACCGAACTCGGCGGCTTCCTGGGAGCCGGCGTCCACCGAGGGGATGTACTCCCTGGGGATCCGGCCTCCGGTCACCTTGTTCTCGAACACATAGCCACCGCCGGGCCCGGTCGGCTCGAGATTGATGATCACCCGCGCGTACTGACCCGAACCGCCGGTCTGCTTCTTGTGCGTGTACTCGACCTTCTCGACCTTGCGCCGGACCGTCTCCCGGTAGGCCACCTGCGGACGGCCGATGTTCGCCTCGACCTTGAACTCGCGGCGCATCCGGTCGACCAGCACCTCGAGATGGAGCTCGCCCATCCCGGCGATGATCGTCTGGCCGGTTTCCTCGTCGGTCCTGACCTGGAAGGTCGGGTCCTCCTCGGCCAGCCGCTGGATGGCCGTGCCCAGCTTCTCCTGGTCGCTCTTGGTCTTCGGCTCGATGGCCACGTTGATCACCGGCGCCGGGAACGTCATCGACTCCAGGATGACCTGATCGTTCATCGCGCAGAGCGTGTCGCCGGTGGTGGTGTCCTTCAGGCCCATCACCGCGACGATCTGGCCGGCCACCGCGAACGGGCGCTCCTCGCGCTTGTTCGCGTGCATCTGGTAGATCTTGCCGATCCGCTCCCGGCGGCCCTTGATGGAGTTCATCACGGTGGTACCGGTTTCCAGGGTGCCCGAGTAGATGCGGATATAGGTGAGCTTGCCGAGATGCTGGTCCGACATGATCTTGAACGCGAGGGCGGCGAACGGGGCTTCGGGGGAAGGCGCCCGCTCCACGATCACGCTCTCGTCGCCGACCGCGTGCCCCTCGACCGGCGGGATGTCCACCGGGCTGGGCAGGTAGTCCACGATCGCGTCGAGCATCGGCTGGACGCCCTTGTTCTTGAACGCGGTCCCGCACAGCACGGGGGTCACGGCCTTGGCCACGGTGGCACGCCTGATCGCGGCGACGAGCGCGGCCTCGGACGGCTCGGTGCCCTCCAGGTACAGCTCCATCATCTCGTCGTCGTGCTCGGAGATCCGCTCGAGCAGCCGGTCGCGCCACTCGCGCGCGGCGTCCGCGTGATCGTCGGGAATCCCCACCTCGTCGTACTTGTCGCCCTTGCCCTCGGTCTGCCAGAGCAGCGCGCGCATCCGCACGAGGTCGATGACGCCGCGGAAGTCGGACTCCACGCCCCAGGGCAGCTGGACGACGAGCGGCGTCGCACCGAGCCGGTCGGTGATCATTTCCACGCAGCGGTGGAACTCGGCGCCGACCCGGTCCATCTTGTTGACGAAGCAGATCCGCGGTACGCCGTACCGGTCCGCCTGCCGCCACACGGTTTCTGACTGCGGTTCCACCCCGGCCACGGCGTCGAAGACCGCGACCGCGCCGTCAAGGACGCGCAGCGAGCGCTCGACCTCGACGGTGAAGTCCACGTGCCCGGGCGTGTCAATGATGTTGATGGTGTGGCCGAGCCAGCTCGTCGTGGTCGCGGCAGACGTAATCGTGATGCCGCGCTCCTGCTCCTGTTCCATCCAGTCCATGGTGGCAGCGCCCTCATGAACCTCACCGATCTTGTAGTTGATACCGGTGTAAAACAAGATGCGCTCGGTTGTCGTCGTTTTGCCCGCGTCGATATGCGCCATGATCCCGATGTTGCGGACCTTGGCGAGGTCTACGGCGGTAACGGTGGCCACATTTCCTCGTTCTCGTAAGTCTTGTGCTCTTATATCTGCGTACTCGTAAGTCGGTGCGAGCAGAGTGTTTACCAGCGGTAATGAGCGAAGGCCTTGTTGGACTCCGCCATCTTGTGGGTGTCCTCACGTCGTTTGACGCTGGCCCCCAGGCCGTTACTCGCGTCCAGCAGCTCGTTCATCAGGCGCTCGGTCATCGTCTTCTCCCGGCGCGACCTGGCGTAGGAAACGATCCAGCGCAGCGCGAGCGTGGTGCTGCGCGAAGCGCGGACCTCGACCGGCACCTGGTAGGTGGCACCGCCAACCCGGCGGCTGCGGACTTCCAGCGTCGGCTTGACGTTGTCCAGCGCGCGCTTCAGGGTGATCACCGGGTCGTTGCCCGACTTGTCCCGGCAGCCTTCGAGCGCTCCGTACACGATGTGCTCGGCGAGCGACCGCTTGCCGTCCTTGAGCACCTTGTTGGCCAGCGCGGTGACAAGCGGCGAGCCGTAGACCGGGTCGGTGACAAGCTGCCGCTTCGCCGCGGGTCCCTTACGAGGCATCTCAGCTCTTCTCCTTCTTCGCTCCGTAGCGGCTACGAGCCTGCTTGCGGTTGCGGACGCCCTGGGTGTCCAGGGAGCCGCGGATGATCTTGTAACGGACACCGGGCAGGTCACGCACCCGGCCGCCTCGCACCAGCACGATCGAGTGCTCCTGCAGGTTGTGTCCAACCCCAGGGATATAGGCGGTGACCTCGATCTGGCTCGTCAGCCGGACCCTGGCGACCTTGCGCAAGGCCGAGTTCGGCTTCTTCGGCGTGGTCGTGTAGACACGCGTGCAAACGCCGCGGCGCTGCGGGCTCTCCTTGAGCGCCGGCGTCCTGTTCTTCGCTACCTTGTCCTGGCGGCCCTTGCGGACCAGCTGCTGGATCGTGGGCAACCGCGTCTCCGTCTTTCCAGTCGTTCCGGCCCGCGCTCACGCACGAGCCCCGTCACATTCATTTGCTGCGAGGTTTCCCGGCGGTTCAGGCCCCCTAGAAGAGACCTAGCGAACCAACTGCCTGGGGTTTTATACCCTCCGCCGACCCCCGAGGTCGGGCGTGTCGCCCTGACCGAGAATCAACAGCGCGGTACAAGCCGACTACTGGGAGGAAAGAAACCTACGCTACCAGCCGGTCAGCCACCCGGAACCGGTCCTGAGACCGTCAGTCCCTGGTCCTGCCGTCAGCTGGCCTGCATACGCGTCCATGCGTACACGGACACGAATGAAGAACCTACCACGACACTACTCTCAAGCAAAATCGAGCTCCCACTGACTAGCTTCCCTTCCGGGAACCAGTGTGGTTGCTCGCGGAACATTGCTCGTCCTATGGTAACGCATCCCCCGCACCGGTTAATCCCCGGGTGCGAAGGGCGCGCACTACGGATCGTCCGGGCTCATGAGAAACGGGCTGGCGGACGGCTGGGGAGCCGGCCGCCAGCCCGTGACTGGCTGGTCAGGCGGTGAGCCTGACCGGGGTCTTACCTGTTGTAGGAGCCGAAGTCGTACTCCTCGAGCGGCACGGCCGCCCCCGATCCCTGGCCGAACTCATAACCGTCGGGCTCGGGGTAGGAACCCGGCGGGAAGGCCGAGGACCTCGCGTCGTCGGTGGGCTCGACCCGGATGTTCCGGTATACCGGCATGCCGGTACCGGCCGGGATGAGCTTGCCGATGATGACGTTCTCCTTCAGGCCCAGGAGCGAGTCCGACTTGGCGTGGATCGCCGCGTCGGTGAGCACCCGGGTGGTCTCCTGGAAAGAGGCCGCCGACAGCCAGGACTCGGTGGCCAGCGACGCCTTGGTGATACCCATCAGCACCGCCCGGCCCGAGGCCGAGGTGCCGCCGTCGCCCACCACCGCGCGGTTGACGTTCTCGAACCGCGGCCGCTCGACCAGTTCGCCGGGCAGCAGATCGGTGTCGCCGGACTCGAGCACGTTCACTCGCTTCAGCATCTGCCTGATGATGATCTCGATGTGCTTGTCGTGGATCGAGACACCCTGCGACCGGTACACCTCCTGCACCTCGTGCACCAGGTGCAGCTGCACCGCCCGGCCGCCGAGGATCCGCAGCACCTCATGCGGGTTAACCGCACCCGCGATGAGCTGCTGGCCCACGGCGACGTGGCCGCCGTCGGCCACGAGCAGCCTGGACCGCATCGGAACCGGGTAGGCCACTTCCTCCGCGCCGTCATCGGGAACGATGACGATCTTCCTGGTCTTCTCGGTCTCCTCGATCTTGACCCGGCCCTCGTACTCGCTGATGGGCGCCATGCCCTTCGGGATGCGGGCCTCGAAGAGCTCCTGGATGCGCGGCAGGCCGTGAGTGATGTCCTGGCCCGCCACACCGCCGGTGTGGAAGGTACGCATGGTGAGCTGAGTGCCAGGCTCGCCGATCGACTGGGCGGCGACGATGCCGACGGCCTCGCCGACGTCCACCCGCTTGCCGGTGGCCAGCGAGCGACCGTAGCACTTGCCGCAGACCCCGGTCTTGGCCTCGCAGACCAGCACACTGGAGGTGCGGATGGTCTCCACCCCGGCCTCGACCAGCCGGTCCAGCATCAGCTCGGTCGTGTCGTCGCCGACCTTGGCCAGGATGACGCCGTCGGCCTCGATGTCCTCGGCGACGGTCCGGCCGGTGCCGCTGTTCTCGATGTTCGCTAGCTTGCGCAGCTGGCCCTGAGCGTCCTTCTCCGCGATCCGCATGGACAGCGACCTGTCCGTGCCGCAGTCCTCCTCGCGCACGATCACGTCCTGCGCCACGTCCACCAGACGCCGGGTGAGGTACCCGGAGTCCGCCGTGCGCAGCGCGGTGTCGGCCAGGCCCTTGCGGGCACCGTGGGTCGAGATGAAGTACTCGAGCACCGACAGCCCCTCGCGGAAACTGGACTTGATCGGCCGCGGGATCGTCTCGCCCTTCGGGTTGGACACCAGGCCGCGCATGCCGGCGATCTGCCGGACCTGCATCTGGTTACCACGGGCCCCGGAGTTGACCATCATCCAGACCGAGTTGGTCTCCGGGAAGGCCGCCTCCATGTCCTTGGCCACCTCGGCGGTAGCGTGCGTCCAGATCTCGATGAGCTCCTGACGCCGCTCGTCGTCGGTGATCAGGCCGCGCTCGTACTCGCGCTGCACCTTCTCCGCCCGGCGCTCGTAGTTCTCCAGGATCGCCGCCTTGTTCGGCGGCGCGACCACGTCCTCGATCCCGATCGTGACACCGGACCTGGTGGCCCAGTGGAAGCCAGCGTCCTTGAGCGCGTCAAGGGCCCTCGCCACCTCCACCTTCGGGTACGTCTTCGCCAGCTCGTTCACGATCACGGTGAGCTGCCTCTTGCTCACCTCGTAGTTGACGAACGGGTAGTCCGCGGGCAGCGTCTCGTTGAAGATGCACCGGCCCAGCGTGGTGGTCAGCCGGATCGCGTCGCCCGGCGCCCAGCCTTCTGGCAGCTCGGTCCCCAGCGGGGGGACAATGCCTTGCCGCCGGATCTCGATGGTGGCCTGCAGGTCGAGCTCATGGTTGTCGTAGGCCATCAGCGCCTCGGACAGCGTCCCGAAGATCCGGCCGTGGCCGGGCGCCTCGGGCGTCTCCCTGGTCAGGGAGTACAAGCCGATGATCATGTCCTGGGTGGGCATGGTGACCGGGTTGCCGTCCGCGGGCCGCAGGATGTTGTTGGTGGACAGCATCAAGATCCGCGCCTCGGCCTGCGCCTCGGCGGACAGCGGCAAGTGCACCGCCATCTGGTCGCCGTCGAAGTCCGCGTTGAACGCGGTGCAGACCAGCGGGTGGATCTGGATGGCCTTACCCTCGACCAGCTGCGGTTCGAACGCCTGGATGCCGAGCCGGTGCAGAGTCGGAGCACGGTTCAGCAGCACCGGGTGCTCGGTGATGACCTCTTCCAGGACATCCCAGACCACCGGGCGGGCCCGCTCCACCATCCGCTTGGCCGACTTGATGTTCTGCGCGTGGTTAAGGTCCACCAGGCGCTTCATCACGAACGGCTTGAACAGCTCCAGGGCCATCTGCTTAGGCAGCCCGCACTGGTGCAGCTTGAGCTGCGGGCCGACCACGATGACGCTGCGGCCGGAGTAGTCGACGCGCTTGCCGAGCAGGTTCTGGCGGAACCGGCCCTGCTTGCCCTTGAGCATGTCGGACAGCGACTTCAGCGGCCGGTTGCCCGGTCCGGTGACCGGGCGGCCGCGGCGGCCGTTGTCGAACAGGCTGTCCACGGCCTCCTGGAGCATCCGCTTCTCGTTGTTCACGATAATCTCGGGTGCACCCAGGTCGAGCAGTCGCTTGAGCCGGTTGTTCCGGTTGATGACGCGGCGGTACAGGTCGTTCAGGTCGGAGGTGGCGAACCGGCCACCGTCCAGCTGGACCATCGGCCGCAGGTCCGGCGGGATCACCGGGATGCAGTCGAGCACCATGCCCATCGGGCTGTTCGTGGTGTTCAGGAACGCGCTCACGACCTTGAGCCGCTTCAGCGCCCGGGCCTTCTTCTGGCCCTTGCCGCTCCTGATCGTCTCGCGCAGGCTCAGCGCCTCCGCGTCCAGGTCGAAGCTGGCCAGCCGGTCCTGGATCGCCTGCGCGCCCATCCCGCCGCGGAAGTAGCGGCCGAACCGGTCCCGCATCTCGCGGTAGAGCAGCTCGTCGCCCTCAAGGTCCTGGACCTTCAGGTTCTTGAACCTGCTCCAGACCTCGTCCAGGCGGTCGATCTCCTTGCCCGCGCGGTCCCTGATCTGCTTGCACTCGCGGTCGGAGGACTCGCGGAGCTTGCGCTTCGCGTCGCTCTTCGCGCCGGCCGCCTCAAGCTCAGCCAGGTCGGCCTCGAGCTTGGACTGCCGGGCCTCGACATCGGCGTCGCGGCGCTGCTCGAGCTGGCCGCGCTCCACCGAGATCTTGGCCTCAAGGCTCGGCAGATCGCGCGCCCGGCCCTCGTCGTCCACGTAGGTGATCATGTAAGCGGCGAAGTAGATGACCTTCTCCAGGTCCTTCGGCGCCAGGTCGAGCAGGTAACCCAGACGGCTGGGCACACCCTTGAAGTACCAGATGTGCGTGACCGGGGCGGCCAGCTCGATGTGCCCCATCCGCTCGCGCCGGACCTTGGCGCGGGTAACTTCCACGCCACAGCGCTCACAGATGATGCCCTTGAACCTGACCCGCTTGTACTTACCGCAGTAGCACTCCCAGTCCCGGGTCGGACCGAAGATCTTCTCGCAGAAGAGCCCGTCCTTTTCCGGCTTGAGCGTGCGGTAGTTGATGGTTTCCGGCTTCTTCACCTCACCGTGCGACCACTGCCTGATGTCTTCGGCGGTGGCAAGGCCGATCCTTAGATCGTCAAAGTAGTTGACGTCGAGCACTTTGTGTATCCCCCTTCGGATCAGACCTCTTCGACACTGCTCGGCTCACGCCGGGACAGGTCGATGCCGAGTTCCTCGGCCGCGCGGAAGACGTCCTCGTCGGTATCACGCATTTCGATCGCGGCCCCGTCGCTGCTCAGCACCTCGACGTTGAGGCAGAGCGACTGCATTTCCTTGATCAGGACCTTGAAGGACTCGGGGATGCCCGGTTCCGGTACGTTCTCGCCCTTGACGATGGCCTCGTATACCTTCACGCGGCCGAGCACGTCGTCGGACTTGATGGTGAGCAGTTCCTGCAGGGCATAGGCGGCGCCGTACGCCTCCAGGGCCCACACCTCCATCTCGCCGAACCGCTGACCACCGAACTGCGCCTTGCCGCCCAGCGGCTGCTGGGTGATCATCGAGTACGGACCGGTCGAACGGGCGTGGATCTTGTCGTCGACCAGGTGCAGCAGCTTGAGGATGTAGATGTAGCCGACCGCGATCGGGTCCTTGAACGGCTCACCGGTCCGGCCGTCGAACAGCCTCGCCTTGCCGCTCGAGCCGACCAGCCGAACGCCGTCCCGGTTCGGCAGCGTGCTGCCGAGCAGGCCGGTGATCTCCTCTTCCTTGGCGCCGTCGAACACCGGAGTGGCGACGGGCGTCCCGGACGGGGCCGCGTCGGCACCCACGCTGCGCAGGCGGTTCTTCCAGGGCTCGTCGTCGCCGTCGACCTGCCAGCCGGTCTTGGCCACCCAGCCGAGGTGCGTCTCCAGGACCTGGCCGACGTTCATCCGGCCGGGCACGCCGAGCGGGTTGAGCACGATGTCCACCGGGGTGCCGTCCTGGAGGAACGGCATGTCTTCCACCGGGAGGATCTTCGCGATCACGCCCTTGTTGCCGTGCCGTCCGGCCAGCTTGTCGCCGTCGGTGATCTTGCGCTTCTGGGCCACGTACACCCGGACCAGCTCGTTGACCCCCGGCGGCAGCTCGTCGCCGTCTTCGCGGGTGAACACCCGGACGCCGATGACCTTGCCCTCTTCGCCGTGCGGCACCTTCAGGGAGGTGTCCCGCACCTCGCGGGCCTTCTCACCGAAGATCGCGCGCAGCAGCCGCTCTTCCGGCGTCAGCTCGGTCTCGCCCTTCGGGGTGACCTTGCCGACCAGGATGTCGCCGTTGACGACTTCGGCCCCGATCCTGATGATGCCGCGCTCGTCCAGGTCGGCCAGGACCTCATCAGAGACGTTGGGGATGTCCCTGGTGATCTCCTCCGGGCCCAGCTTGGTGTCCCGGGCGTCGACCTCGTGCTCCTCGATGTGGATGCTGGACAAGATGTCGTCCTGCACCAGCCGCTGGGAGAGGATGATCGCGTCTTCGTAGTTGTGCCCCTCCCACGGCATGAACGCCGCGAGCAGGTTCTTGCCCAGCGCCATCTCACCGTGGTCGGTGCACGGGCCGTCGGCGAGCACCTGGCTCTTCTCGACCCGGTCCCCCTCGGTGACGACCGGCTTCTGGTTGAAGCAGGTGCCCTGGTTAGACCGGCGGAACTTCGACACCAGGTAGGTGGTGCGGGTGCCGTCGTCGTTCATCACGGTTACGAAGTCCGCACAGGACTCCTCGACCACGCCCGGCTTCTCGGCCAGGATGACGTCGCCGGCGTCGGTCGCGGCGCGGTACTCCATGCCGGTGCCGACCAGCGGCGCATCGCTGCGCAGCAGGGGCACGCTCTGGCGCTGCATGTTCGAGCCCATCAGGGCGCGGTTCGCGTCGTCGTGCTCCAGGAACGGGATCATGGCGGTGGCCACGGACACCATCTGGCGCGCGGACACGTCCATGTAGTCGACCTCGTCCGGCGGGATGTAGTCCACCTCGCCGCCCTTACGGCGGACCAGCACGCGGTTCTCGAACATGGTGCCCTCAGCGTCGAGCGGCGTGTTCGCCTGCGCGATGACGTGCCTGTCCTCTTCGTCCGCGGTCAGGTAATCGATCTGGTCGGTGACCACGCCGCCGTTGACCTTGCGGTACGGCGTCTCGACGAAGCCGAACGCATTCACCCGGGCGTAGCTGGACAGCGAACCGATGAGCCCGATGTTCGGGCCTTCAGGCGTCTCGATCGGGCACATCCGGCCGTAGTGGCTGGGGTGCACGTCGCGGACCTCGAAGCCGGCCCGCTCCCGGGACAGTCCGCCCGGGCCGAGCGCGCTCAGACGGCGCTTGTGGGTCAGTCCCGCCAGCGGGTTGGTCTGGTCCATGAACTGGGAGAGCTGGCTGGTGCCGAAGAACTCCTTGATGGAGGCGACCACCGGCCGGATGTTGATCAGGGTCTGCGGCGTGATCGCCTCGACGTCCTGAGTCGTCATCCGCTCCCTAACCACCCGCTCCATCCGGGCCAGGCCTAGCCTGACCTGGTTCTGGATCAGCTCGCCCACGGTGCGCAGCCGCCGGTTGCCGAAGTGGTCGATGTCATCGGTCTCCAGCGGGATGATCGTCTCGCTGACGATCAGCTCCTCCTCGCCCGCGTGCAGCCGGACCAGGTACTCGATGGTGGCGACGATGTCAGCCTCGCTGAGCGTGCCCTGCCGGATCGGCAGTTCCAGGCCCAGCTTGCGGTTGACCTTGTACCGGCCCACCTTGGCCAGGTCGTACCGCTTCGGGTTGAAGTAGAGGTTCTCGAGCAGCGCCTGCGCCGACTCGCGCGTCGGCGGCTCGCCCGGCCGCAGCTTGCGGTAGATGTCGAGCAGCGCCTCGTCCTGGCCGGCCGTGTGGTCCTTCTCCAGGGTGGCGCGCATCGACTCGTACCCGCCGAACCGGTCCAGGATCTTCGCGTCGTCCCAGCCCAGTGCCTTCAGCAGCACGGTCACGCTCTGCTTGCGCTTACGGTCAATGCGGACGCCGACGGCGTCCCTCTTGTCGATCTCGAACTCCAGCCAGGCCCCACGGGACGGGATGACCTTGCAGGCGTAGATGTCCTTGTCGCTGGTCTTGTCGACCTGCCGGTCGAAGTAGACGCCCGGCGAGCGGACCAGCTGGCTGACCACGACCCGCTCGGTGCCGTTAATGATGAAGGTGCCCTTGGCCGACATGAGCGGGAAGTCGCCCATGAACACCGTCTGGCTCTTGATCTCGCCCGTGGTGTTGTTGATGAACTCCGCCGTCACGAACATCGGTGCGGAGAACGTCATGTCCTTGTCCTTGCACTCCTCCGCGGAGTACTTCGGCGGCTCGAACCGGTGATCACGGAACGAGAGGGACATCGTGCCCGAGAAGTCTTCGATCGGGCTGATTTCCTCGAAGATCTCCTCGAGGCCGGACTGCTCGGACAAGTCCTTACGCCCGGCGTCCTTAGCTTCAGTAATACGAGCCTGCCACCTCTCGTTGCCTAGCAGCCAGTCAAACGACTCGGTCTGCAGGGCGAGTAGGTCGGGTACCTTGAGCGGCTCCTGGATACGCGCGAATGACACGCGGCGTGAACCAGGACTCGTTCCGGAGGTAGTCGTTGCGGAGGCGCTGCGCGATGCTGCCAACAGGGGTCCTTCCGAACTTTGTCACGGAAATATCACCGCACGCACGCCAAACGCCCCGCGGCAAACCCCGGGTGCGCGAGGGGGAGAGACCGAGGACGTCAGAGTGCAGCGCAAACTAGCAGTGTAGCCGATGGCCACACCGCTGGTCAACTGTACGCCACTATGAGATTCACGGTTGCTCCGCAGCATCGCTCTTTAACGGCCAAGAGTCAAGTACCAAACCGGACACTCGGGGCAGTTTGCCAGGTGACGGATGCCACATGCAGTGTTATGTGTAGGCGGTAACACGCCAGGGTATGACGTTATTCCTGGGCTGGAAAAGAATAATTGCCTGCGCGCACACAAGACCCGGGCCCGCATCACCCAAGGTGACACGAAGCCCGGGTCTGGCAGCGCTTGAGCCTGACGGCTACTTGACGGTGACGGTGGCGCCTGCGCCTTCCAGGGCCGCCTTCCCCTTCTCCACGCTCTCCTTGTTGACCTTCTCGAGCACCAGCTTGGGCGCGCCGTCGACTAGGTCCTTGGCCTCCTTC
>JALYVS010000144.1 GCA_030853115.1 Actinomycetota bacterium
CCGTCATCTTCAAGTGAAGCCCGCGGCAGGTGCAATCAGACCGACGCGGCAGTGGCGACCATTTGTTTTCGATGCGTTATGAATTAATCGTCAATTCGTTATTAACTAAGCGTATCACCGCCCGGAGAACCGGCGAGCCAATATCCCTGCCGCCGCGCGTGCCTGTCCCCAGCGGTAAGGACCGCCATTTCGTGGCCAATCCGGAGTTTCCCGGGGGGCACTCAAGCTCGGCCCGACCTGAGGTTTATGGTATTAAACCAAGCAGCTCATCTGGCTCAGCACCGCGCTGGAGAACCAGGCCGGCACGATGATGGCCGGAAAATGTCGGCAGAGGGTAACAGTTTGTATACACATTGTCTAACAGTTACGCTGGGTAATCACGACGTGGTTACGCGTCACCCACCCGGGAGGGCAGACGCCAGGCGGCTCGCTGAGGTTCTTAGCGGCGTTGGCGGTTGTGAACGAAGATTCTGCGGCGAGACTGTCTCTGCGCGGCAAGGCTTCACGCCGCTGGGGCATGCGAGCTCCAGGAGGCGAAAGTTAACAGAAGAGCGTGGATCCGGAAATATCCGGATGGTATCCGTGGCAGGGCGGGACGCTGCTCTCCTAGGATTGATGGCAAGTTGTGACATTTTTGGCGAGAGATCGATGCAATATGGAACTTACGCTTTCGCTATCTCATAAAACCGGCAGCTCGCCGGCCGGCTCGCGATGAGCCGGTACGGATGTGCCGGGGAGACGGGCCGTAATCGGTTTGCGGGGTTTTGCAACCCAGTGCCCCGCGACGGTGCGGAGCCGACGGCCGGCGAACTACAGAGAAGGGCGACAACCTGATGACCCCAGGACGGACCACAAGCGCGAACAGCGCGAGGGAGGAGGGCCGATGATGAAAATCCGGAGCAAGAGTATCGGGGGGCTAGTCCTCGCGATGGCGAGCATCACCGCGCTTGCCGCCTGCAGCAGCAGTAGCAGCAGCAGCCATAACAACGGGGGCAGCACCAACGCCAGCGGAGCCGTCACGCCCCCTGGCGCGATCGGCTCGGTGCCGGCCGCGGCCACGGGCACCCAAAAGGCCGGGACGATTACCTGGGCCGAGCAGCCCAATGCGTCCCCGAACTGGATCCTCCCGCTGGTGCCTTCGGCCTCCAACACGGTCGGCAACAACTTCACCTTCATCTGGGAGATGTGGCGGCCGCTGATCTGGACGGTGGACGGCGTGCAGCCGATCGTGGACCAGGCGATGAGCATCGCCAACACGCCGGTCTACTCCAATGGCGACAAGACCGTGACGGTGTCGCTGAAGAGCAGCTACAAGTGGTCGAACGGCCAGCCCATCACCGCCAACGACCTGCTCTTCTACATCGACCTGATCAAGGCAGCGATCAAGGTGTCTGCGACGAACTGGGCGGGCTACGTGCCCGGCCACTTCCCGGACAACCTGGTGAGCACCTCGTCGCCGGACGCGTCGACGCTGGTCATGAACCTGAAAACGCCGGTCAACCCGACCTGGTTCACCGACAACTACCTTGGCCAGGGGCCGATTATCCCGCTGCCGAGCGCCGTGTGGGCGAAGACATCGACCAGCGGCACAATCGTGCCCGCGACCGGCTGGACCCCGGCCACGATGACGAAGATCTTCACTTTCCTGACCGCGCAGAGCAAGTCGCTCAGCACCTACGCGACCAACCCGCTGTGGCAGGTCGTTGACGGCCCCTACAAGCTGTCGGCCTACAACACCACCAGCGGCGGATTCACGATGGTGCCGAACACCACCTACGGGGGCCCGCACGCCACGACGGAGTCCACCTTCGTCGGTGTGCCGTTCACCTCGGACACCGCGGAGTTCAACGCCATCAAGGCGGGCAGCATCGACGTCGCCAACGTCGACTACAGCGACGTGCCGCAACTGCCGCAGATCGTGCGGCAGGGCTACAGCTACGTCGGTGAGCCGGACTACGGCATGAACTTCGGGAACTACAACTTCAAGGACAAGACCGGCGACTTCAACAACATCATCAGCCAGCTGTACGTGCGCCAGGCGCTGGCCCACCTGGTGAATGACCAGGGCTGGATCACCGCCTTCATGCACGGTGCGGGGGCCCCGGCCTACGGGCCGATCCCGGCCTTCCCGCGCAGCCCGTACCTGCCGTCCAACGCGGCGACCGACCCGTACCCGTACAGCGTTTCGGCTGCGGTCGGCCTCCTGAAGAGCCACGGCTGGACGGTGACCCCGGGCGGCACCGACGTGTGCACGACCGCCGGCACGGGCGCCGGCGACTGCGGGGCCGGCATCCCAGCCGGCACCAAGTTCGCGTTCAACTACATCTACAGCACCTCGCCGTCGCTGATCGGCCTCCAGGCGGAGGACTTCGCGTCGAAGGCGAAGCAGGCAGGCATCTCTATCACCCTGACCAGCAGCAACTTCAACTTCATGATCGCCAACTACCTGGACCCGTCCGCTCCGGCGAACGAGAACAAGTGGGCCATGGAGGACTTCGGCGGTGAGACCGAAAATCCGTACGCGACCACGTTCGGCCTGTTCAACACCACCGGGCCGAACCAGGTCGGCGACTACAGCAGCCCGACCGCCGACGCCCTCATCAACAACTCCATCAACGGCGCCGACCCGACGGCGGTGCAGAAGGAAGCGTCGTTCCTGACCACGGACCAGCCCGTGCAATTCCAGCCCGTCCCGGATTACATCTGGGCCTGGAAGAACACGCTCTCCGGTCCGCAGGCCTCCTTCGAGAACCTGACCCAGTACTACGCCACTCCAGAGTTCTGGTACTTCACCAAGTAACCTCCTCAGGCGCTGGACTGCCCTGGTCTCCGGTGATACACCGGAGACCAGGGCAGCGGTCCGGCGGCATGCGGCCGCGTCGGGTGCTGGCTCCGGCGACGGCGTCCGGTTCGCGGTTTATCCCGCGGAGGAAGGCAGGGACAGATGATCTCCTACCTAGCACGTCGGATCGTCACGTCGATCGTCGTGATCATCGGCGTTTCCATCTTTATTTTCCTCCTGCTGCACGTGGCCTACCCCTCGCCGGCCCGGGCCGTCCTCGGCCTGCAGGCCAAGCCGAATCAGGTCGCCGTGTGGAACAAGGCCAACGGCTATGACGATCCGGTCATCGTGCAGTACTGGCGTTACGTGACAAACGCGCTGCACGGCAACCTGGGCTACTCCTACACCAATAACCAAACGGTGGTCACGCTGTTCAGGGAGCGGACCGCGCGCAGCGTCTACCTGTCTGGGATATCGCTGCTGATCGCGATGCTCATCGCCTTGCCGCTGGGGATTTTCCAGGCGGTCAAGCGCAACAGCATCGGGGACAACGCGGCCACCAGCGCCGCGTTTATCTTGTACTCGATGCCGTCGTTCTTCCTCGGGCTGATCCTGATCCAGGTGCTCGCGCTCACGTTCCCGATTTTCAGCTTCGAGGCGAGCCAGTCCAATTCCGTCTGGGCGGTCATGGGTGACTGGCACGCCATGACGCTGCCAATCATGACGCTGGCCCTGGTCACGGTGGCCAGCTTCTCCCGGTACATGCGGTCCTCCTCGATGGACGTCCTGGCCCAGGACTACATCAAGGTGGCGCGGGCCAAGGGCCTGCCGGAGCGGCTCGTGCTGTCCCGGCACCTGTTCCGTAACGCCAGCCTTCCGATGGTGACGCTGGTCGGCCTGTCGCTGCCGATCCTGCTGGCCGGCAACCTGATCACCGAGTACTTGTTCAATTTCCAGGGCTTGGGGCTGCTTTTCTTCACCGCCCTACAAAAGGTCGACTATCCGGTCATGCTCGCCTACACGCTGGTGGGTGCTGTTCTTGTCGTCGTCGGAAACCTGGTCGCGGACATGGCGCTGACCATCGCGGACCCGCGTATCCGGCTGGCCTAACCGGCCAGGCTAATAGGAAGGAGGCAGCCGTGGCGACTCAATCCCAGCCGCCGCTGGATATACAGCGGGCACTGCAGGTTGGCCCCGAGGGCGGCAACATCGGAGCGGTTCAGAGCGGCTGGCGGCTCGCGCTCCGCGAGTTCACCAGCAACCGGCTGGCCGTGATCGGCTTCGGCATACTCATCTTTTTCGTGCTGTTCAGCTTTGTCGGGCCGTTCCTGTACCACACCGACCAGATCGACACCAACGACATCCTGGCGAACTTGCCGCCATCGGGAGCGCACCTTTTCGGCACCGACAACCAAGGGTTCGACGAGCTCGGCCGGGTGATGAAGGGCGGCCAGGCCGCGCTGGAGATCGGCTTCTTCGCCGCGTTCGTGGCGATCGTGATCGGTACGCTGTGGGGCGCCGTGTCGGGCCTGGCCGGCGGCATCATCGACTCGGCCATGATGCGCGTGGTCGACGTGTTTCTTTCCGTTCCTTTCCTGTTCGTGGTCCTGATCCTGGCGATCAAGTTCGGCGCGTCGGTGCTGTCGCTGAGCCTGGTCATCGGTTTCTTCGCCTGGCAGGTTCCGGCCCGGCTGGTCCGGGGTGAAGTGCTGACGCTGCGAGAACGTGATTTTGTCCTGGCCGCGCGAACGGCGGGCGCGACTCCGTGGCGGCTGATCAGCAGGCACCTGATCCCGAACGCCCTCGGCGTGGTCATCGTCAACGTGACGTTCCAGGTCGCCGACGCCATCCTGGCCGTCTCCTATATCGGGTTCCTCGGCTTCGGCCTGCATTATCCCGCCGTGGACTGGGGCGATCAGCTCTCCAACGGCGTGGGGTACCTGGAGGACGGCTACTGGTGGCTGATCTACCCGGTAGGAGCTTGCATCGTCTTGACCGTGATGGCGCTGAACTTCATCGGCGACGCGCTGCGTGACTCGATGGACGTACGGCTCAGACGCCGGTAGCGGCGGGGCGCCGTACGGCCCGATGATCACCGAAGCCACCATAAACGAGAGGTAGCGGCCCGATGGCCCCAGTGCTTGACATCCAGAACCTGTCGACGCACATCAAGCTCACCAACTCCGTCGTACAGGCCGTCGGCAACATCGACCTGCAGATCGAGGCCGGAGAGACCCTCGGCGTGGTCGGGGAGTCCGGCTGCGGCAAGTCCATGACCGGTTTGTCGATCATGGGACTGCTGCCGCCGGGCGGGTCGATCGTTAACGGCTCGGTCAAGCTCAACGGCCGTGAACTCGTCGGACTCAAGGACGAGGAACTGCGGCGAATCCGTGGCAACGACATCGCGATGATCTTCCAGGACCCGCTGACCTCGCTCGACCCGACGAAGACCATCGGCTATCAGGTGGGCGAACCCGTGCGGCTGCACCGGAACGCTTCCAAGGCCGAAGCGCTCGACCGGGCCACGGAAGTGCTGAACCTGGTGGGCCTGCCCCGGCCTAAGGAGCGGCTCAAGGACTACCCGCACCAGCTGTCCGGTGGCCTGAGGCAACGCGTGATGATCGCCATGGCGCTGGCCTGTGAGCCTAAGCTGCTCATCGCCGACGAGCCGACGACGGCCCTCGATGTCACCATTCAGGCCCAGATCCTCGCCCTGCTCAGGGACCTCAAGGACCGGCTGGGCATGGCGATGCTGCTGATTACCCACGACATGGGCGTCATCGCCGGGCACGCCGACCGGGTCAACGTGATGTATGCCGGGCGGGTGGTGGAGACCGCCGAGGCCGTCACGCTCTTTGACGAGATGCACCATCCGTATACCCAGGCGCTGCTCGCTTCCATACCCCAGATGAACCAGGACGCGAGAAAGGCGCTGCACGCCATCCCCGGCCTGCCGCCTGACCTGGCCCACCCTCCGCAGGGCTGCCGGTTCGCGGCCCGGTGCACCCGGGCTACGGACAAGTGCCGGTCCGAGGAGCCATCCCTGGCCGGGAAGACGTTCGAGCACCGGTTCTCCTGCTGGCACCCTGTGGATGGGCCACTGGTGCTGACGGTCATCGGCCAGGCCGGCCCGGACGCCACCAGCACGGGCCTGGCCGGATCAGACGCCGAAAGCCTGGATGAGGCCGCGGCCAGCGACAAGATCGGCTTCGTCCACGATGCCTCGCTGGCTGAGGCCGGCCCGTCCGAGGCCACTCGGCAGGCATCGGAGCTTCAGCCCGTGACCGCTGAACACCCCGTGACCGCTGAACACCCCGTGACCGCTGAACACCCCGTGGCCGCTGAACCGCCCGTAGCCGCCACAGAGCCCACGACCGCCGAAGAGCCGCCGGCCGCGGCAGAGCCGGCCGGCGCCGGGGAGCCCGCCGTGATCGTGGTGGCGGGTGGCCTGACCGAGACGCCCGACGGGCGGCTCGAGGTAACCGAGCATCGCATCGAAGTGGCCGCGGCGAACGGCAATGGCGTGGCCCCGCTGCTTGAGCTGCGCCATCTGGTGAAGGAATACCCGGTGACCTCGGGCGCGATCCTGCAGCGCCGGGTCTCTAGCGTCAAGGCCGTCTCGGACGTTTCCTTCGCCGTGCCGACCGGCACCACGTTCGGCCTGGTCGGCGAATCGGGGTGCGGTAAGACCACGATCGGCAAGCTGATTGTGGCCCTGGAGCGGCCCAACTCCGGCTCGATTAACGTCAACGGCGAGGACGTGTCCAAGCTGCACCGCGGCGACCTGCGGCATAAGCGCCGTGACCTGCAGCTGATGTTCCAGGACCCGCAGTCCTCGCTGGATCCCAGGATGCGGGTCGGCACCATCATCGCGGAGCCGCTCGCCGTCCAGCACATCGGCAGCAAGCGGGCGCAGCGGGATCGTGTCTTCGAGCTGCTCAGCGAGGTCGGACTGCCGCAGAACGCGGTAGAGCGCTACCCGCACGAGTTCTCCGGCGGCCAGCGGCAGCGCATCGGCCTGGCCCGGGCCCTGACCGTGAACCCCAGGCTTATCGTGGCGGACGAGCCGGTCAGCGCGCTTGACGTATCGATCAGGGCCCAGGTGCTGAACCTGATGAAACGACTGCAGGCCTCGCACGGCCTGACCTACGTGGTCATCTCGCATGATCTCGCGGTGGTCAAGTACATGGCGGACCGGATCGGCGTCATGTACCTGGGCAAGCTGGTCGAGCTTGGCTCCGGGGACGACATCTACCACCGGGCCGCGCATCCGTACACCGCAGGCCTGATCGCCACCATCCCGGTGCCTGATCCGACTCTGGAGCGGGCCAAGACGGGCGCCGCCATCAAAGGCGAGCTGCCCAGTCCGGTGAACCCGCCCTCCGGGTGCCGGTTCCGCACCAGGTGCCAGTTCGCCCAGGAGCGGTGCGCGGCCGAGGAACCCGAGCTTCGCTCCTTCGGCCCGGGCCACGTCGCCGCCTGCCACTTCCCGCTGCAGACTCCGGATGGTTCGGCCGTGGGCACCTCCGCCATGATCGCCGCCGGGCTCAGCGGGGACCCGTCGCACTAGGGCTGCACTGGGCCCGCACTGGGCCCGCAGCAGGCAGCTAGCGGCGGTCAGCCCTTGCCCTTCGCGGCGGTGATGCCGATACTCCATTCATGGGAGGGTCAACGCCGGACACGCCCACCACACCCGAATCTCTCCGCGTCTCCGACGCGGAGCGTGACCATGCGGTCGATGAGCTCAGGGACGAGTTCGCCGAAGGCCGCCTCTCGCACGAGACCTTCGTGTACCGGATGCAGACGGCCCTGGACGCCCGCAATCACCGTCAGCTGGCGAACTTGTTCACTGACCTGCCGCCCCGGCGGGGTCGGCTGCTGGCCCGGATCAGGACCGCCCTGCGCAGGCTCGGCGTCCCTGCGGCAGGCCGGGGATACCCGGCTGCAGGCGGGGATCGCCCGGCCAGGTCCGGTGAATACCGCTCGTTCCCCGGGCCCGCCCAGGTCACCCGGAACGGCGGGGCAGTTGCCGGGCCGGCGCCGCTGTTCTTTCCGCCCGGTCGTGGCGACCGCTTCACCATCGGCCGGACTCGCGACTGCGACCTGTGCCTGGCCGACCTTTCGGTGTCCCGGCGGCACGCCGAGCTGGTCCGCCGCCCTGACGGCTGGCTGCTCAGCGACCTGGGATCCCACAATGGCACCAGGCTGAACGGCTGGCTGGTCCGCGAGACCGTCCCGGTGCGGGCGGGAGACCGGCTGGAGTTCGGGTCCGCGGTATTCGTCATCCTGGACAACCCCCACGGGCAGATTCCCGGGGACTAGCCGCACTCGCGGAGCCTGCCCGGGGAGCCGCGTCGTCGGCGGTACGCACCGGCTAGAGTCGGGAAGCGTGACGACGCTTCTGCTGGTGCGGCACGGGCTTACCGCGACGACCGGCCATGTGCTGACCGGCTGGACGCCTGGAATATCGCTTGATGACCGAGGACGGGCCCAGGCGGCCGCGCTGGCGGCCCGGCTCGCGCCGCTTCCGCTCGACGCTATCGTCAGCAGCCCGCTGGATCGCTGCCAGCAGACGGCGGCGGCGATCGCGGCGACCAGGGACGGCCAGCCGGTCCTCACCGAGGACCGGGTGGGGGAGTGTCACTACGGTGACTGGACCGGCAAACCGCTGAAGAAGCTGGCGCAGGAGCCGCTGTGGCGGGTGGTGCAAGCGCATCCGAGCGCGGTGACGTTCCCTGGCCCCGAGGGCGAGTCGATGCCGGACATGCAGCACCGGGCGGTGGCCGCGGTCAGGGCATGGAATGCCCGGCTCGGCCAGGACGCTACCTATCTCATCTGCTCGCATGGCGATGTGATCAAAGCCATCGTGGCCGATAGCCTGGGGTTGCACCTTGATCAGAGTCAGCGGATCCAGGCCGACCCGTGCTCACTGACCGTAATCAGGTACACGCCGATGCGGCCCTTCCTGGTCCGGATGAACGACAGAGGAGGCGGAGTGGATGACCTCATGCCACGCGGCGACGGTCACGGCGCCGCGCACAGCGACGCCGCCGTCGGGGGCGGATCCGGCGGAGCGGATCCTGCGACCCCGGCGGTGGCCCAGGAGTCCGGTGAGCCGGCCGCCGACGGCGCGCACCACGCCGATGACCGCCACGGGCGGCCCGGCGTGCTGAACCCATCGAGCCCCCCGGCCTCTTCAGGTCGCCAGCCATCGGCGGACACGCGAGGATAGGACTATGCCGGTCTATTTCTATGACCCGCCGGACAGGTTCGTGGCGGGCGCCGTCGGACAGCCCGGGGAACGGATCTTCTACCTCCAGGCGACGTCCAGTGGCCGCGTGACCAGCGTCGCGCTGGAGAAATTCCAGGTGAGCCTGCTAGCTGAGCGCATCGACGAGCTCCTGGACGAGGTGCTCAGGCGGACCGGCAGGTCACCCGAGGTTCCTGCCGCCGCCTCCACCGGGCTGCCGGATGACGCGCCGCTCGACCTGCCGCTACTTGAGGACTTCCGGGTGGGCGCGATCGCCCTGGCCTGGGACGGTGACGGCGGCATGGTCGTCATCGAGGCGCAGGAAGAATCGGAGGAGCAGGTCGAGCCGCTCGCCGAGGACCCGCCCGCGGACGGGCCGGGAGTACTGCGGGTGCGGATCACTCCGGACGCCGCACGTGCCTTCGCCCAGCGTGCCGCCAAGATCGTCCAAGCGGGCCGCCCGCCGTGCCCGCTGTGCGGCCTGCCGCTGGACACCGACGGGCATGTCTGCCCGCGGCAGAACGGTCACCGCGCCGCCCATGCTTGACCCCAAGCGGTCAGGACCGCAGGACAGGGACGGGGAGCAGGCCGCGCTCGACCTGCTGTCGAGCGGGGCCCTGGAGGTCGAAGGACGACTGGTCGACGCCTCCAACGCGACGCTGTACTGCACGATCAAGGTTCCAGGCCGCAACCCAGCCACCCAGAAGGGGCCCGGTCAGCCGGTCGCCTGTGTCTACAAGCCGGTCGCAGGCGAGCGTCCGCTCTGGGACTTTCCCCACGGCACGCTGGCGGGCCGCGAGGTCTCGGCCTATGCCGTATCCCGCGCGGCCGGCTGGGATGTGGTGCCGCCCACCGTTATGCGGGACGGCCCGTTCGGGCCCGGCATGTGCCAGCTGTGGATCGACTACGACACCGACGTGGACCTGATCGCCTTGTCCCGCCGCGCCGATCACGCGGGGCTGCGTGACATGGCCGTGTTCGACGCTGTGGTGAACAACGCGGACCGGAAGATCGGTCACTTGCTGCCGGTGGCCGACGGGCATCTGTACGGCTGTGATCACGGGGTCTGCTTCGCCGAGGACTACAAGCTGCGCACCGTCTTGTGGCAGTGGCGGGGCAAGACGCTGCCGCGGCGCTCGCTGGAGGCACTGCGCCGCCTGAATGCGGCGTTCACCGAGGGGGGCCTAGCCGACGAGCTCGCCCCGCTGATCAGCGCGAGCGAAATCGACGCCACCAAGATCAGGATCGACACGCTCCTGAAGCACCGTGTCCATCCCTACCCGCCCACCGACTGGCCGGCCGTTCCCTGGCCGCCGGTCTAGGGTCAGATACCGCCGGGCTCCCCGGCCCCGCCGTGCCGCCTGAAGTAACGCTCGAACTCGCGGGCAATCGCGTCCCCGCTGGCCTCGGGCAGGTCCATCGCGTCCTTCGCCTCTTCCAGGGTCCGCACATAGTCGGCGACCTCGGAGTCTTGCTGGGCCAGCTCGTCGACGCCGCGCTCCCAGGCGCGGGCCTCGTCAGGCAGGTCGGCCAGCGGCAGCGGCGCATCCAGGATGTCCTCGACCCCGCGCAGCAGCCCCAGCGTGGCTTTCGGGCTCGGTGGCTGCGCCACGTAGTGCGGCACCTGGGCCCACAGTGACACGGTCGGGATGCCTGCTCCGGTGCACGTGTGCTGGAGCACTCCGAGGATTCCGGTGGGCCCCTTGTAGTCCACCCGGCCGATGCCGACGTCGGCCGCCAGCGCCGAATTCGACGCGCCGACGGATATCGGTACCGGGCGGGTGTGCGGTGCGTCGGCCAGCAGCGCACCGAGCAAGATGACGAGGTCCACGCCGAGGCTTTCCAGTCCCTGCACCAGTTCTTCGCTGAACGCCCGCCAGCGCATGTTCGGCTCGATGCCGTGCACGAGGACGACATCCCGGGACAGCCCGGTCGGCGGTACGGTCGGGTCGGCCGACGCGGCGCGCGCCAGCGAGATCCTGGTCGTAGGCCAGATCAGGCGCTGGGTGTGGCCGCCCTCGATCTCGACCACCGGCCGGTTGACCTGGAAGTCGTAGAAATCCTCGGGGTCGATGGCGCCAATCGGGGTGGCCTGCCAGGCGATGCCCAGGTGGTTGACGACCCCGCTAGCCGCTTCGCCCGCGTCGTTCCAGCCTTCGAACCCGGCGATGGCGACAGGAGAGGAGAGATCGCCGATGTCGGTGAACTCGATGAGTCGCCACCTCCCCGGGCATAGCGCAGACCGTCGGTTACAGCCTACGTGGTCAGGCTTGCTCAGTGGGTGACCGGCCGGCGTCAGGTGCGGCCCGGAACTCGGCGAAGGCCGCTCAGCAGGAAATTCTGCCCCGGCGGCTTAGACTGGCTGGCGATGAGCACACTGCGCGCCGCCTTGGCCGAGCGCGTCGTGGTGGCAGACGGGGCGATGGGTACCATGCTCCCGACCAGTGCTGCCGCCATCGACGATTTCGCAGGTTACGAGGGCTGCAACGAGATCCTGACCGTGGCCGCGGCGCAGGACCACGCCGCGGACGTCATTTTCACCGTCCCCCGGCAGCGGCGTGACCGGCGGCATCATCCCGAGGCTAAGTACTTCAGCGGATGAGCTCCGCCAGCTTTGAGGGGGGATCGTTTCACGTCGACGCGTGCGCGGTGCTGTTCGATATGGACGGGCTGCTGGTCGACTCCGAGCCGCTGTGGCTCGAGGCTGAGGCAACGGTCGTGGGCAGGCTCGGCGGTGCGGAGTGGACCAAGGCGGACCAGCTCCACCTGCTGGGCGGCAGCCTGGACCGCACCGTGCGCTACCTGCTCACGAAGGCGCCCGAGCCGGTGCCACCTGACGTGGTCGGCGAGTGGCTGATGTCCGAGATCGCCGGGCGGGTTCGTGACCACGGCGTGCCGGTGCGGCCCGGCGCGCGCGAGCTGCTCGCCGCGGTCTCGGCAGCGGGCCTGCCCCGTGCGCTGGTGACCTCCTCCGAGCGCCGGTTCATGGATACCGTCCTGGCCAGCACGGGCATGCGGTTCGACGTGCTGGTATGCGCCGACGACGTCAGCGCGACCAAGCCTGCCCCCGAGCCCTACCTGCTCGCGGCCAAGCTGCTGCAGGTGGACCCGGGCGGCTGCGTCGCCCTGGAAGATTCACCCAACGGCGTGGCTTCGGCCCAGGCCGCAGGCTGCCGTGTCATCGCCGTCCCTTCGCTGCTCCCGATCGAGGCCGCGGCTGGCCGGGTCGTGGTGCGCTCGCTGCTCGACCTGCGGGCGGACCCCGCCGGGTTGACCGTGCTGGCCCGGAGGAACCCGCCGGAACCTCCCGCCCAAAGGGAGGACTTTCCCCTGGGACCCCCTTCGGGGGGTTAGCCCCAGCGCCTGGCGCGACCGGCACACCTTAGACTTGGAACGAGATTCGCGGGAGGCGCGCATGTCCACTTACGACAAGATCGCCTGGCTGCCGCTGTGCGGAGGACTGACCGGGCTGGGTTTGGTGCTGAGCTACCTGGTGATGCGGCGGCGCGGAATCGGCTCCGGCCTGCGCGCGGCGGCCTGGTCCTTGCTGCCCATGGCCGCATACCTGACCGGTGCGATCGAGATGTTCTGGAAGATCGGGGTCGCGATCGGCGACTTCGCGACCGGCTTCGCGTTCTCCCCCAAGGTGTGGTCCGGTATCGCGCTGGCCGGGGTGGCCGTGCTCCTTTTCTTCGTGGGCGGCGGCCTGCGGCGGCGGCGAGTAAAGCGGGATAAGAACCCGCCATCCGCCGCCTCGGCGGACGCCGCGGC
>JALYVS010000145.1 GCA_030853115.1 Actinomycetota bacterium
CCTCGTGGCCGGGCTGCTGGCGGGCGAGGTGGCGGGCGGCGCCAGCACGCTCGGGGTAGCGTTCGCGGTCCCACTGGCGGTAGCGGACCTGGTGGCCCGGGCGGCGTCCAGCGAGTGCGGGGCCGGTGATACGCCGAGCGCCAGCGCGGTGAGGATCCCGGCCGAAGCGAGGGCAATCACGACACCCGCCGCCGCGGCGATCCGGGGCAGCGCGGTAATCCGCTGCCGCGGCGCCCTGACCGGCGGCGGGAAGCCGTTGGGGCCGAACGTTCCGGCCCGCAGCATCACCTCGCGCCGGTATCCCAGCGTCAGCTGGCTGCCGTCGGCGCACAGCCTCAGCACGTCGCCGCGCAGCCCGCGGGGGAGCGCCCCCAGCGGAGCCATGCCGAACAACGCCGCCGGACGCATCACGGCGCGCTTGCGGAAAGCGCAGGTCTCGCACTGATCAATATGCCTGCTGATCCGCTTCCTGGCCGTGACGGTCAGCCGTCCGTCCCAGCCAGCGAGCAGCTCGCCGAGCGCGCGGCAGGCGCGCCGCCCGGTGCGCGCCACCAGCAGCGCGCCGAGGGCCTTTTCCAGCTGATCGCGGGCGCCGCGGGCCAGGGCGTGCGCCTGATTGCGGGAGACGCCGAGCACCGCCGCGAGGTCGGTGCCACGAAAACCATGCCGAAGGCTGAGCTCGAGCACCTCGCGCTCACCCGGGACCAGCCCGGACAAGGCGGCCCGGACAAGCCGGCGCAGCTCGGCCCGTTCGGCGTTGTCGCCGATCTCGGCGGCTAGGTCAGCCAGGTCAGCTGCCTCCTCCGAGCCTGCCTCGGCCGTGCGCAGCCGGCGGTAGCATTCGCTGCGGGCTACCGCGTAGAGCCAGGGGCGCAGCTTGCGCGGGTCCTGCAGGTCACCAAGCTTGCCCGCGGCGATGACGAACGTGTCCTGGACGGCATCGGCCGCGTCGTCCGGGTCGGTCACCATCCAGCGGCAGTAACCGTGCAGGGACTCCGCGTACTGGTCATAGGCGTCGGCGAGACCGGCCAGGTCGCCTGCCACGATGGCCGCGACAAGTTCGCGATCGCCCATGCCCTGCACCGTAATTGAAATGCCGCCTTCCGGCCGGGTTTGCCCAGAATGAACCATCGGTCACAGGTCAGCGGGCGCCCCCCCGGGCGGCTGGGTCATGTCGATGTCCTGCGCCGGGGGATGGTACGGGATCCATACCTGCACGCTGGTCCCGGCGCCGGCTGCCGACTTCAGCATGGCGTGTCCACCGTGAGCCGTGGCGATAGCCTGCACGATGGACAGCCCCAGGCCGCTGCCGTGACCGCGGTTGCCGTTGTGCCCGCCCCGGTAGAAGCGGTCGAACGCGCGGGCCGCCGCCTCGGCGTCCATCCCCTGGCCCGCGTCGGTCACCTCGAGCAGCACGCCCCGGCCGGCCGGGGTGAGCCGGACCGCCACCGCGGTGTCCGCGCTGGTGTGCTCGCGGACGTTGCCGAGCAGGTTCGCGAGTACCTGCCTGATCCGCGGCTCGTCGGCCACCACCACCAAGCTGCCCGGGGCCCTGGCGTTGACCGGCCGCTCCGGCTCCACCGCCTGGGCATCGGCGACGGCATCGCGGACGAGGGCCGACAGGTCGGTCTCGGTCAGGTCCAGAGAGGACTTGCGGTCCAGCCGGGCCAGCTCGAGCAGCTCGGCGAGCAGGCTGGACATGCGCTCGGCTTCCTGTTCGATCCGGCGCATGGCGTTCGGCAGCCGATCCGGACCCAGCGCGCCCTGCCGGTAGAGCTCGGCGTAGCCGCGGATGGTGGTCAGCGGCGTACGCAGCTCGTGCGAGGCGTCCGCGGCGAACTGACGCACCTTCTGCTCGGACTCCCACCTGGCTCCGAACGCCTGCTGGATCCGGTCCAGCATGGTGTTGATGGCGCCGGCCAGCCGCCCGGCCTCGGCGTGATCGCCGGGATCAGGCATCCGGGCGGTCAGGTCGCCCCGGCTGGTGATCACGTCGGCGGTACTCGCCATCCGGTCCAGCGGCGCCAGGCCGCGGCTGATCAGCCAGCGTCCGCCCACCCCGAGCAGCGCGAGCAGCACCGCGCCCGTGATCAGCTCGGCCAGCACCAGACCGCGCACCTCGTTGCCCACCGCGCCCAGCGGCCGGGCCACCACGATCGCGCTTCGCCCAGGTGGCAGCAGGCCGCCGGTTTCAGCGGATTGCACGGCGTCAAGGCTTACCAGCCGCACCGTCGCGGCTACCGCAGGTCCGCCGTCGGGCAGCGGGACGTCGAACACCAGCCCGCTATCGGCCTTGAGATAGGCGTACGCCTGTCCTTGCCTGATCAGGCTGGCGAGCCACTCCTGCAAATCGAGCGCGTTGCGGGTGGAGGAGGTCAGCAGGGTCACCTGGCCGGTGCGAGCTACGTCAGCCGCGACGTATCCGCCGGCGATGTTCGCGATCTCTTTCGGCGTGCTCTTGGCGGCGAGCAGGAGATCGGTGTTGAACTGGCTCTGCTCGGAGTTGCCCAGCACCACCGTGGTGACCACGCCCATGACGATGAGGAAAAGGCCGGTAACGGTGATGAGCCCGGCGAGCAGCCGGGACCGCAGCGAGAGCCTGCCGCGGCCGGTCGCCAGCCGCCGCGTCAGGTTCATCGGCTGGCGCGTTCGGTTTCTGGCGGCGGCCGCAGGCTGTAACCGACGCCGCGCTGGGTGTGGATCAGCGGCGGCCCGAGCGGGTCGAGCTTGCGGCGCAGGTAGCTGACGTAGGTCTCCACCACCTGGGACTGGCCGGCGAACTCCCAGCCCCACACGTTCTCCAGCAGCTGCTGCCGGGTCAGCATCCGTCCCTGGTTGCGCATCAGGTACGCCAGCAGGCGGAACTCTGTCGGCGAGAGCTCTACCTGGGTTCCGCCGCGCCGCACCACCCAGTGCTCCTCGTCCAGCTCCAGGTCGCCGACCGTCAGCATCTCGGCGTCGTCCAGCTGGCCGTCGGTGCTGGGCGAGCGAGCGGTCCGGCGCAGCACCGCCCTGACCCGGGCCACCAGCGCCTCGACCGAGAACGGCTTGGTGACGTAGTCGTCGCCGCCCAGGGTGAGCCCGCGGATGGTGTCGGAGGTGGTATCCCGCGCCGTCAGGAAGATAACCGGCACTTGGTTGCCCGCGGCGCGCAGCGCCCGGCAGACTTCGAAGCCGTCCATGTCGGGCAGCATGACGTCCAGGATCATCAGGTCAGGAACGTAGATCTCCGCCTGGTGCAGCGCGTCCTTGCCGCTAGCGCTGACGGCGACCGCGCAGCCGTGGAACTTGAGCGCGACCTCGACGAGCTCGCGGATGTTCGGCTCGTCGTCGACGACGAGCACCTTCGGGATACGGTCACCGTCTGCCATGGGTTCTCACGTTTCATTGTGCAACATGGTCGCAGCATTCGTAATGTCGCAGCATTCATCATGCAGCATGCTGCGACGCACCCGGGTGAGCGGGCGCGTCGCAGCACGGTCTGGTCAGCCACTTCAATGCGGCTCGGGCCGATTCAGCTCCCGTTAACTCACCGATGTCTTGGCCGAGTCAGATCCCGTCGAGGACGGGGTTGACGACGAGGACGGGGTTGACGTCGAGCCGGATCCGGCCGCCTTCGGGGTCCGGATCACGATCAGCCGGGCATCCTTGCCCCCGTTGATCACGGGGCCGCCGGCGAACACGGATTCCCCGACTGACAGCGTGCTCGTGGCGATCTTGCTGCCGCCCTTCCTGACTACGGTGTTGCTCACGATGAGCCAGGTCCAGGTGGTGCCGTCGGGTGCCTTGACCACGACGTCACTGCCGCTGACCGATTCGATCGTGCCGCGCTCGAACGCGAGCGTGCGGTAGCCGCCCTTGTCGTGGAAGGTGACCTCGCCGTCGACGCCACCGACCCGGCGCAGACGCCCCAGGGCCCACTTGACCCGGCGCGCCGGGACCGCGGACGACGTGCTGGCGGCGGTGCTGAACGCGGAGTTCAGCACGGCGGCCTGCGTGTTAGCGGACGCACCGGCGGCCGGGCTGCCGCTCGTCGCGGCCCAGGCAATCCCGCCGCCTGCGAGGAAACCGGCCAAGGTAATGCCGGTGCCCCAGCGGAACAGCCGCTTGTGGCGGGACCGTGCAGAGGAAGAAGGACCGGGTGTCGCCGCCGGGGTGCTGTCGTAGCGCTCGGCGGACGGGTCATATGAGTTGTTCATAGCAGTAAGAGTGCGTCCCGGGTCTTGGACATCGCCTCGTCCATCATGTGCCCCGCCTGTGAGTGCTCCGCGAGTATGCTGCCGCCCGGCATGGCAGTATCGGTGAGTGCTCACGATTCTCTTGGTTTCCACGGCCGACACCGAACTGCTCGCCGCGGCGGCGTCCGGTGCGAGCTACCTGACCGCGAACCCGGCCCGGAGCACGATGGAGCAGGTGACCGCCCTGGCGGCGCGCGCTGACCTGGTGCTCCTGCGGCTGCTCGGCGGCCGGCAAGCCTGGCCGGAGGGGGTGAACGCGCTGACAGCGGGCGCCCTCAGGCGCGCCCCGCTGGTCGCGCTGGGCGGCGAGGCCACCCCGGACGCCGAGCTGATGGCGCTGTCCACGGTGCCCGCGGGAGTAGCCGCCGAGGCGCTCGGCTACCTGCGCGAGGGCGGCCCGGAGAACCTGCGCGAGCTGGCCCGGTTCCTTTCCGACACGGTCTTTTTGACCGGTGAGGGTTTCGACCCCCCGCGCTCCATGCCCGGGTACGGCCGCCACGAGCCCGCTCCCATGATCATGGCCAGTTCCGGGCAGTATGTGCCCCTTTCTGGCCACGATCATGCTGGCCTCGCCGGGGGCCCGGTGGTGGCCGTGGTCTTTTACCGGGCCCACGAACTGGCCGGGAACACCGCCTTCGTCGACACCCTCTGCGCCGCTCTGGCCGAACGGGGCGCGACTCCGCTCCCCGTCTTCTGCGGCTCGCTGCGGCACGCGGGCGACGACGGGATCGAGGCCGGCCTGGCCGCCCTGCTCCAGCCCGCCGCCGCGGTCATCACCACTGTGCTCGCGGCCGGCGGTGCGGCCGCGGCCGACGTGACCGGGGAAAGCGACTGGGACGCGGGGCTCCTGGCCGGGCTGGACGTGCCGGTGCTGCAAGGACTCTGCCTGACCAGCTCGCGCGCGCAGTGGGAGGCGTCGAACGCGGCGCTGGCCCCGATCGACGCCGCGATGCAGGTCGCGATCCCGGAATTCGACGGCCGGCTGATCACCGTGCCGTTCTCGTTCAAGGAAGCAGGACCGGACGGGATCCCCAGGTACGCCGCCGACCCCGAGCGGGCCGGCCGGCTGGCCGGGATCGCCGTGCGCTACGCCCGCCTGGCCCGCACCCCGAACAGCGCCAAACGCGTCGCCATCATGCTGTCGTCGTATCCCACCAAGCACGCCCGGATCGGCAACGCGGTCGGCCTGGACACCCCGGCCTCGGCGGTCGCCTTGCTGCGGGCGATGCGCGAGGCGGGCTACGACCTGGGCGACGGCTTCCCCGAAGACGGCGATACGCTGATCCACTCGCTGATCGCAGCCGGCGGCCACGACACCGAATGGCTCACCGAAGACCAGCTCCGCGCCGCGCCGGCCCGCGTTCCGCTGACCGCCTACCAGCGCTACTTCGAAAATTTGCCGAACGGACTCGCCTGCGTCATCCAGTCTCACTGGGGCGATCCGCCGGGGGCCCTGTACACCGACGAGACCTCCGGCGACATCGTGCTCGCCTGCCTGCGGTTCGGCCAGGTGGTGCTGATGATCCAGCCTCCGCGCGGATTCGGCGAGAACCCGGTCGCGATCTACCACGACCCGGATCTGCCGCCCTCCCATCACTACCTGGCCGCGTACCGCTGGCTCGCCGAGGACTTCCGCGCCGACGCGGTCGTGCACCTAGGCAAGCACGGCACGCTGGAATGGCTGCCCGGCAAGGGACTGGGCCTGTCCGCCGGGTGCGCGCCGGACGCGGTGCTCGGCGATATGCCGATGGTGTACCCGTTCATCGTGAACGACCCGGGGGAGGGGACGCAGGCCAAGCGGCGCGCGCACGCGGTGATCGTCGACCACCTGGTGCCGCCGATGGCGCGCGCCGACACTTACGGGGAGATGGCCAAGCTCGAGCAGCTGCTGGATGAGTACGCGACGGTGGCCGCGCTCGACCCGGAGAAGCTGCCCACCCTGCGGGCCCAGATCTGGTCCCTGATCCAGGCCGCGCACCTGCACCAGGACCTGGGCGTGGACGCCCAGCCCGGCTCGGCCGAATTCGACGAGTTCGTGCTGCACATCGACGGCTACCTGTGCGAGATCAAGGACGCCGCGATCAAGGACGGCCTGCACATCCTCGGCGCCGCCCCGGTCGGCGAGGCCCTGGTCAACCTGGTCCTGGTCATCCTGCGCGCCCCCCAGCTGTGGAGCGCCCGCTGGGGGGCCTTGCCGGGCCTGCGCGCCGCCCTGGGCCTGACCGAAGGCGAAACCGCCGCGCGGGCCGGCACCGATTACTACGAAGGCACCGCCCGCGCCCTCATCGAAGCCGTCGCCGCCACCGACTGGGACGCAGCCCGCATCCCGGCAGTAACCGCCCGCATCCTCAGCGACGCCCCCGCCCCGCCCGCCCCCGGTTTGTCAGCGGTTTCGGGTGCTATAACCCCCGAATCCGCTGACATTTCCCTAACCCCGCCCGCCGCCCCCGCCCCGCCCGTCGCATCGACGGGCGGGCAAGACCCTTCGTCAGTTCCGGCTCCTATGACGGCCGGAACTGACGAAGGATCCTCGGTGGCGTCCCGCGTCACCCGCGTGCTGGAGTTCGCCTGCGCCGAGCTGGTGCCGCGGCTGGCGGCGACCACCGGGGAGATCGCCGCGGTGCTGCACGCGCTGGACGGCGGCTACGTGCCCGCGGGCCCGTCCGGCTCGCCGACCCGGGGCCTGGTCAACGTGCTGCCGACCGGACGTAACTTCTACTCGGTCGACCCCAAGGCCATCCCGTCTCGCACCTCGTTCCAGACCGGCCTGGCGCTGGCCGATTCGCTGCTGGCCCGGCACCTGGCTGATGAGGGGCGGTACCCGCGCTGCGTGGGCCTGACCGTGTGGGGCACCTCGGCCATGCGGACGCAGGGAGACGACATCGCCGAGGTGCTCGCGCTGATCGGCTGCCGCCCGGTGTGGGATGACGCCTCGCGGCGGGTCACCGGGTTCGAGATCGTCCCGCTGGCCGAGCTCGGCCGGCCGAGAGTCGACGTCACGCTGCGCATCTCCGGGTTTTTCCGCGATGCGTTCCCGCACGTGATCGCGCTGCTCGACGATGCGATCGGCGCGGTGGCGGCGCTCGGCGAGCCGCCCGAGGCTAACTACCTGCGCGCCCATGCCCAGGCCGACCACGCCGGGCACGGAGACTGGCGCCGGGCCACCACCCGGATCTTCGGGTCGAAACCGGGGGCCTACGGCGCCGGGTTGCTGCCCCTGATCGATGCCCGGAACTGGCGTGATGACGCCGACCTGGCCGAGGTCTACGCGGTCTGGGGCGGCTTTGCCTACGGGCGCGGTCTGGACGGGGTGAACGCCAGGCCCGACATGGAAGGCGCGTTCCGCCGGATCGCCGTGGCGGCCAAAAATGTCGACACCCGCGAGCACGACATCGCCGACTCCGACGACTACTTCCAGTACCACGGCGGGATGATCGCCATGGTGCGCTCCCTGACCGGCCGCAATCCGGCCGCCTACATCGGCGACTCGGCGGTGCCCGACGCGCCGAAGACGCGGACGCTGGCCGAGGAGACCCGCCGCGTGTTCCGGTCCCGGGTGGTGAACCCGAAGTGGATCGCGGCCATGCGCAGACACGGGTACAAGGGGGCCTTCGAGCTGGCCGCCACGGTGGACTACCTGTTCGGCTACGACGCCACCGCGGGAGTGGTGCCGGACTGGATGTACGAGCAGCTGGCGGCCTCTTATGTCTTCGACGCCGAAACCCAGTCGTTCATGCGGCAGTCCAACCCCTGGGCGCTGCGCGGTATCACCGAGCGCCTGCTCGAGGCCGCGTCCCGCGGCCTGTGGGAGGCGCCCGACGCCAAGACCCTGGACCAGCTGCGGCAGGTCTATCTCGACATGGAAGGTGACCTCGAAGACGCGAACGAGCTTCCCGGCCGGCCGGATCCGCCGGCCCATTGACAAAAGGAGGGAAAGCGCGATATTACCCATACCGCATGAGACAGAATATAAGGCTCAAAATGGCACACCACGTGCAAGATTTGCTATTAATGTGCGACACTGAGAGCTTCCAGTCCGGGGCCGTGGTGGGGGAGGCATGATGGTTGGGGTCCCTCGTGCGCCAGCCGGGGTCGATATCAGCAGACCCGCTCCGGCCCGCATTTACGATTACATGCTGCGGGGCGATAACCACTTCGAGTCCGATGTCCAGGCGGGCGAGCGCATCCTGAGCGCGGTGCCGGAGATCAGGGATTGCGCGTGGTCGAACCGCGGTTTTCATCAGCGCGCGGCGAAGTGGATCGCGGAACGCGGCGTGCGGCAATTCATTGACATCGGCTCAGGTTTGCCGACAGTGGGTAACACCCATGAGGTCGTCCAGAAGGTAAGCCCGGGCGCCCGGGTGGTTTACGTCGATCATGATCCGATGGTCGCCGAGCAAGGCGGCCAGTTGCTCGCCGGTGACAAATCGACCCGGGTAATATGCGCTGACCTGCGCGAACCGGATGCAATCCTGGAACATCGCGATATGGCGGAGCTTATTGACTTCAGCCAGCCGGCCGGGCTGCTGCTGACCGCGGTCCTGATGTTCGTCTCCGACAGCTCTGATCCCTGGCGGCTGGTCGAACGTTACATCGATGCTCTCGCGCCCGGAAGTTACCTGGCCCTTTCGCATCTGACCGACGACTACAAGCCGCCGGTGACGGCGGAGCGCTTTCGCGCCGTCTTCGACCATGCCACCGAGCACCTTTACTTCCGGTCGCAGGCGAGGATAGCCCGGTTCTTCGACGGCACGGAGCTGGTGCCCCCGTACCAGGGTGCTCAGCCCGCTATCTGCTACACCGGGCTCTGGGGCGCTGAGGACCCGGTGCTCGCGGACAGCGACGGCGCGCGGTGGCTTTACTGCGGGGTGGCCAGGAAGCCGTGACCGCTAAGCCTACGGTCGCCGACCTTGGTATTAACCTCGCCGGGCAAGCCTGGCGCCGTTCGGGTCACGGCGACGGCATGATCGAGGTCGCTTTCGCGCTTGCGGCCCGCAACCCATCGTCCCCGGATAGGGCCGAATGGGTCCTCATGCGGATGACGGGAGACCCTGACCAGCGAGTTCTCGTATTCGACCGGAACGAGTGGGAATGTTTCCTCGACGGCGCGCGAAACGGCGAGTTTGATGACGCCGCGGTCCGCGGCCCCGAGCCGCCCGTGACCTGAAATACCGCCATGTCTTGCTTTGTGAATCGCAAGTTGGATACCGTACATGGCACGACGGGTACCCGTCCAGGAGGGGAGCGGCCATGGCCGATGACGCTTACGGTGCCACCATCGCCAAGCGCCGGCTTGCCCGCCTGCTCACGGCGGCGCGGGCCAGGACGGGCTACACCGCCAACCACGCCTGCGACATCCTGAACTGGGGACGCGGCAAAGTCGGCCGCTTTGAGGCCAACCAGTGGAAACGTCCTGAGATGAGCGATATCAGGGACCTTATTCGCATTTACGGCATTGACGGCGCGGAGAAGGAAGAAATCGAGGACCTGGCGATCCGGGCCCGGGCCCGGGCCTGGTGGCGTGAGTACCCCGAGATCTTCGACGGCGAATTCCCTGGCTATGAGAACGATGCCACGAACATCCGGGTGTTCATGCCGCTGGTGCTGCCAGGTCTTCTGCAGATTCCCGCCTATACCGAGGCGCTGATGCGTGCGGGGCCGCGACCGCCCGCGTGGCGGCGCCGGGCGCTGGATTCCCGGCAGCGCCGGCAGGAGATCCTCGACCGCACCGACGGCTACGCGCCTACCTTCAGCGCCGTGGTCACCGAGGCGTCCTTGCTGTACCGGTGGGGGCTTAGGGAAGACCGCCGGGAGCAGATCGAGCACCTGGTCACACTGGGCACCCGCCGCAATGTGCAGTTGCACGTCCAGCGGTTCGAGGACGGGCCGCCGACCGGCATGCATTCGATGATCAACATCTTCGGCTTTCGTGATGACGAGCCCAGCCTGGTCTTCGTCGAGACGGATTATTCGGTCGAGGAGGTGAGTAAGCCGGACTCAGTCCAGGGGTACATCGAATCGTTCGAGCGTGCTTGCGACGCCGCGCTTGAGCCCGCGGACACCGCAGGCTATCTCGAGCGTCTTGCGAAACGAATGGAGTAGCTAATGACCGACCTGTCTCAGGCAATATGGCGTAAGGCCCGCCGCAGTTCGCATAACGGCGGATGCGTGGAAATCGCAGCCAACCTGGACGGCGTGGCCGCCGTGCGGGATAGTAAGCGGCCAGAAGGCGGCGCTCACGTCGTCGGCCGGGATGCCTTCGCCGAGTTCCTGGCGGATGTGAAGCAAGGCCGCTACAACCTGGAATAGTCGTGGCGTACGAAGAAAGGCCCCCAGGTGGATGCCGCCACCGGGGCTTTTCTGATGCCGGCCTGTCTCGAGGCCTGGCGGGTAACCGTCCGGTTCCCTCACCACCCGAGACTGTACCTGCCAGCGCTGGCCAATGGCCAGTTAAGAACGCACCTCATGCACCACAAACACGTCCAGGACCGTGTGGATCACGCTTAACAAGCGTGCCATGCGGCTGTCTTGATGCGTCAGCTACGGAGCGATCGGGAGCACGGTGTCCAGTAAAACCGATATGCGCGGTTTGGCTCGTCTGTGCGGTGTTGTGTCGAAAATTTATCATGCTAGCGATATTGCGAAACGGGTCAGCTGAGTCGTAATCTGTGTTTCACAGATTAAGAGTCCAAATGCTACGTATATTTATTACCGTATGACGCCGACGGCTCCCTCGGCCGACGGCCTTACGTCAGGTAACCTGCCGGAGGCGCCAGGTATGAGGCAGCAAGCATGAGGCAGCAAGCATGAGGCAGCAAGCATGAGGCAGCAGGGCATCAGCGGTTGGCGAGGCTTGCCCGCGGGCGGGTGCCACGCGTGGCCACTGCCCGCTGATGCGACGTGTGCCTCAGTCGCGCGGCAGGTGTTCAGGGACTCAGTCTCGGAGGCCGGGCTCGAGCCCGGGCTTCTTGATGACTGCGTCCTGATGGCCAGCGAACTCGCGGCCAACACCTTGCACGCGCGCGTGGTGGCCGGGGCTGGCGGAGGGGGGGATCAGCTCGTGTCCGTTGCACCGGACCAGTCAGGAGAGCTGGTTTCGTCCGCCGGCCCGGCCATCACGCAGCCCGCAGCGGGCCATCCCGAACTCTGGCTCTACCTGCGCGGCATGGGCGTCCGCCGCGAACTCGTCTGCAAGGTCTTCGATTCCTGCCGCGGCTGGCGGCACGGTTCGGTGCCGCCAGCGTCCCGGACGCCCACCCTGGCCGTGACCGGCCGCGGGCTGCAGATCGTGAACGAGCTGTCGGGCGGCCGGTGGGGGTACCATCCCACCCGGGCCCGGCTCGGTGGCCGGGGGCTGCGCGGCAAGGCGGTCTGGTTCGCGGTGCCCGCTCCGCTCGCGCACGTGCGCCTGGTGGACGTCACCGGGCTGCGGGCGTACACGCTTTCTGCCGATGTCACGGCCGCCCGGGCCAGCGCGCGGCTCAGCGTGCGCCAGGCCGCCAGGGAACTCGAGACGATGCTGAACGAGCGCGGCTTCCCCGGCCGGCTCGAACGTGCTGACGCCCCGCCCCGCGACGCGCCGGTCCTGTCGGTTAGTCACGGCCTGACCGTGTGGTGCCGGTCCGGTGTGGTGTCGCTGGGCGCCGCGCAAGGGTCGGGCGAACGCTGGCACTACGGCGATCTCGTCGAAGCCGTCGAGCAGACGGTGCGGCGGTACGAGGAACTTGACCTGGGCGCGGAGCTAGCCGTCGTCCAGTGAGGCGCTCATTGAGGCGGCCACCCGGCGGTAAGCCCCGAGCGTGACCCGCCAGAACGCCTCGACGTCGATGTCCATCGCGACCAGAGCGTTCCCGTCGGGAACGCCGAAATCAGTCACCGTCATGCCGGCCGTGAACTGCCCGGCCACTTCGACCTGAACTCGCGCCGGGACCAGCCCGAACAGCTCGGGCTGCGCCACCCAGGCCACCGCGCAGACGTCGTGCACCGGCGGCCCCGCGGGCTCGCGGACCGAATGGTACTGCTCCAGGGCGGGGATTAGCAGCCTGCTGCCGAGCGGCCCCAGATCGCGCATCTGCTGCTGGACCGCCGCGGTGGCGCTGGTCCGCAGCGTCACGTCCAGCCCCAGCATGATGACGGTCCAGCCGGCCCGGAAGACCACGGCCGCGGCCTCCGGGTCGGCCCATATGTTGTACTCCGCGGCCGGCGTCACGTTCCCGCGGCCGGTCGAACCGCCCATGATCACGAAGCGCCGCACCCAGTCCGCCAGCCGCGGTTCACGTCGCGCGGCCAGCGCGATGTTGGTCAGCGGCCCCGTCGCCACCAGCGTGATCTCACCACGGGCGGCGCTTACGGTGTCGATGATGTAGTCGATGGCGTGCCCGGGGGCGGCGCTGGCCGCGGGCGGCGGCAGCGTCGCGCCGCCCAGCCCCGAATCTCCGTGCACGTGCCGGGCGTCGAGCGCGGGGCGCAGCAGCGGCCCGGCGCACCCGCTGGTCACCGGGGTCGCCGCGGCGCCGACGAACTCGCACACGGCCAGCGCGTTCGCCGTCGTCTTGGCCAGA
>JALYVS010000574.1 GCA_030853115.1 Actinomycetota bacterium
GTCGCCGACCGCGGGGGCGTCGCTGACCGCGGGGGCGTCGCCGACCGGCGGGCTGTCCGTCATGACGCCTCCGGCCGGGTGAAGACGGCCCGCTGGGTGGGCGGGCCGTAGACGGGGTGTACGGCGCCGACCGGCGCGAAGTGGACCTGGTAGCCGTAGTCGCCGGCCACCCGTCCGGCCCAGCGGCCGAACTGGGCCCTGGTCCACTCGAACCGGTGGTCCCGGTGCCGCATGTCACCCGCGGGCAGCGCCGGGTAGCACGCGTTGAACTCGGCGTTGGGCGTGGTCACCAGCACCGCGCCCGGCGCGGCGAAACCGAACACGGACCGCTCGAGCGCGGCCAGCCGCCCGGGATCGACGTGCTCGATGACCTCCATCAGCACGGCGGCGTCGAGCCCGGCGAGCCGGTCGTCCCGGTACAGCAGCGAGGACTGGAAGATCTCCAGCCGGGCCCGCTGCCGGTCCGGCATCTCCTCGAGCCGCAGCGAGCGCGCGGCCAGCTGCAGCGCCCGCACGGACACGTCGACGGCGCGCACGAAGTCGACGCCGGGCTCGGCGAGCAGGTCCCTGGTGAGCGCGCCCGCGCCGCAGCCGAAATCCCCGATCCGCCGTGCGCCCCGCTCGCGCAGGATGGCCAGCACGGCCTCCCGGCGCTGGACCGCCAGCGGCTTAGCGTCGGCCGGACTGCCGGCGGGACGGCCGGGATCCTCCGGTTCGCCGGTGACGGCGTTGTCGAGTTCGGCGGGGTCGGTGTCGTCGGCTTCGGCCAGCCGGGCCAGGGCGGACCGGGCCAGGATGCGCTGGTGCGCTAGGTACCGCCGGCTGATGAGCTCCTTCTCCGGATGGCCAGCCAGCCAGCCGCCGCCCGCCCGGACCAGCTTGTCTACCTCCTCGGTGGACACCCAGTAGTGCTTGGTGTCGTCCAGCACCGGCAGCAGCACGTACAGGTGGTTGAGCGCCTCGGCCAGCCGCAGCTCACCGGTCAGCCGCAGGTCCAGGTAAGGCGAGAGGCCCCACTCGGGCGGTTCGAGGGGCTGATCGGCTGCCTCGACGTGCCAGCCGAGCGGACCGAACATGGCCCGGGCGAGCTCGGTCCCGCCAGCCGGATCGCCGGTGCCCCGGCAGCGCAGCGCCGGCACCCTGATCACCAGCGGGATGCGGGCGGCGGCCAGCTCGGGCCGGGCGTCGCAGCGGCCGGTGAGCGCGGTCCGGAAAGCCTCCTTGAGCGCCACCGCGAGCATGCTGGACGCGGCGTAGGGCCGGTCGTTGACGTAGTGGGCGAGTTCGGCGTCGGGGTACTTGTCCTTGCGGCCGCGGACCAGCGCCACCGGATCGATCTCGAGCAGCAGCGCGGCCGTGCACCGCTCCGGGGTCGCCTCCGGGTAGAAGATATGCGCCTGACCGGCGGAAATGGCGAAGGACTGGAGCCGGTCCGGGTGCTTGTGCAGCAAGTAGCCCAGATCGGTCGCGGGCGCGCGGGTGGTGGTGATGGTCAGCAGCACGTGCCATTGTGTTCCCCTGGGCCCCGGTGGATCAAAACCAATTTCCGAACGGCTGGCGGACGCCGGCGGGCCGGGTAAGAGTGAAGGATGACGCGATGGGTGCTGCATCTGGACCTCGACCAGTTCATCGCGGCGGTCGAGGTGCTCCGCCATCCCGAGCTGCGGGGGCGGCCCGTCGTGGTGGGCGGCGATGGGGACCCGGCCAAGCGCGGGGTGGTGAGCACCGCCTCGTATGAGGCGCGGGAGCACGGGGTGCACTCAGGCCTGCCGCTGCGCACCGCGGTGCGGCGGCTGCCGGACGCGGTGTTCCTGCCGGTGGACCGGGCCGCCTACGACGAGGCTTCCGCCTCGGTGATGGCGGTGCTGCGGGCCTCGGGCGCGGTGGTGGAGGTGCTCGGCTGGGACGAGGCGTTCCTCGGCGTCGACACCGAGGATCCGGAAGGCTTCGCCCGTGCGCTCGCGGCCCGGGTGCTGGCGGCGACCCGGCTGGACTGCACGGTGGGGATCGGCGAGAACAAGCTGCAGGCCAAGATCGCCACCGGGTTCGGCAAGCCGGCTGGGGTGTTCCGGCTGACGTACGCGAACTGGTTCGAGGTGCTCGGCGCCCGGTCCACCGACGCGCTGTGGGGCATTGGCGCCAAGACCGCGAAGAAACTGGCCGGCCTGGGCATCGGCACGGTCAGCGACCTCGCCGCGGCCGATCCGGACGCGCTGGCAGCCGAGTTCGGCCCGATGACCGGGCCCTGGCTGGTGCTGCTCGGACGTGGCCGGGGCGACGCCGAGGTGGACGATTCGCCGTACGTGGCCCGGGGTCACGGGCGGGAGGAGACCTTCCAGCGCAACATCGCCGACTGGTCCGCCGTACAGGCCGAGGTGACCCGGATCGCCGGGCTGCTGGCCACCGACCTCGCCCAGGAGCCGCGGCCGGCCGTCCGGGTGATCGTTAAGGTGCGGTACGCGCCCTTCATCACCGAGACGCACGGGGTGACGCTCGGCGCCCCCAGCTCGGATGCTCCGGTGATCGCCACGGCCGCCCTGGAGGCACTGTCGCGGTTCACCGGCCGCCGGCCGGTCCGGCTGCTCGGAGTACGGGCGGAGTTCGGGTTATAGCGGGTAGTCAGTCGAAAGTCCGGGCGCTGGGATAGCGCTGGCCGCCGTCGATGGCGATGTTCGCGCCGGTGATCCAGGAGGCCCGCGCGGACAGCAGGAAGGCCACCACGTCGGCCACCTCGGGCAGCGTCCCGAGGCGGTGATGAGGGAACTGGCCGGCCACGAAGGCGGCGAAGTCCGCCGGGTGCTCTTGCTGGAAGGTGTCCCAGCCGCCGCCGGGGAACATGATCGATCCGGGGCTGACCGCGTTCACCCGGATGCCGTCCGGGGCCAGCTCCTGGGCGGCGGTCGCCGCCAGGTGAATCTCCGCGGCCTTGGCGGCGGCATAGGCGGTGCGCGGCGCCGGGCGCATGCCGGTGATCGAGGAGACGATCACCACCGAGCCGCCGCCGGAGGCGCGCAGATGCGGCAGGCCGGACCGGATCAGCTCCGCGGCGTGGCCGGCGTTCAGCGCGAAGGTGGCGGTGAACTCGTCGTCGCCCGCGCTGGTCAGGTTGCCCCGGCCGACCGTCCCTCCGGCGTTGGCGACCAGGTGGTCCAGCATGGCGGGAGCCAAGTCGACCCCGACCAAGTTGATGCCAATCTCCGCCAAGGGGAGGGCAACACGACCGGTGCCGACACCGATCTCCAGGCACAGTGCTCTGCGCCGCAGTGCCGAGGAAAGCACCTGGGACACCTCCCTGGAGACTCCGGCCGGCAGCCCACGGGTGGCGTCGTAGTAGTCCGCCGCCCGATCAAACGACAGTCCGGACACCGCTCGATCGTAGCCAGAGGGGACCTTTGGGTTCATTTACCTGACTCGGCGGTCGAGACCCTG
>JALYVS010000575.1 GCA_030853115.1 Actinomycetota bacterium
GTCGTAGTCGTCGGCGGCGTGGCGCAGGGTGCGGCTGCCGAGCTCGGCAGCCGCCGTGTGCAGGGTGTCGGAGGCGGCGCTGGCCGCGTCCGCGGCGGCCGGGTGCCCGGTCGGCACTGTTGCGTTGGTCGATTGCGGTGGCGGGAGTCTGGTCTGGTGACTGCACGCCGCGTGTCCTCGGTCTTTGCTGGCTTCCGGTTCCCGCCCGGGGTGATCTCGCTCGCGGTCCGCTGGTACCTGCGGTACGGCCTGTCCTGCCGGGACGCCGGGGAACTGCTCGCTGAGCCCGGCATCACCGTTGATCACGTCACCATCTACCGGCGGGTCCAGCGGTTCATCCCGGAGTTCACCACCGGCTGCGCCCGGTTCACCTGCGGGTCCTCGATCAGCTGGTTCCCTTGGCCCTGCACACCGCCGAGCGGCACGCGAACAACCCGATCGAGGCAGATCACGGGCGGCTGAAAGCCCGGCTGCGGCCGATGCGGGGCCTGAAGCGCCACCGCTCTCAGCTCGGGTACTGGCCGCCGGCCACCCCTTCGTGCAGAACCTGCGCCGCGGCCACTACGACATCGCCACCGAAACCCCGGGCACCCGCCGGCTCCGCGCCGTCTTCGACGACCTGGCGCCCACTATCTGAGCTAACGAGACACTGCGATCATGCTCCGGCATACGCGGTGAAGGCACGACGCAACAGTGCCACCGGTCACCCGGCAAAGCTCCGGCCCACCGCGGCTTCGTGGACCGAGGTGACCGTCACCGGCGTCGCCGCGCCCGGCTCCCGCGTACCTTGGCGTGGACGCCATTCTGGCGGCCGGACCGGTGCTCGTCGCGTGCGCGGACCTGGACCGTGAGCCGCCCGCCCGGGCGCATCCCTTCCCCGGCGCCGGTAACGTGCACGGTTCCCTCGTCGACGGCAGCACCGAGGAGTCCACCATCCCCGATCGCTGCGTGTTCACCGTCGAACGACGCATCCTGCCCGGTGAGACCCTCGACATCGTCGAGTCCAAGGTCGGCGATTTCCTCGACCGGTGCCGGCGGGCGGATCCGAACCTCACCGTGTCCGCCCGCACCACCCTGGCCAGGGAACCGTCGAGACGCTGGCCGGCACGTCGATTGTCCCCGCGCTGCAGGAGGCCAGCCCCGGCAGGTCACCGGGCAGAGCGCCCCTGTCGCCCCGCTGAGCTACTGGGCCGACTCGGCCTTCATCTCTGAATGGGAAGTCCTGAACACTCAGAGGCGAGCCGAAGCAGCAGGCGGCAGGTGTGAACGGGAACGCTCCGGGCAGGTGCGTGTGATGGCTGAACTTCGCGCCCGCGCTCCGGGCAGAGCCGCCGGGCTGCGGCAGGTCGCGGCGTGGACAAGCGCCGCCGTGGTCTACGGCGCGGCGCAGGGCCTGTCCGCATGGCTAGCGCAGCATGCGCGGGGTCGCGGGACCAGGCCTCAGTACGACCAGTTCGAACGGCCGGCCTTCGCGCCGCCCGGCGCTGTGTTCCCGGTGGTGTGGTCGGCGCTGAACCTGACTACGGCAACGTCAGCCTGGCAGGTGTGGCGCGCCGGTGAGGCCGGGCCGGGAACGGCGCCGCGCCGGGAGGCCCTGGCGTGGTGGGCGGCGGCCGTTATCGTTCGCAGCGGTTACGTTCCCCTGGCGTTCGGCAGTCGCCGGCTCTGGGCGGCCACCGCAGATTCAGCGCTGCTGTGCCTGGTCATGACGCGCTACGCAGTCCTGGCTCGCCAGGTCGATCCAGCCGCTGCCGCGCTGGCGGTTCCCGAGGTCGCGTGGACCGCGTTCGCGACCGTCCTCAGCACGGCGGTCGCCGCAAAGAACAAGGACCTGTAAACCAGCGCGCCCAGCAGGATCCGGGCCCGGCCATCGGGTGGCGTGACACCCGGAAAGCTGGCCAGCGAGATCTTCGAAGCCGTCCTCCTGCACGGGCGGCCAGAGCCTGGCGACGATGCGGAAGCAATGTGGTGGCGTTCCCACGTCATCGGTCCACGACCGGGGCCAGGGTCCGGGGCGCCCGTGATGGCCGCGAGATCGGCGGCGGCGAGCCCGAAGCCCGGGTCGGCGCTAACTGCGAGGCGCAGTGCCGCGGTGGCGCCGCGCGTGTCAGCGGCTCGCTGCGCTTCCCGGTACCATTCGGCCGCGCGCCGAGTCGCGGTGACCGCGCGGCCGTGGATCTCAACCGCGGGCCCGGTGACGGCCAGCTGATCACCGTGACCCGTGTGCTCGGGTGATTTTGGCTGCATGCCTGTCAGCCTGCCTGGCTGGCCTGAGGTCATACTGAGGTCCCGCTGAGGTCAGCCGGCGGCCAGCGTGAGCCGGGCCCGGGCCGCGGCAAGCTCATCACCGAGGCCAGCGTCGAGGACTTCACCGGCCACGCCGCCGGGACCGGCGTGCTGGTCCGCACCCCGGAAACCGTGCGGCTCGGCCAGCTGCTCGCCGCTCCCGGTATCACCGTCATCAACGACGGAACGGACGTCCTGCGTGTGGCCGGCATCACCGCCGAGCAGATCGGGCAGGCGGCCTGGCGGGCTCACCTGCCCGTCTACGAGCTCGCCCCCACTCACGCATCGCTGGAAGAGGCCTTCATGGAAGTCACCCAGGACAGCATCGAGTACCACGCCGGAGCGACGCGATGAGCGCCGTCACGCGGACCGGGCCCGCCCCCCGCGCAGGCCAGGCCGTCCCCGGAGGCCGTAGCGGGACCCGTGACCCAGCTCCGCGTCGTCCGCGCCGAGTGGACCAAGCTGCGGGCCCTGCGCTCGAGCCGGTGGTGCGCACTGGCCGTCATCGTGCTGTCAACGGCCTGGGGGCCGCAGTCGCAGGATCCGGGACGGCTTACCACGTCGCGGCGGGCAATACCGCCGCCAACGAAGGGGCGGTGACCCTGCTGGGCGTGTTGTCGCCCCGGCTGGTGATCGGCGTGGTCGGCGTGGCGTTCAGCGGCGAGTACGGTACCGGGATGATCCGCGCCGCGCTGGTGGTCGTGCCCGCCCGGCTGCCGGTGCTGTGGGCCAAGGTGATCGTGCTGGTGGGCTTAGTGATTCCGGTGACCCTGCTGTGCGCGTTCGCCGACTTCTTCGCCGCGGCCGCTATCGAGTCCTCCCGCGGCGTCCTGCCCGCCTGTGAGGTCCGGCCGGCAGGTGGCGTGGAGCTCGCCGCCGTCCAGGGGCCCAGGGGCGGGGGAACTGGGTGAACGGTCGGCGTAATCGCTCCCGCCCTGCCGTCCGTGGCCGCTCGTTCTCCTGTCCGGAGCCCGTGCGGGTTTCCCGGATCTCTGAGTGCACGGACAGATAACGGACAGCGGCGATCCCGTCCTGCCTTGCGGCGTATATGTGCTGGTCAGCGGGATATGGCTCCGGTGGGAGGGGAGCGTTCGTAAAACCGCGGCTCAGCCTACGCAAGTTCGAACCTTGCACC
>JALYVS010000576.1 GCA_030853115.1 Actinomycetota bacterium
GTCCCGCGGGGCCACCGCGCCCGAGCTCGCCTCACCCTCGGCGAGCTGGCCGGCGAGCATGGCGTACCGCTCGTCGAGTGCCGACCGGCGGCGGAAGCTGTCGATGGCGCGCCGCCGCGCGGTCGCCAGCAGCCAGCCCACCGGGTTCACCGGGGCACCATCACGCGACCAGGCGACGAGCGCCTCCGCCACCGCCTCCTGCGCGACGTCCTCGGCGAGCTCGAAGTCTCCGGTGTAGCGGGCCAGCGCACCGATGATCCGTGCGGACTCGATCCGCCAGACGGCCTCGACGGCCCGCCGCGCCGACTCGGTGCCCGGCGGGCCGCCGGTGGCCGCGGGCGTCAGAGCTGGCCGGTCCGCTCGCGCCACGCCCGCTCCTTGATGACCCACTCGTTGTCCTGCGGGAACTCCTCGATGCCCGGCACGCGGCGGATCTCGCACTTCGTGCCAGCCACCGCCGGGAGTCGCTTGGCCCACTCGACCGCCTCCTCCTTCGAAGCCACGTCGATCACGTAGAAGCCGCTGAACAGCTCCTTCGTCTCGCCGTACGGACCGTCGGTGACCACCGGCGTCTCGCCGCTGAAGTCGACCACCACGCCCTGGGCCGGGTCGTCCAGGCCCTCGGCGGCGACGAGCACGCCAGCCCGGATCATCTCCTCATTGAAGCGACTCACCGTCTCGAGCATCTGCTCGAAGGGCGTCTCCATCATCTTCGCGACGGATTCGTCCGTGCCCCGCATGATCAGCATGTACTTCGCCATCTTCGATCTCCTTGCTATAGGGGTCGCCTCCCGGCCCTCTCACTCCCAGGTCGAACGGGGGCAGCCGCAGATCGACACGGCAGACGGACGCGAGCCGTTTTTTACATTCCGGCGAGGGGTCCAGCCCGTCGGTCTGGTCAGGCCGGCTGCACCGACCGGGCCAGCTCGACGGCCGCGGCGAGCCGGGCGAGCTCGGTCCCGGACTGGCTGGGATCGAGCCGCCGCACGGCCTCGATGAGGTGGTCGGCGTATGGCGTAGGAGCGCTCTCGCGGGACATCCGGGCCTCCTGTGGGGAAGAGAGGATCACCCGATCGTAGGCCCGGCCTGGCCGAAGGGTTCTGCGGGGACTGCGGCGCCCAGTTCTCGTTCAGCCCCAAACTGTCGCCCGGCGAGCTGGTGGCCGGCCAGTGCGAGGTGCTCGGCTGCCTCGCGCACGGCGGCCTCGGCTGGATCTACCTGGCGTGGGACCGCAACGTCAGCGACCTGTGGGTGGTGCTGAAGGGCCTGCTCATACCGGAGATGCCGACGCGATGGCCGCCGCCGTGGCCGAGCGGCGGTTCCTGGCCGCGGTCGAGCACCCCAGCATCGTCCGGATTTACAACTTCGTCCAGCACGCGGACACCGGGACCGGGGAGCCGGCTGGGTACATCGTGATGGAGTACGTAGGCGGTCAGTCGCTAAAGGAGCTCCTGCTCGACGCCCGGGCGTCCGGCGGCTCGGTGCTGGTCGCGCACGCGCTGGCCGACGCGATCGAGGTGCTGCCCGCGCTCGGCTACCTGCACGACCGGGACATGGTGTACTGCGACTTCAAGCCGGATAACGTCATCCAGACCGAGGAGCAGCTCAAGCTTATCGACATGGGCGGCGTGCGCCCGCTCGACAGCGACGAGGCGATCTACGGGATCCTGGGGTATCAGGCTCCCGAGATCGAGACCGACGGGCCCTCGCCGGCCTCGGACCTGTACCACCGTGGGGCGGGCCCTGGCCGTGCTGACCTTCGAGTTCAAGGGCTATCAGGGCACCTTCAAGCATCGCGTGCCCGATGGCGTGCCGCTGCTCCAGGAGCAGGAGTCGTTCGCCCGGCTGCTGCGGCGGGCTACCCACCGCGACCCCAAGCGCCGGTTCGGTTCCGCGAGCGAGATGGCCGAACAGCTCACCGGAGTGCTCCGCGAGGTCCTCTCGGTCGCCGACGGGTGCCCAGGCCTGCGTTCAGCACGGTGCTGACCTCGGCCGTCAGCCCTTCGGGCGCTGGCAGTCCCCCAGGTCTTGGCCGTCCCTCCGGACCCGCTAGTCTGTCCGGGCCCCTTGCTCTTCCTTCCGGGGCGGAGGTGGTGGCGGGGTTGCCCAGAGTGATAGTGGACAAGGTGGATGCGGCGGCGGGTTACCTGGCTACGTTCGCCGGGCTCAGCCCGGCGCAGCGGGTCGTCGACCTGGCCAACGCCGTCCGGCCCAGGACCCTGGCATGACGGCCGGCCCGCTCCCAAGCTGCTCGTCCTGCGGCGAGCAGGTCACCGCCACCGACAGCTACTGCGAGGCGTGCGGCACCGAGCTGTCCCCGCCCGTGACCAGCACGAGCCCGCCCGGGTACGCGGCGCAGTGTGCCGTGTGCTCGCTCGACCCGTCTTCGCCGCCCGGTGAGATCAGCGCGGAGGGCTACTGCGAGTCCTGCGGCCGCATGGTGCCGTCCGGCCGCGATCACGTCGAGCTCGACCTCGGGTTGCTGGCCGGGATCACCGACCGGGGCCTGCGCCATCAGCGCAACGAGGACGCGATGGCGCTCGCGGCGGCCGAAACGCCGGATGGCCCGGTCGTGATCGCCGTGGTCTGCGACGGCGTGTCGACCTCGCCCCGGGCTGACGAGGCGTCACTGGCCGGCAGCCAGGCCGCGGTCCGGATGCTGCTGACCTCGGTCAGGCGCGGTGACGATCCGCGGGAGGCGTCCCTGGCCGCGGTACGCCAGGCCCACCTGGCCCTGAGCAGCCTCGGTACGCCGTCCCAAGCGCCGTCCGCCACCTACATCTCGGCGACCATCAGCGGCGGCGGGGTGACCTTGTGCTGGCTCGGTGATAGCCGCGCGTACTGGCTCGCGACGGACTCCGACCCAGCCCGGCTGACGACCGACGACTCACTCGCCGAGGGACTGATCGCGAGCGGTGAGCTCAGCGAGGCCGACGCCATGGCCACACCCCAGGCGCATGTGATCACCCGCTGGCTCGGGGCCGACGTAGCCCAGGCGGAGGCGCATGTCCTGCTCTTCGAGCCGCCCGGCCCCGGTGTGGTGCTCATCTGCTCGGACGGCCTGTGGAACTACCGGCCCGACGCGGTGGGCCTGGCCAAGCTCGCGCTCCCCGTGGCGCGCACTGACCCGCTCAGCGCGGCCGCGGACATGGTGAACTTCGCGATCGAAGCCGGCGGCACGGACAACATCACCGTGGTACTGGCACCCTTCCCGCTAGTGCGGCCCGCGCCGTAACCGAGGAGAATCCCGCCGTGACCGAGACCGGCTTCACCGTCGATGTGGACCAGAACCAGTACCTGCCCGAGGGTGGCCGTGACGTCAGCGCCGTCGTGACGGTCACCGCCGGGCCCGCCGGCCCGGCCCCCGGCGGCCCGATCCCCGGCGGCCCGATCCCCGGCGGCCCGGCCCCGGGC
>JALYVS010000577.1 GCA_030853115.1 Actinomycetota bacterium
CGGATTTCCTCCCGTGTTCCTACGGGTTCCGCCCCGGGCACCGGGTCCATGACGCGGTAGCCGAGGTGCGGCACCTGGCGTCCCACTCTTATGAGTGGATCGTCGAGGGCGACATCCGGGCCTGTTTGGATCCATGGTCATACTGCTCCTTTGCTGATTGTGCGGTCTAGAACAGGCCTTGTTGCGGGGTGGGGATCTCGATACGCAGGCCTTTCCTGCGTCCGGTGCGGGTCAGGACGGCGTTCAGCTCGCCGCGCTTGACCTTCTGCAATACGGTCTGCCGGGAGACGCCGAGCGCCTGGGTGGCGTAACCCAGCGGAACCCACCCGTCGGGCGCTGTATCGGTGAGCATGCCGCGCAGTTCCCCGGTGAGGCGGATGCGCCACGGGGCGCCGGGGGTGAGCTGCTCGCCGGCGACGAAGCCGTCGTCCAGCCAGCGCAGCAGGGTCGATGGTGCGATGCCGAGCTGACGGGCAGCGGCGGTCACGTTGAGCAGTTCTCCTTCGGGTTGCTGGCCGCCAGTCTGGTGGCAGGGGATCTTCCAGTGGTGGCGCAGTGACTGGACCCTACTGGCGGTATATGACATTCCGCGGGCGGTGCGCCTGCCTTGCCGGTTGAGGATGCCTGCGATCTGGGCGTCGGGGTAGTGCACGGCCAGGCGGCGGATCAGGTCGATGGTGTCCTCGTCGGTGCGGATGGCGGGCTGGCGGCGGCGCAGCGGGACGGTCAGCTCACTGATCGCGCCGCCTTTCCACCGCAGCACCAAGGCGGCGTGCGGGCCGGGATCGTCGCGGTGCAGCGTGATGTTCACCTCGTCGAGCAGGGTACGCAGCAGCTGCTTGCGGTCCTTGTCGGTGGTGGTGGAGGCGTCCCACACCTGGCCGAGGTCGCCGCCGAGAGCCAGGATCGCCTGTTTCTCCTGCGGGGTGAGGGTTTTCGGGCGAGCGGTCTCGCGGCGGGCCAGCTCAGCTCCGGCATCGGCCAGCTCGCGGAGCGCGGTCTCCCATTCGCTCTCCAGCCCGCGGGCCACCAGCCGGTTGTCCGGGTCAACGGCCCGGTAGCGGCGTTCGGCCCGGGCTGCCTGGTAGCGGGCCTGCTCGACCTGGCGCTGGTGCTGGGCCAGGGCAGTACCGTGTCCGTCTTCGAGCTGCCGGGCCGCTTGCAGGCACGCGTCGAGCGCGGCCGGGGCCAGCGCGGCCAGGAACGCGGCGGCGACGGCGGCGTCGATGGCCTGGCCGCCGGCGCTCATGTGCCGGGCGCCGCGCCCGTTGACCAGTTCGGCGGAGCCCTGGCAGTAGTAGTTCGGCACGCATTTCGCCGGGCCGGTATAGAAGATCGCCAGCTTGCGGCCGCACGTGCCGCAGGTGGCCAGGCCCTGCAGCAGCGCGCCGCCTTCGCGGACCGCGCCGGTGCCCGGCCGGCTGGCCTGCGGGCGGATGTTGGTGCTGATACGGGCCTGGTTGGCCTGATAGGTGTCCCAGTCGGTGAACCCGGGATGGTGATCGGGGATGAGGACCTCCCACTGGTCGCGGGGCAGCCGGCGGCTACGCTGGCGCAGCGCGCCGCCAGGGTCAAGGTAGCGTTCCTTGCGAGTCCGGCCGTAGACGTACGCGCCGGCGTAGGCGGGGTGAGTCAGCGTGGTGTGCACTGCATGATAGGTCGGCTCCACCCAGGTGATCTCCGGTATCCCGCTGCCGCGGCGGGTATAGGCGACCTTCTGCAGCGGCCAGCGCAGCCCCTCGGCGCGCAGCCACAGCCAGGTGGCGCGCACCGAGCCGCACGCCGCGAACTGGGCGAAGACCGCGGCGATGACGCCGGTGACCGCCTCATCGGGATGGAAGCGGACCTCCCCGTCGCCCTCTCCCCAGATCAGCCCGGCCGGCAGGCCGCGGCGCAGCTCGCCCCGGGCGGCCTTGTTCTTGATGCCGCCCTCCAGCCGGGCCCGCAGGACATGCAGCTCAGATTCGGCCATTATGCCCTTCATGCCCAAGATGAGCCTGTCGTTGAACAGCGCCGGATGGTAGACGCCGTCAGCGTCGGCGACCAGGGTGTCGCACACCCCGGCCAGGTCCAGCATCCGGTACCAGGCCGCATTATCCCTGGCCAGCCGGGAGACCTCCAGCGCCAGGATGATCCCGACCTGGCCGAGGGCGACCTCGGCGACCATGCCCTCGAACCCGTCCCGCTGCCCGGTCACCGACCCGGAGATGCCCAGGTCGCCGTCGATGACCCGGATCGCCTCCCGCGGCCAGCCTAGCTGCCGGGCACGGCTGACCAGGTCATACTGGCGGGCAGTGGACTCGGTGTTCCGCTCCACCTGGATCAAGGTGGACTGGCGGACGTAGATCACGGCCGCTCTCGAGAGATGCGATGCGGTGATCTTCTCACTCATCGCGTGCCTCCCCGGCCGCGCCGGCGGCTTGCACCCTGGCGATCAGGCCCGCCAGCAGCGTGACCGCCGCTGCTACCTGCGGGCCGGGAAGCTGGCCGATCAGATCCGGTAGTGGCGCCGGAACCTGGTCCGGCAGCAGACTGAGCTGGACAGGCTGCACGATCATCCTCCCTGGCAGGCGGGTTTCGTGCAGCCTGCTCCCGGTCACCCCCGTTCCGGGCGTTAAGCGCCGAAACCAGCACCGACAGGTCCAGCAGGTCCGTCACCGCGCCCAGCGTCCCCGGCCCGTCACCGGCCTGCGCGCCTGCTGCGCGGTCCAGGTCGGTCCACGAGGCCGGGACCAGCCGCTTGGACCCGTCCGGCAGCACCACCAGCAGCTCCAGGACCCTGTGCCGGCGCATGCTGCCCAGCACCGGCAGCGCCCGGCCCTCGAACGGATGCCGTGGCCGGGTCAGCCTCACCGTCCCCGGCAGAACGGCGGTCACCGCCTGGCCCCCGTGACTACCTGCACACGGCAGCCAGCGGCATGGCACACTGCCTGGGCAGCCCGCGCGGCGTTGACGGCGTCCATACACAGCGCTGCTTCCCGCAGGTCAACCGGGATGCCCTCGGCGATGCTGGCCGCTACCAGCAGAACCTGCCGCTCCCCGTCCGAGCACGGCAGCGTCCCCTGCACGGCATCCGCTGCCGCGGCGAAATCGATCGCAGCGACTTCCCGGCCCCGGAACGGCTCCCACCCGACCTCGACCGCGACCTGCAGGAAATCCTCGCGCAGCAACCAGGCCTGGTGCGTGATCAGCAGTTCAGCGGCCGCCTCGGTGGGCAGCCAGCCCTTCGCCCACGCGCGGATCGCCTCGGCGAGGTCATCGAAGCACGTAGTAAGGCGGGGTTTCCTTCGACGAAATCTCGCATGCCGCCCTCATGGAGCGGGTGCGGGCTCGCGTCGGGGACAAGCGCGTCCTGGCGCTGGTGAAGGCGTTCCTGAAGGCGGGCATCCTCACCGAGGACGGCGCGCTGAAGG
>JALYVS010000578.1 GCA_030853115.1 Actinomycetota bacterium
GTCCTGGACCACCGCCCGGCCGCTGGCGACCAGCGGCGTCGGGTCACCGCTGGCCAGCCGGAAGCCGAACGGCGACCAGCGGGTTGGTTCGCCGCCCGCCGCCAGCCGGGTCACCTCCGGCAAGTCGGCCGGGCGGGCAGCAAGCACCACCTCGGGCCGGACGTTGCCGGCGGCCAGGGCGTCCTCGATTTCAGCGCGGGCGGTCGCACCGAGCGCATCGCGGAACGCGTTGACGATCCAGCCCGGATAGCTGTACCGGACACAGAGATAACCGGACGGGTCCTGCGCCCGGTCGGGCACCACGATGTCGATCCAGGCCGCTAGGTCCCGGGTGGACACCCGCCGCAGCACCGCGTTGACGAAACCCGAGGGCCGTGCTCCGCACACGTCCTTAGCCAGGTCTACCGAAGTCGCCACGGCCGCGTGACTGCCGACCCTGGTGGCCAGAAGCTGATGCACGCCGAGCCTGAGCACATCGCGCACCGGCGGGTCAAGCTCATCCCGGTCGCTGCACGCCGACAAGATCGCGTCATAGGTGCCGCGGCCGCGGAGCGTCCCGTAGGTAAGTTCGGTGGCGAAGGCCGCGTCCCGCCCGGTCAAGCCGCGTTCCCTGAGCATGGCGGGCAGCAGGAGGTTGGCGTAGGCGTCGCGCTCCGCGACCGCGCGCAGCACGTCGTAAGCGGCGCGCCTAACCGGATCGGCGTGCGTCTGGCCTGCGCGGGGCGGGCCGGAACGGGGCTGGCCTGCGCGGGGCGGGCCGGAACGGGAGGGCTGGCCTGGCATGTCAGCCGAGCCGCGCGGGGAGGCCGGCCTGCAGACCGCGGGCCCAGTCCGGGGCGGTCATGCGGCGTTTGCCTTCGGCCTGGACGTCGCCGAGCCGCACCGGACGCGAGCCGGTACCGACGAACACCGCGTGGCGTTCGGCCCGCAGCTCGCCGGGCCCGAGGTCGAGCGGGTCCGCGGCGCTGTTGTCTGCGGCACCGGTGTTTGCGGCGCTGTTGTCTGCGGCACCGGTGTGTCCGGCACTGGTGTGTGCGGCACTGTTCCCGGGGGGGATCAGCGAGACGGGTCCGAGCTTGAGCCGGGCGGCGTCGACTTCGGTCCAGGCCCCCGGTTCGGGGGTACAGGCGCGGATCTGCCGGTCGATCACGTGCGCGGGCAGCTTCCAGTCCACCCGGGCGTCGGCCGGGGTGATCTTCGGCGCGAAGCTCACGCCGTCAGCGGGCTGCGGGACGGCCTGGACCGTCCCGGCTTCGATCCCGTCGAGCGTCGCCACGAGCAGCTCCGCTCCCGAGTGCGACAGCCGTTCGAGCAGCAGGCCGGTCGTGTCGTCGGCCCGCACCGGCTCGGTCGCCACCCCGTACACCGGGCCCGCATCTAGCTCGGCCACGAGAAGAAACGCGCTCGCGCCGGTCACGTCGTCGCCGTGCAGGATGGCTTGCTGCACCGGCGCGGCGCCACGCCAGGCCGGCAGAAGGGAAAAATGCAGGTTAACCCAGCCGTGCGGCGGAATGTCCAGCGCGGCCTGCGGCAGCAGCGCACCGTAAGCGACGACCGGGCAGCAGTCCGGAGCGATCTCCCGCAGCCGGTCGAGGAACTGCGGATCCCGGGCCCGGGCCGGAGTGAGTACCTCCAGCCCCTGCGCCGCGGCCCGCTGGGCCACCGGGCTCGACTCCACCCTACGACCCCGGCCCGCCGGAGCATCGGGCCTGGTCACGACCGCGACGACCTCATGGCGGGAGGCGATCAGCGCGTCAAGCGCCGGTACCGCCGTCTGCGGAGTACCCGCGAACACGAGCCTCATCAGCGCTCACCGCCTGGTGACGACACGGTGAAACCTACGGCCAGCAGGGCCGGGTGGTGGTCCATGATCATGTCAGAGGGCCTGACCCAGCGTCTGGTGCGGGGACACCCGCACCTGGGGGATGGGATCGCCCCACCATTCCGCCTCGCGGATCGCCTTCATGGCCGTCTTGCGCTGAACAGGATCCATCCGGTCGATGAACAAGATGCCGTCCAGGTGGTCGGTTTCGTGCTGGATGCAACGGGCCAGCAGCTCAGTACCCTCGATCGTCACCGGCTCGCCGTGCATGTCGAAGCCCTTGGCCACCACGCTCCACGCCCGCGGCACCGGGTAGGCCAGGCCCGGAAATGACAGGCAGCCCTCGTCGTCTTCGTCGGTGTCGGCGGACAAGTCCAGCGAGGGGTTGATCAGGTGCCCGGGCTCGTTGTCGTCCACGTGATAGGTGAAGACCCGCAGGCCCACCCCGATCTGCGGCGCGGCCAGCCCGGCTCCGGGGGCATCCAGCATGGTTTCTGTCAGGTCCTTGACGAGCCGGCGCAGCTCGGCGTCGAAGTCGCGGACCGGCTCGGCCGGCGTGCGCAGCACCGGGTCACCGAACAGACGGATCGGCTTGACGCTCACGAACACCCTCCTGGACAACGGTGGCGAGCGCCCCTCCTCCCGCGGCGCCGCCGTCCCACATTCTATCCGTCACGCGACCTCGGCCGGGTCGAGCTGCACCCGGATGGCCGCGCCGTCCTTGCGCGCGCTGCGGGTCGCCTGGGCCGTGTGCAGGGCCCGGGCCAGCACCCGGCCCTCCCCCCGGCTGATCCTGATCAAGGCTCGTTCCTGAGGCTCGGCGGGGCCGGTGAGGTTTCTGCCCGCGGCGGGGGCGGGCACCGGCCCGAGCACTTCAGCCTGGGCGGGCAGGCCCGCCGAACCGACGAACTCGGCGACCGCGTCGCCGGCTCCGGTGACCGAAGCCATCCGCACCGCGGGCGGAAAACCGAGCTCGGCCCGTTCAGCCAGCTCTCGTTCGGAAAAATGGACAGGATCCCAGCGGAGCAGGGCCTGCACCGCCGGAAAGGACGCCTCGGCCAGCACCACCACCGGCCCGCCGGGCCGGACCAGGGCGGCAGCGTTCAGCCACCGGCGCAGAGCCTCCTCGGCCGCGCGCAGGCTAGGCCGGCCCAGGAGGGCCCAGCCGTCGAGCAGCAGCGCGGCGGCGTAACCACCCGGGGCTACCGGCTCGGCTCCCGGGGTGGCAATGACCAGCGCGGGCTCAGCCGGCACCGTGGCGAGCACATGCTGGCCCCCGGAGGTGCGCACCGGCACGCCGGGAAAGGCCCGGCCTAGTTCCTCGGCAGTGCGCGCCGCGCCGGTGACCAGCGCACGTACCCGGTCCGCCCCGCAGCGAGCGCAGGTCCAGTCCGTCGCCAGGGCCCCGCACCAGCGGCAGCCGGGCACCTCGTGCGAGCCGCCCACCTCCAGCGGCCCGCCGCAGGTGGCACACCTGGCCTGGGCCCGGCACCGGTCGCAGGCGATGGCCGCGAGATAACCGCGCCGCGGCACCTGAACCAGAACCGGGCCGCTAGGGATGTCGCCCGGCTCCGCGCCGCGCCGGGG
>JALYVS010000146.1 GCA_030853115.1 Actinomycetota bacterium
GGCGCTCGGCCAGCCGCCGCGAGTTCGCGAACACGATCGTCGACGTGTGCTGCTCGATCAGGTCGAGCACTCGCTCCTCCACATGCGGCCAGATAGAGCGCCGGGGCGCCTGGTCGCCGGAGTCGTCGCTGCTTTCCCCGCCCCCGCGGCCCGGGTGCGTGTCCAGGTCGGTCATGTCCTCGACCGGGACGACGACCTGCAGTTCGATGCGCTTGGGGCTGGGCGGCTGCACGATGGTGACCGTGCGGGTGCCGCCCAGGAAGGTGGCGACCTCCTCGGCCGGCCGCACCGTGGCGGACAGGCCCACCCGCTGGGCGGCGCGGATCCCGTCGCCACCGTCGGCGTCCGCCGCCTGGCCGCGCAGGGTATCCAGGCGCTCCAGGGACAGGGCCAGGTGCGCGCCGCGCTTGTTCCCCGCGACGGCGTGCACCTCATCGACGATGACCGTTTCCACCCCGCGCAGGGTTTCCCTCGCCTGCGAGGTGAGCAGCAGGAACAACGACTCTGGCGTGGTGATGAGGATGTCAGGCGGCTTGCTGGCCAGCTTCCGGCGCTCGTCCGCGGCGGTGTCGCCGGTGCGGACCCCCACCCTGATGTCCGGTTCCTCCAGGCCCAGCCGGTGCGCGGCCTGCCTGATCCCGGTCAGCGGCGCCCGCAGGTTGCGCTCGATGTCCACCGCCAGCGCCTTCAGCGGAGAGACGTAGAGCACCCGGCAGCGCCGCTTGGGGTCCGCGGGCGGCGGCAGCGCCGCCAGCTTGTCGATTGCCCACAAGAAGGCGGCCAGCGTCTTGCCTGAGCCGGTCGGAGCGACGACCAGCGTGTCCTCGCCCTTGCCGATCGCCTGCCACGCGCCCGCCTGAGCGAGCGTCGGCTCGGCGAAGGCTCCCTCGAACCAGGACCGGGTCGCGGGCGAGAACCCGTCCAGGGCATCGGTACCCGTCACGTCAGGCTGCCCTGCGGAACCACCCATCGCGTCACCTGCCCGGTGATCTGCGCGACCCGCTCGTAATGCCCGTCGTAATGCAGGATGCACACGCGGTGCCTTTCGGCGACGGCCGCGATGATCAGGTCGGGCAGCGACGCCGTGCCGAGCTGGCCGCGCGCGGCCAGCTCGGCCTGGACGCCGAGCGCCCGCCGCAGGTCGCTGTCCTCAGTCGGCAGCCACTCGTAGGCATGCCGCCGGTCGGCCGCGACCTGGCCGCAGTCCGCCTGGCCGCGCGTGCTGAACAGCACCACCAGCTCGGTGATCCCGCAGGTCGCGATCAGCCCGTGCTCGACGAGCGGGGCCAGAACCGTTCGGACCGGCGGATGGTGCCACCGGGCCAGGGCGCTGGAGTCCGCCAGGTACCGGGCTATCGCCACGCCTGTTCCATCATCGACGGGTTGCCGAGACCAGCGTAGACACCGCGGTCCAGCCGCTCGACCTCGCGCTTGCGGGCCACCGATGCGACCGCCTCGGCCAGCGCCCGGTTCACTGTCTCCTTCTTGGTCCTGGCGCCCAGCGCGGTCTGCGCCTGGTCGAGCAGGTCATCGTCGACGTCGATGAGCGTCTTGGACATCGCCGGCCTCCTGTCGTATATACGTATCCGAGTTTAATGGATATACCCGGCATCCTGGCAGGCTACGGGGCCCAGGTCAGGCCCGTGCTGGCGAGAATCTATTTTCATCGTCCCATAGTGCCTCGTCCCACTGACATTTCCGTCCGGCGGTACCTCGGCGCGGGTGCAGTAGTCTCGGCTGCACTCAAAACGGGAAGCCGAAACGGAAGCCGGATGTAGCGGGTGACAGCATGAGGTGGTCCCGGCAGGCGGCATTCGCGGCGATCATCGCCGCGGCTCTGCTGACCGGGTCCGGGCTGGCCGGATGCGGCCGCGGCCCCGCTCCTGCTCCGCGCACGGGGAATACGGCCAGCCCGGCCCGGGCCAGCTCGCAGCGGCCGCCGGCACCGTCAAGTCCCGCCGCCAGCATTACTTCGGCGCCCCGTCCCGCCGGCCCGCCCGCAGCCCTGCCGGTGGCGCCAGGCGCGGGCGCCCGGCCGCAGACCCGTGTCTTGCCCAGCACGCGCTCAGTGGCCTTCCGCCACGCCATGACCGACCTATGGCTGGCCGTGACCACGGGAAACTCCCGCCTGGCTCTGCCCGCCTTCTTCCCGCTCGCCGCCTATCAGCAGCTGAAGGCGCTCTATGATCCCGCCGCCGACTGGCACGACAGGCTGTGGTTCGCCTTCAGTCTCGATATCGGCGCGGCCCACGGCCTGGTGGGCCCCGGCGCACGGCTGGTCCGGGTGGTCGTGCCGGCCGGCGACGCGGTGTGGGTGTACCCGGGGGACTGCGATAACACCATGGGCTACTGGCACGTGCCCGGGGCCCGGATGGTCTACGAGCAGGACGGTCAGCAGCGCTCGTTCGGCATCGCGTCCCTGATTTCCTGGCGCGGGGTGTGGTACGTGGTGCACTTCGGCGCCGTGCTGCGGGGCGTCGTGACCGGAATCGTCGATCAGCCCGCAGTCGGCCCGGGCGTCCCGGGACCGCCCGGCGGCTGCTGACCCTGACCGCCGCGGCTCAGCGTTCTGCCCGCCGCGCCCGGGCATCGACCCGGACCAGCCGCGAGCTGTGACGCGTTCTGTCATCCTGGCCTGATGCCAGCGGTCCCGGTCTCCGCCCGGCCGTCGCGCTCTGGCCGCCTGCTCGCGGGCGGCCGCGTGGTGACGCCCGACGGGGTGCTCAGCCCCGGCTGGATCGCTCTGGCCGGGAACCTGATCGACGCGGTCGGATCCGGTCAGCCCCCAGCACCAGGGTCCCGCGGAGTTCCCGTCACGGACCTGCGCGGATCCTGGGTGCTTCCCGGGTTCGTCGACATGCATGTGCACGGCGGCGGCGGTGCCTCGTTCACCGAGGGATCAGGTGAGGATGCCAGGCGCGCCGCGGAGTTCCACCGCGGTCACGGCACCACGACCATAGTGGCCAGCCTGGTGACCGCGTCCGTAGCTGAACTTGAGGCCCGCGCCGCCATGCTGGCCGTCCTAGCCGGGCAGGGCATCTTGGCCGGGCTTCACCTGGAGGGGCCGTTCCTGTCCGCGACCAGGTGCGGCGCCCAGGATCCGCGGCACATGATCGTTCCTGACCTGGCCGTCTTCGAGCGCCTGCGGACGGCGGCCGCGGGACACCTGCGGGTCATCACCATCGCACCTGAACTGCCCGGCGCGGCCGGGCTGATCAAGGCGGCCGCGCGCGCCGGGGTAACCGCCGCCATCGGTCATACCGACGCGACCGCCGAAGTCGCATCGGCTGCGGTCGACCTCGGCGCGGCTCACGCGACCCACCTGTTCAACGGCATGCGGCCGTTGCGTCACCGCGAGCCGGGCGCGGCCGGGGCCCTGCTCGACCGGGCCGAAGTCACCTGCGAGGTGATCGCCGATGGCGTCCACCTGCACCCCGCCGTCATCCGCCTGGCGGCGCGCGCGGCCGGCCCGGGCCGGCTTGTCCTGGTCACCGACGCCATGGCGGCCGCGGGGATGCCGGATGGGGACTACCGGCTGGGCTCGCTGCGGGTCAACGTCGCCGGCGCAGTGGCCCGGCTGGCTGACGGTGCGGGCACCGCGGGGGCCATCGCTGGTTCCACCGCCACCATGGCCGATGTCGTCAGGCAGGCGGTAGCCGCGGGCCTGCCCGTCCCCGACGTGGCCGCCGCGGCGAGCACCACCCCGGCGCGTGTGCTGGGTCTCGGTGACCGGGTCGGGGCCTTGCGGCCGGGTCTGCGAGCTGACCTGGTGGTCTGTGACGACCACTTCCGGCTAAGCGCGGTGATGGCCGGCGGACAGTGGCTGGGCTCAGCCGCGCAGGCCCCTGCCGGGGTCAGCTTCCCTGGCGCACCGACCCGGTGAGCTTGCCGGTGGACGAGCTGACTTCGCAGACGACCGTACGCTGGCTGGCTTGCCAGGCGGCCTGGTTCGGGTAGACGTACTCCTGGGCGAGGCCGGCGCCGGCCAGGGCTGGCCTCAGGTAGCTGCTCAGCCTGCTGGCGCAGCCGTCGCCCGCGTTCTGCTGGACGATGGCGTTACCTGGCCAGGAGGACGCAGGCAGGGTGAAGGTGGCGAACACCTCCGCGTCGTGCGGAGTTCTGCAGGACAGCACTGTGACGGCGAGCCCGTTCGGCCCCGAATTGATGCACTCACCCGGCCGGAGCTTGAAGACGGCTGCGGTCCGGTAGGTGACCACGATTTTCTTATGGAAGCCGTGGGTGAGGACCGCGAGTGCCCCGGCCGCGACCCCGACGAGCAAGATGACGCCGACGACAATGCCGAGGATCGCGAGCGGGCTCACATCCCGGGCGGGCTCCGCCTCGTCCGGCTTCAGGTCCGCGGGCGCCGGCTCTTCCCCCGCTGGCTCCTGCTCTGCTGCCACTGCCCCCGCGAGCTCCGCGATCGCAGGGAGGTCCTGGGCCCCCGCCCCGGTCTCCTCCGCCACGGGCCCGGCGTCCGCCATCCCGGTCTCCGCAGTCCCGGTCTCCGCAGGCCCGGCGGCCGCAGGTTCAGCTTGAGCCAGCGCAGTATTCACCGGCTCCTGAGGAACGTCCTCAGCTACCCTGGTCGGCGCGACCATCCGGCCTCCATCGTGCCCCTTACCTGCCACGCCGGTCCCGCAACGCCAGCCTGATCAGGTTGCGCACACTCAAAATCGGGGTGTACGCCAGTGATCCTTTACTTCCCTTGTATTTAACAACGACACATCGGGCAAAAGGGTCACCGGGTCTGCCGGTCCTTCGAGCCCCGCCGCAGGATGCAGGCTTATTTTGCCGAACGGCCCTGGGCTATCCCGCCCGGAGCCCGGCAGTACTCTGGCCAGGTGCGGCAGACGGAATTCTGGAGCCTGATGAGGGCGCAGTTCGGCGACGTGTACGCGCAGAGCGTCGCGAAGGACTACGTGTTCGGTAACCTCGGCGAGCGCACGGCCGAACGTGCCCTCGCCGACGGGGTCGACGCCAAGGTGGTCTGGCGGACAGTCTGCGACACGTTCAACGTGCCGGAGACCATGCGTTAGGCCGCGGGACGCTCGGCCCCAGTGACCCGCCACGCCGTAGTTTCCTGAATTTCTGAGCTGCTTTCGGCGTGTCGCCCCGATCGAATACACGTTCGCTCTATAGTAGGGCTGATGGTGGTGGTCTCCGGCACCAGCAACCAGAGACGGCGGCCATGAAATCCTCTGCGGCCAGGCGCAACGCGGCGCTCGGCAGAAATGTCGGTGGCGGCGCGTAGCTTGTCCACTGATCCGCCGGGGATATCCGGCGGGACCTTAACTCAGACGACCTGGGCGGTGCGGGAGGTGCCCGCAGGCCCTTTAACCCGGCAGGGAGTCCCCCATGGCAGGAAATAGCAGGCCCAGCCTCGAGCGATCCGGTGACCGGGCAAAATCCCTGGAGACCGCGCTTCTCCAGATCGAGCGGCAGTTCGGCAAGGGCTCGGTCATGCGGCTCGGCGACGAGACGCGAGTGCCGGTCGAGGTGATCCCGACTGGTTCGATCGCGCTCGACGTGGCGCTGGGCCTCGGCGGCCTGCCGCGTGGCCGCATCGTCGAGATCTACGGCCCGGAAAGCAGCGGCAAGACCACCGTGGCGCTGCACGCCGTGGCCAACGCGCAGCGGCTAGGCGGCATCGCGGCCTTCATCGACGCTGAGCACGCGCTGGACCCGGATTACGCCAAGAAGCTTGGCGTCGACACCGACGCGCTGCTGGTTTCCCAGCCGGACACCGGCGAGCAGGCCCTGGAGATCACGGACATGCTGATCAGGTCCGGCGCCATCGATGTCGTCGTCATCGACTCGGTCGCCGCGCTCGTGCCGAAGGCGGAGATCGAGGGGGAGATGGGGGACAGCCACGTCGGGCTCCAGGCCCGGCTCATGTCCCAGGCTCTCCGCAAGATCACCGGCGCGCTGAGCCAGACCAAGACCACCGCGATTTTCATCAACCAGCTGCGGGAAAAAGTCGGCGTCATGTTCGGCAGTCCTGAGACGACCTCGGGTGGCAAGGCGCTCAAGTTCTACGCCTCTATCCGGCTGGACGTACGCCGGATCGAAACCCTCAAGGAGGGCACGGAGGCGGTCGGCAACAGGACCCGGGTGAAGGTGGTCAAGAACAAGATGTCGCCGCCGTTCAAGGTCGCGGAATTCGACATCATCTATGGCACTGGGATCAGCCGGGAAGGCAGCCTGATCGACCTTGGCGTCGATCAGGGGATCGTGCGCAAGTCGGGTGCCTGGTACACCTACAACGGCGACCAGCTTGGCCAGGGCAAGGAGAACGCCCGTAGTTTCCTGCGGGAGAACCCGGAGCTGGCCAACGAGATCGAGAAGCAGATCAAGGAGAAGCTCGGCATCGGGCCGCGCCTGGACGCCGCGGCCACCCCGCCGCCACCTGTCAATGGCAACGGCTCCGCAGGCAACGGCCACGGCTCCGCCACCAACGGCTCCGCCACCAACGGCTCCGCCACCAACGGCTCCGCCGGCCACAGCAACGGAGCCAGTTCGTCGAGGGCAGCCGCGGCGGTGTCCGCCGTCACCGTCTAGCTAAGTGATGGCACGTGACTACTGATAGGAGGGTTTCAGGGTCGTCGCCCGAGGCCGTGGCGCATGACCCTGAAGCCCGTGTCGGCGACCCTGAAACCCGGGCCAGGCAGGTCTGCCTGCGGCTGCTGACGGCCGAGCCGCGGACCAGAGCCCAGTTGGCGCAGGCGCTGCGCCGTCGCGGCGTGCCGGACGACGCCGCCGAGTCCGTGCTCAGCCGGTTCGCGGATGCGGGCCTGATCAATGACGCGGCGTTCGCGCGAGCGTGGGTCGAGTCCAGGCACCACAGCCGCGGGCTGTCCCGGCGGTCGCTCTCGGCCGAGCTCAAGCGCCGCGGTGTCGACAGCGAGGAAATCCGCGAGGCGGTTGACACCCTCGATTCCGAGCAGGAAGCCGCCACCGCCCAGCGCCTGGTCGAGCAGAAGATGGCGAGCACCCGCGGGCAGCCGCCGGAGGCCCGGGTCCGCCGGGTGGCAGGCGTGCTCGCCCGGAAGGGCTACCCGCCCGGGCTGACCTTCAAGCTGATCAGGGAAGTCATGCAGCAGGAAGACTCGGGCGGCCATATCGGTCTTGACCTTGACGTCGAACCGTACATCGCCCCCGAGGAAGAGGCTCCAGAAGATCCCGGATCCGGCTACTCCCTGTAATCTCACGCCCAGGGCGCCGCGGCTGGCCATCCCGCCCGCCGCCGGCGCCCTGATTGCTGTCGGCGCGCTGTGTCCTAGCCTTCGTGCAGGCCCGCAGCTGCGCACCTTTCGTCAGGTGGCGCACCGTTCGCGACGGTCGAAGATGCTTTTGCTTGATAAAAAGGTTATGAAGCCTTAACCTCGCGGCAGCAAGACGTTGTCCCAACCGGCACAGAAAAATAGAGGGAGGACCAACAACCAGATACGTTGTGTAGCCAACTGGACCGACCGGCTGTCTGGAAATCAGCTGACAGGCGAAGACGGCGTGTGATCGCCCGCACCAGGGCATATACCCATGAGCCCTGGCGTCGACGTACCGCGGACGTACAACATGAGGGTGCCCCGAGGGCTATGAACGGAAAGGGGTGACCGTGAGCAGCGGATTGTCTGTCGCGTTCATGGTAATCGGGTTGCTCGCAGTGATTTTCGCGCTCGGGGTTCTCTGGCGCAGGACCGCGAGCACGCCGAGGAACGCGGGACAGCTCACCCAGGACGGCCGCGATCAGGTCACCCAGGAAGCCGAACATATCCGGGCCCGGGCCGAGACCGAGGCCACCGGGATCCTGGAAAGGGCCCGCGAGGAAGCCGATCAGGCCGCGCACGGACGCCGCGAAGTCGAAGAGGAAATCCGCGCGGTCAAGGACGAGGTGCGCGAGCTGCGCGGTGACCTGGAGCGCCGTGAGGTCCGCCTGGCCGATCGCGAGCAGCGGCTGGACGAGGAGCTCAAGCGGATCGAAGACCGCGCGCAGGCCGTCGACCAGCGCCGGCAGGATCTCGATCGGCGCGCCGCCGGGCTGGACCGGCAGGACGCCGAGCGCAGCAAAGAGCTCGAGCGCGTCGCCGGGCTCACCACCGACCAGGCCAGGGCCGAGCTGGTCGCCACGATCGAGAACCAGGCCAAGCGGGAAGCCTCGCTCATCGTCAGGGACATCGAGCACGAGGCCAGGTCCGAAGGCGACAAGCGCGCCCGCAAGATCGTCACGCTGGCCATCCAGCGGGTGGCGACCGAGCAGACCAGCGAGTCGGTGGTCTCGGTGCTGCACTTGCCCGGGGACGAGATGAAGGGTCGCATCATCGGCCGGGAAGGCCGCAACATCAGGGCCTTCGAGTCCGTGACCGGCGTCAACCTTATTATCGACGACACGCCGGAGGCGGTGCTGCTTTCCTGCTTCGATCCGGTCCGCCGCGAGATCGCCCGGCTCACCCTGGAACGGCTCGTCCTGGACGGCCGGATCCACCCGCAGCGGATCGAGGACGCTTACGAGCGCGGCAAGGCGGAGATCGAGCAGCTGTGCCAGCGGGCGGGTGAGGACGCCCTGGTCGAGCTGGGCATCACCGATATGCACGAAGAGCTCGTCGATCTCCTCGGCCGCCTGAAGTACCGCACGTCGTACGGGCAGAACGTGCTCAGGCACCTGGTCGAGTCGGCACACATCGCGGGCATGATGGCCAGCGAGCTGCGCCTCGACCCGGGGCTGCTCAAGCGCTGCACGGTGCTGCACGACATCGGCAAGGCGCTCACCCACGAGGTCGAAGGCAGCCACGCGCTGATCGGCGCCGAGATCGCCCGCCGGTATGGCGAGTCCGACGACGTGGTACATGCCATTGAGGCGCATCACAACGAGGTCGAGGTCCGGACGGTCGAAGCGGTGCTCACCCAGGCCGCGGACGCGATCAGCGGCGGCCGGCCTGGTGCCCGCCGGGAGTCGCTGGAGATGTACGTGAAGCGCCTGGAGCGCCTGGAGCAGATCGCGGCCAGCCGCGAGGGCGTCGAGAAGGTCTTCGCCATGCAGGCCGGGCGCGAGATCAGGGTCATGGTCAAGCCCGACCGGATCGACGACATCCAGGCCCAGGTGATCGCCCGCGACATCGCCAAGGAGGTCGAAGAGGAACTGACCTACCCGGGCCAGATCCGTATCACCGTGGTCCGCGAGTCCCGGGCCACCGAGTTCGCCCGTTGAGCACCCCCTGCTCACCGGCAGGGGACAGGCGAGCGGTGTTTCCTCAGCCGCCGGTCAGCGCCACCGGCGGCACGCCCGGCGGGGTGAAGTTCATGACCTGGCCGTAGAAGGAGAGCTCGGCTTCCAAGCTGGTGACGATATTTTCGGCCTTCCTGAACCCGTGTGACTCGCCCGGGAAGGCCAGGTACGCGTAAGGGATGCCGTGCGAGGCCAGGTCCGCGGCGATCGATTCGGCCTGAGCGGGCGGCACGATCGGATCATCGAGTCCCTGCAGCAGCAGTATGGGGCAGGTGAGGTCGTTCACGTGGCCGACCGGTGCCCGCTCAGCGTAGAGTGCGTCAGCCTCCGGCAGCGGTCCGATGAGGCCATCGAGGTAGCGCGATTCGAAGTCGTGCGTCTGGGCGGCGAACCCCCTCAGGTCGGCCACCCCGAAGTAGGAGGCTGCCGCCGCGAATACCCTACGTCCCTGACGGCTGATGCCGGAGGTCACCGCGGCCAGCGCCGTCCAGCCGCCGGCTGATCCGCCGCGGATGCCGAGCCGTTTCCCGTCCGCCTCACCCGCCTCGGCCAGGGCGAGCGCGGCCATCATCACGTCAGCGACGTCCACGATTCCCCACTCGCCGCGCAACCGCTCCCGGTACGCGCGGCCGTATCCGGTCGACCCGCCGTAGTTCACGTCGATGATCCCGATACCGCGGCTGGTGAAGAACGCCTTCTCCAGGTCGAGCTGGGGGACGACATGCGCCGTGGGGCCGCCGTGAACCCAGACAATGTAAGGCGGCAGTTCGCCGTCGGGTGCCCTGACCGCGGGGTTGGTCGGCGGGTAGATGAGCGCGTGCACGACTGAACCAGACGGCCCAGTCAACTGGGCCGCCCGAGGCGTCGGCAGGTAAGCGGCGTCGGGCAGCGAGTCATTGCTGCGGCGCAGTTCATGCCCCTCAGCTGTCGCCGGTCCTCGGCCCGCCGCGGAGATATCGATCCGGATCACGCTCGGCGATACCGCCGGGCCTCCCACGATCGCGGCGACGCTCCGGCCGGACGCCGAGAGCCAGTGCCCGAACACCTGGTAGGGCAGATCGAAATCGGTCAGCTGGCCCGTGTCCGGGTCGAGCACCCCCAGCCTCGTCTGTTCCGTTCCGTGCGTGACGGCGATGCGGCCATCTCCGAGCACCGCGTACGGGGGCATACCCAGCTGCCACAGGGGCCCGGCGAACTCCTCCTCGCGCGGGCACAGTGCGCGGGGAGGCGCCTGGAAGTCAGCCAGGTAGAGGTTCCACCACCCGGACCGGTCCGAGATCACGTACAGGCTGCGGTCGTCCCGCCAGGTTGGCGCCAGCACAGACTCTTCCTCGCCGCCCATGATCACCTGGTACTGCCCCGGGTCATCGATCGCGGCGACCCGCAGTTCGGTGCCGTCCCACGGCATCCGCGGGTGATCCCAGCAGATCCAGGCCAGCCGGGTGCCGTCGGGGGAGGGAGCCGGGAAGGCGTAGAAATCCGAACCGCTCACCAGCACCCGGACCGCACCGGGATCCTCGGCGGCTGAGCCGTCCAGCGGGACGGTCACAATCGCGCGGGAAACCCGGCCGCCGGCATGCCGCTCCCTGACGCACCACACCTCGCTCCGGTCCGGGGAGAGCACGAAGTCGGCGAACCGGTCGGCGGCAGTAGCGCCAGCTACCGGAGTCAGCGGCACCGGATCCGGGGAACCAGCCTCGCCGCCGCGGTACAGCCGCTGGTCGTGGAAGTTCGCGAAGACCAGACCGTCCGGCAACGGCAGATACGACCTGCCGCCGTACTCGTGCAGGCGGGTCCTGGCGTTCCATGGCATGGGAAGCAGATCCCGGCTGATCCCGTCGGGGCCCTGACAAACCACGGCCAGCCGCCCGCCCTCAGACGGCCTGGTCTCCTGCCACCACACGTTCGAGCCGACAAGGGTGGGGAACGCGAGCCCGACCTGCTTGCGCGCGAAGTCGGTGCCCTCGATGGGAGAGGGCCATGCGCCGTAGGATGCCGTTTCCGTAGCCATTTGCATACAGATATCATGCCCGATGCCGGCCGCACAGATCACTCGGCGCCGCCGGCGGGTGTGCGCCTCTATCCTGGTCGTGTGGCAGCAGGCGGCAGGACCTACCAGATTCGCACCTACGGGTGCCAGATGAACGTGCACGACTCCGAGCGCCTGGCTGGCCTGCTCGACGAGGCGGGCTACCAGGCCGCCCCCGACGGGCAGACCCCGGACGTCGTAGTGTTCAACACCTGCGCGGTCCGGGAGAACGCGGCCGACCGGTTGTACGGCAACCTGGGTCACCTGCTGCCGCAGAAGAAGAACGGCATGCAGATCGCGGTGGGCGGCTGCCTGGCCCAGATGGAACGCACCAAGATCACCCAGCGCGCGCCGTGGGTCGACGTGGTCTACGGCACGCACAATATGGGCTCGCTGCCCGCCTTGCTCGAGCGAGCCCGGGTCCGGAACGAGGCGCAGGCCGAGTTCGCCGAGACGCTGGAGACGTTCCCCTCGCTGCTGCCCGCCCGGCGTCAGTCCGTCTACGCGGCCTGGGTCGCGATCTCGGTGGGCTGCAACAACACCTGCACCTTCTGCATCGTGCCGAGCCTGCGCGGCAAGGAGAAGGACCGCCGTCCCGGCGACATCTTGGCCGAGATCGGCGCGCTGGTGGCCGATGGCGTGCTCGAGGTCACGCTGCTCGGCCAGAACGTGAACTCCTACGGCGCCGAGTTCGGCGACAAGGGAGCATTCGGCAAGCTGCTGCGCAGCTGCGGGCAGATCGAGGGCCTGGAGCGAGTCCGTTTTACCTCCCCGCACCCGCGGGACTTCACCGACGACGTCATCGACGCGATGGCCGAGACGCCGAACGTGATGCCCAGCCTGCACATGCCGCTGCAATCCGGATCCGACACCGTACTGAAGGCGATGCGCCGCGCCTACCGGCGGGACCGTTACCTGGCCATCCTGGACCGGGTCCGGGCCAGCATCCCCGACGCCGCCATCACCACCGACATCATCGTGGGTTTCCCCGGCGAGACCGAGGCGGACTTCGAAGACACCCTGGACCTGGTGCGCCAGGCCCGGTTCGCGGGCGCGTTCACCTTCCGCTACTCCATCCGCCCGGGGACCCCGGCCGCGGCCATGGACGCCCAGGTCCCCGCGGCCACCGTGCAGGAACGCTACGAGCGGCTCACCGCCCTGGTCGAGGAGAGCACCTACGCGGAGAACCAGAAGCTGGCCGGCGCCATCGTCGAGGTCCTGGTGGCGGAGGGCGAAGGCCGCAAGGACGCCGCCACTCACCGGATGTCGGGCCGGGCCCGCGACAACCGCCTGGTGCACTTTGCCCCGCACACTGCATCCCGGAACACCGGTGCCCCCCGTCCTGGCGACATCGTCACCGTCGCCGTCACCCGCGGTGCCCCGCACTACCTGCTGGCCGACGGCGCCCCGCTGGCGATCCGCCGCACCCGGGCCGGCGA
>JALYVS010000147.1 GCA_030853115.1 Actinomycetota bacterium
CCGTTGTTCCGCGCCTGGGCAGCGGCCCGGCTCGGCGCCCTCCTGGCCCGCCAGGGCCGGCCGGACGAGGCCGCGCCGCACGTCCGGGCCGCCTTGGAGGGAGGAACGCCGTTGACCCGCCACGAGGCCCGGTGGGCGCAGGCCGAGCTCCTCGCCAGCCAGGGCGACGACGAGACATGCCGCCCGACCGCCGCCGCTGTCCTGGACCGGGCCCAGGACGGCGGCTACCTGATCCTGGTCCCTCGGCTCCGCGAACTCGCCGGCTGCTGACCCCGGGCACGCGCCGTCCCGCCAGCAAACCGCGAGGAGCACCGGGTATCACGAAAACCGTGAGCACGCGCTACGCGGGCGGCCCTGACCGTGCCTGAGCTACCCGAGGTGGAGACGCTGCGCCGCGGCCTGGCCGCCCGCATCACCGGCATGCGCATCACGGCGCTCGAGGTCGGCGACCGCAAGATCTCCGGCGGGCCCGGCGACGCGATCAAGCACGATACCGGCGGCCACGAGATCAGCCGCGTGGCACGCCGGGGCAAGGTCCTGATCTTGTTCCTCCGCGAGCCCGGCAGCGGCGCCGGGGAATCCGGCAGCCTGCTCATCCATCCCAAGATGACCGGCCAGCTCGTCCTGACCTCCGACGGTGCCACCGTCTTCGCGGGCGGCCATCCCACCCCGAGCATGCTGCGGCCGATGCCGAACGCGACTACCCGGGCCGTCTTCCGGCTCGGCCTTGCGTGCTGCCTGTACTGCAACGACGCGCGGCGGTTCGGCTGGATCCGCCCTGCCGGGCCGGACCCGTGCCGGACCGATCCGTTCCTCCGCCGGCTCGGCCCGGACCCGCTCGGCGGGAACTTCACGCCCGCCGCGCTGCAGCAGGCGCTGGCCCGGCATCCCCGTGCCCCGGTCAAGGCGGTCCTGCTCGACCAGACCGCCATCGCGGGCATCGGCAACATCTACGCCGACGAGGTCCTGCACCGCGCCCGCATCCACCCGTCCCGCCCGGCGGGCGGCCTCAGCCAGGCCGAGGCACTCCGCCTGCACGCCGCGATCCACGGCATCCTCCGCGCCGCGGTCGATAGCGGCGGCACCAGCTTCGCCGGCTACGTCAACCAGGCCCGCGGCCGCCCCGGCTACCTCGGCCAGGCGCACGTGTTCCGCAGGCAGGGCCTGCCCTGCGACGTGTGCGGCACGCCGGTCATCCGCACCACGGCCGCGGGCCGCGCGACGAACTTCTGCCCGCACTGCCAGCAACGCTAAAGCTGACCAGGCGGCCCGGAGGTTGCAGGGAAGCTGCAAGCCGGCACGGCTACGGTGGCCCCGCAACACCTGCAGCGGCGGAAGGAGATGCCGTGTACAGCTAGATCAAGATCGCGGGCCACCCGGCGCACCCGATGCTGGCCGTGTTCCCGGCACGCCGCCTGACTCCGGCGGGCCCGCAGTTCTCCCCGGGACCTTGCATGCCGGCGGGGCGGCCGTGATAGGGGTAAGCGCAAGCGGCGCAACCCCAGGCGCGAAACTAACGAGGGGGTCAGGTGACCGAGCCGATCACACGGCACGAAGACGCACGCGACGGGCAGGCACTGACCGCCGGCGACGGGCAGGCCCGCGGCCAGCTCGCGCCGTTGTTGCCGGCCGGGGAGCCCGTCGAGCAACTGCTGCGCAAGGCGCAGTTCTTCGCGCCCGGCGGCCAGCCGAGCGCCGATTTCCGGGAGGTGCACCGGAAGGGCGGGCGGGGCGCGGAGGAGTTTTACCGCGAGCGGTGGCGGCACGACAAAGAGGTCCGCTCGACGCACGGGGTGAACTGCACCGGGTCGTGCTCGTGGAAGGTGTATGTCAAGGACGGAATCATCACCTGGGAGACCCAGCAGACCGACTACCCGTCCACCGGCCCGGACTCGCCGGAATATGAGCCGCGCGGCTGTCCGCGCGGCGCGTCGTTCTCCTGGTACACCTATTCGCCATCGCGGGTGCGCTACCCCTATGTACGCGGCCCGCTGCTGGAGATCTGGCGCGAGGCACGGACGCGGCTGGACGACCCGGTCCAGGCCTGGGCCGAGATCACCGGCGACCCGCAGCGCACCGCACGCTACAAGGGCGCCCGCGGGATGGGCGGGTTCGTCCGGGCCACCTGGGCGGAGGTCAGCGAACTGATCGCCGCGGCGCACGTACACACGATCAAGGAGTACGGCCCGGACCGGGTGGTCGGGTTCTCCCCCATTCCGGCGATGTCACAGGTGTCGTACGCGGCGGGCACCCGGTTCCTGTCGATGATCGGCGGCACCATCCTGTCCTTCTACGACTGGTACGCCGACATGCCGATCGCGTCGCCGCAGGTGTTCGGCGACCAGACCGACGTGCCCGAGTCCGGCGACTGGTGGAACTCCAGCTACCTGATCATCTGGGGCACCAACCTGCCGATCACCCGGACCCCGGACGCGCACTTCATGACCGAGGCCCGCTACCGGGGACAGAAGGTGGTCGTGGTCTCTCCCGACTATTCCGACCACACCAAGTTCGCCGACGACTGGCTGCCGTGCAACCCCGGCACCGACGGGGCACTGGCGATGGCGATGGGCCACGTCGTGCTCACCGAGTTCTTCCGGGATCGGCAGGTGCCCTACTTCACCGACTACGTCAAGGCCTACACCGATCTGCCGTTCCTGGTGACCCTGCGCAAACACGGCAGCGGGGACGCGCATGTGCCGGACCGGTTCCTGACCGCAGCGGACCTGGAGGATGGCGGTTCAGCGCACCAGACCGTCCTGCTCGATTCAGCCACCGGTCAGCCCTTCTTTCCCAACGGCACTCTCGCGACCCACTTCGGCGAGGCCGGCAAGGGCAAGTGGAACCTGGAGTTGGGAGACGTCGACCCTGTCCTGAGCTTCTATGACACGCGCGAGGACGCCATCGCCGTCGACCTGCCTCGCTTCGACGTCGGAGACACCGAGGGCGGCGGCGTGATCCGCCGCGGCGTGCCGGTCCGGCGGATCGGCGGCCGGCTGGTCACGACGGTGTTCGACCTGCTGATGGCGCAGTACGCGGTGGGCCGTGACGGGCTGCCCGGCGACTGGCCGTCCGGCTACGACGACCCCGTGCAGCCCTATACGCCGGCATGGCAGCAGGAGATCACCTCTGTGCCGGCGCAAGCGGTGACCCGGGTGGCGCGGGAGTTCGCGCGCAACGCCGAGCTGTCCCGCGGCCGGTCGATGATCGCGATGGGGGCCGGGACCAACCACTGGTTCCACTCCGACCAGATCTACCGCACGTTCTTCACGCTGACGATGCTGTGCGGCTGCCAGGGCGTGAACGGCGGCGGCTGGGCGCACTACGTAGGTCAGGAGAAGGTGCGTCCGCTGACCGGGTTCATGCAGATGGCGTTCGGTCTGGACTGGCAGCGTCCCACCCGGCACATGACCGGCACCTCGTTCTTCTACCTGCACACCGACCAGTGGCGCTACGAGAGCTTCGGCGCGGACGAACTGGCCAGCCCGCTCGGCCGCGGCCTGTTCCGCGGGCAGGCGTTCGCCGACACCCTGGCGCAAGCCTCGCGGATGGGCTGGACGCCGTCGCATCCGGCCTTCGACCGCAACCCCCTCGACCTCGCCGACCAGGCGGCGGCGGCCGGCAAGAGCGTGAACGACTACGTCGTCGACGAACTGAAGGCCGGCCGGCTGGGCTTCGCCGGCGAGGACCCGGACAACCCGGTCAACTTCCCCCGGGTGATGACGGTGTGGCGGGCCAACCTGCTCGGCTCCTCGGGCAAGGGCATGGAGTACTTTATGCGGCACCTGCTCGGCGTCGAGGACGCGGTGCGCGCCGACGAGTCACCGGAGCGGCTGCGGCCGAGCGAAGTGCGCTGGCGGGAGGACGCCCCGCGGGCCAAGCTGGACCTGGTCACCACCGTCGACTTCCGGATGACCAGCACCTGTACGTACTCCGACATCGTGCTGCCGGCCGCGACCTGGTACGAGAAGCACGACATCTCCACCACCGACATGCACCCGTTCGTGCACTCGTTCAACCCCGCCATCGCCCCGCCGTGGGAAGCCCGCACCGACTTCGACGTTTTCAAGACCATCGGCGAGGCCTTCTCGCGGCTCGCGGCCGGGCATCTGGGCACTCGCACCGACGTGATCGCCGCGCCGCTGCTGCACGACACCGCCGACGAACTGGCCCAACCCGCCGGCATCGTCCGCGACTGGAAGCACGGCGAGTGCGACCCGATCCCGGGCGTGACGATGCCGCAGCTGGTTACCGTCGAGCGCGACTACGGCGCGGTCGCAGCGAAGATGGCGGCCCTCGGGCCACTTGTCGACACGCTGGGCACCGGGGTCAAGGGCGTCAGCTGGAAGCCCGCCGCGGCGGTCGACCTGCTCGGGCGCACCAACGGGCGGGTCCGCGGCGGCGTTGCCGACGGGCGGCCCAAGCTGACCCGCGACATCCACCTGGCCGAGGCGATCCTCGCCTTGTCGGGCACTACCAACGGCCAGGTCGCCGTGCAGGCATGGAAGGACCTCGAAGAGCGCACGGGCGTGCGGCTGGCCGATCTGGCCGAGGAACGCGCCGGTGAGCGGATCAGCTTCGCCGACACGCAGGTGCAGCCCCGTGCGGTGATCACCTCCCCGGAGTGGTCGGGCAGCGAGACCGGCGGCCGGCGCTACTCGCCGTTCGTGGTCAACGTCGAGCGCAAGAAGCCATGGCACACCCTGACCGGCCGGATGCACTTCTTCCTCGATCACGACTGGATCGCCGAGTACGGCGAGGCGCTGCCGACCTACCGGCCGCCGTTGGACTACGTCCGGCACTTCGGCGAGCAGGGGCTGCGCGAGGGCGGCCGGCCGGAGATCACGGTGCGCTACCTGACCCCGCACTCAAAGTGGTCGATTCACTCCGAGTACCAGGACAACCTGCACATGCTGCGGCTGTTCCGCGGCGGGCCGGTGATCTGGATGAGCCCTGCCGACGCCGCGAAGATCAGCGTGGCCGACAACGACTGGATCGAGGCCTACAACCGCAACGGCGTGGTGGCCTGCCGGGCGGTGGTGACGCACCGGATGCCGGAGGGGACGGTGTTCATGTATCACGCGAAGGACCGGCATCTGATGACCCCGAAGTCGGAGGTGTCCGGCTGGCACGGCGGTGGCGACAACTCCCTCACCCGGCTGGTCGTCAAGCCGACACACATGATCGGCGGGTACGCGCAGTTGTCCTACGGGTTCAACTACTACGGGCCCACGGGCAACCAGCGCGACGAGATCACCGTCATCCGCCGCCGCGCCCAGGAGGTCGAGTACTCATGAGGGTCATGGCGCAGATGTCGATGGTGATGAACCTCGACAAGTGCATCGGCTGCCACACCTGCACGGTGACCTGCAAGCAAGTGTGGACCAACCGGCCGGGGACCGAGTACGTGTACTTCAACAACGTGGAGACTAAGCCGGGCGTCGGCTATCCGAAACGGTACGAGGACCAGGAGCAGTGGCACGGCGGCTGGGCGCTCGACAAGAAAGGCCGGCTACAGCTCAAGGCGGGCGGGCGGCTGCGCAAGCTGCTGACGATCTTCTACAACCCGGACCTGCCGGCGATCGACGACTACGGCGACCCGTGGACCTACGACTACCAGACCCTCATCCAGGCCCCGCTCGGCACCCGCAACCCCAGCGCCCATTCGATTTCCGCGCTGACCGGCAAGGACATGAAGGTCAACTGGGGCAGCAACTTCGAGGACGACCTGGCCGGCGCACCGGAGCGGGCGATGACCGACCCGAACCTGGCCGGGCTGCAGGACAAGGTCAAGATGGAGTTCGAGCAGGTGTTCATGTTCTACCTGCCGCGCATCTGCGAGCACTGCCTCAACCCGTCCTGCGTCGCGTCCTGCCCCTCGGGGGCGATGTACAAGCGCGAGGAGGACGGCATCGTCCTGGTGGACCAGGACAAGTGCCGGGGCTGGCGGATGTGTGTCTCGGGGTGCCCGTACAAGAAGGTCTACTTCAACCACCGCACCGGCAAGGCCGAGAAGTGCACCTTCTGCTTCCCCCGCATCGAGGCTGGCCAGCCGACGATCTGCTCGGAAACGTGCGTCGGGCGGCTGCGCTACCTGGGCCTGATCCTCTACGACGCCGACAAGGTCCTCGACGCCGCCGCCACCCCGGACGAGCAGGATCTCTACGAGGCGCAGATGTCGGTGTTCCTCGACCCCGAGGACCCGCAGGTGCAGGCCGCGGCGGCCGAGCAGGGCATCCCCGAGGACTGGATGCAAGCAGCGCGCCGCTCGCCGATCTACCAGCTCGCGGTGCGGCACCGGGTGGCGCTGCCACTGCACCCGGAGTACCGCACCCTGCCGATGGTCTGGTACATCCCACCGCTGTCGCCGGTGTCGGACATCGTGCACGCCGAAGGCTACGACGATGCTGATCCCGATCAGGTGTTCGCGACCATCGACGCGCTCCGGATCCCGATCGAGTACCTGGCCAGCCTGTTCACTGCCGGCAAGGCCGAGACCGTGCAGCTGGTGCTACGCAAGCTGGCGGTGGTCCGCGCCATCCAACGCGCCGGACAGCTCGGTCTCGTCCCCAACGAGAAGCTGACCGCAACGGTGAACGCCAGCCTGGACGATCTGGACGACCTGTACCGGCTGCTCGCGATCGCCAAGTACGACGACCGCTACGTGATCCCGAAGGCCCACGCCGAAGACGCCGGCGCCCTGATGGGTCAGCACGAGCAGCTGTTCTGCAGCCTAGACACCGACGGCGGGCCCGGGATGGGCGGCAACGGTCCCCCTGGCCCGCACGGCATTCAGAGCTGGCAGCCGGACGGGCGCACCCAACTGCCGGTGCTCGGCCAGGACGACTGATGACCGCTACATACAAACTCGCCTCGGTGCTGCTGCAGTACCCGACGAGCGCCCTGTTCGATGGCCTGGACGAACTCGACGCCTACGCCGCGCAGACGTCGCCCAGGCCGGCCCGCGCGGCGTTCGGGCAGTTCCTGACCTGGCTGCGCGCCACACCCCCGACCGAGGTCGCCCAGCACTACGTCGAGACGTTCGACCTGCGAAGGCGGTGCGCGCTCTACCTGACCTACTACCGCTACGGCGACACCCGCAAACGCGGCATGGCGATGATTGCGTTCAAGACTGCCTACCGCGACGCCGGGTTCGTCCCGTCCGGGCGGGAGCTGCCGGACTATCTGCCGATGGTGCTGGACTTCGCCGACCTGTGCCCGCGCGGGGAGCGGCTGCTACACGCGCACCGGGCCGATCTGGAGCTGCTGCGCCGCGCCCTGGACAAAGCCGCGACGCCGTACGCCTCGATCGTGGCCGCCGTCTGCGGGCAGCTGCCCAAGCTCGGCCGCCGCGAGATCGGGCAGGTGCTGAAAGCGTGGGAGTCCGGACCGCCCCAGGAAGACGTAGGGCTGGAACCGTTCGCGCCCCCGGAGTACCTGGCCGGCTACAACGCGGGCACACCCGGGCGGCCGCGATGAACAGCACCAGCGCCTGGCAGATCTTCGTGTGGGTGGCGCTGCCCTACCTGGCACTCGGCATCTTCGCCGTCGGGCACATCTGGCGCTGGCGGTACGACCAGTTCGGCTGGACCAGCCGCTCCACCCAGCTGCAGGAACGGCGGCTGCTCAAATGGGGCGCCCCCGCGTTCCACTACGGCACCTTCGCGGCCATCGCCGGGCATGTGATCGGCGTGCTGATCCCCGAACGCTGGACCCGCGCCATCGGCATCCCCGAGAACGCCTACCGGTGGTTCTCCGCCGGCGCCGGGACCCTGGCCGCGGTGCTGATCATCGCCGGGGTGATCATCCTGGCCGGCCGGCGGCTGCTGGTACCCCGGGTCCGGGCGACCACCAGCCCGGTCGACTACCTCACGCTGATCCTGCTGCTGATCATCATCATCACCGGCGTCGTACCCACCATCTTCATCAACTTGCTCGGCCACGGCTACGACTACCGCACCACCGTCGCCCCCTGGTTCCGCGGCCTGTTCAGCGGATCCCCCGACGTCACCACCATCGCCAACGCACCCGTGGTGTACCAGGTGCACGCCGCGTCCGCATGGCTGATCTGGGCGCTGTGGCCGTTCAGCCGGCTCGTGCACGCCTGGAGCGCCCCGCTGTGGTATTTGTGGCGGCCCTACATCGTCTACCGCAGCCGCAAAGCCGTCCCGCCCGCCGAACCAGGCACCAGCGGCCGCCGATGGCGCAAGATCGGCGTCCCCTACTAGGCCGCCAGCGAAACCGGGAACAATCACCGTTGTGAGCACCGATACGGGCGGGCAGGCACGATCCCTTGGCCGGACGGCGACGGCTGTCCGGGATCTGCACCCGGGCTACTTCGCGTTCGTGATGGCCACCGGCATCATCTCCACCGGAACGTTCCTGCTCGGACCGTCGTGGCTGTCCCGTGCGCTGCTGGCCGCTGCCTCAGCGGGGCTGGTCGTGCTGGGCGCGGCGCTGGCCGCCCGGCTCGTGTTCTTCCGCTCCAGCGTGGCCGCTGACATCCAGGCGCCGGACCGGGTGTTCGGGTTCTTCACCATCACCGCCGGGCTAGACGTGCTCGGCGTCCGGCTCGCACTGGCCAGACATCCGCTGGCCACCGCCATCCTGGCCGCCCTGGCCGCCGCCGTGTGGCTCGTGCTCACCTACGGCGTGCCCGCCAGCCTGCTGCTCACCCGGGCACACGACTCGGTCCTCGGCGGCGTCAACGGCAGCTGGCTGCTGTGGATCGTCGCCACCCAGTCCCTATCGATCGCGGCAGCGATCCTGGTCCCAGCCTGGCCCTCGCAGTCAGCCCTGCTCGCCCCCGTCGCCACCGGGCTGTGGTGCGTCGGACTGCTGCTCTACCTGATGGTCGTCACGCTCATCCTGCTGCGCTGGCTCACCGTCCCCATGACGCCCGCCACCCTCGGCCCGCCCTACTGGATCCTGATGGGCGCCACCGCAATCTCCGTCCTGGCTGGAGCCCGGGACCTCGACCTCCCCGCAAGTATCCCGGTCGTGCGGGCAACCGCCGGGTTCATCGAGGGATTCACCTTCGCCCTGTGGGCGTTCGGCACCTGGTGGATCCCGCTGCTGATCATCCTCGGCCTGTGGCGGCACGTCCGCAGGCACTGGCCGCTCACCTACGAGCCCACCCTGTGGAGCGTCGTGTTCCCCCTCGGCATGTACAGCGTCGCCACCCTGACCTTCGGCAAAGCCGCCCACCTCGCGTTCATGGAACCCCTGGCCCGGTTCATGCTCTGGGTCGCCGTCGCGGCATGGGCGCTGGTCGCCGCCTCGTTCCTCGCCCGGCTCGCCCGCCATCCGCACGAACCCTCACCCGGATCGCCGGCGCCGCCCTCCGGCACGGCGCCCTCCGGCACGGCGCCGACCTGCAACATGACCACGGAGAAGAAGCTGCCATGACCCTAGCGCTGATCACCGAGGCCGACGCGAACTGCACGGAAACCGTCGCTGACGTGATGGTGCGCCACCCGAAACTCTGTCACGAGGACAGTACGGCTGGCGACGTTCGCCAGCGCTTCGCCGACGATCACGTGCACGCCGTCCTGATTATGTCCGGTACCCGGTTGCTCACCGTAATTGACCGTGCCGACCTCGGCCCGGAGGCGAACGATTCAGCGCCGGCTGCGCGGCTTGGCCGTCTGAGCGGGCGGGTGACCGCGCCGACGGCGCCGGCGGATACCGCACTGCAGCAGATGATCGCGGACGGCCGGCGCCGGCTTGCCGTCCTCGGGCCGGATGGCACGCTGCTCGGCCTGCTCTGCCTCAAGCGCAGCGGCACCGGTTTCTGCTCGGACGAAAACGTTCACCAGCGGCAACGTGAACACCTCCACCAGCCGGCCACCGGGCCGGCGGCCTGGCCCGTACCGGGCCAGCCTCACAGGCATCTCCGCTCCCACATCACAGCGGGAGCCTAACCATGGGCAAGCCGGGGCACGGATCATCAGCCGGCCAGCATTCGCACGGTCGGCAACATGCCCTTGCCGCCAGCCGGGGCCTGGCTAGGAAAGACGATCGGCGTGGTGGCATGGCCGGTGCGCGGCAGCCGCCAGGCGGCGAGCGCCATCCCCGCATACAGGGCGGTCCAGATCCGGCCGAAGGCCCGCGGCAGCGGGGCACTGGAGGGTTTCGCGAGCCAGGCGGAAACCGTCCGGGCATCCCGGGAGCCCCCACCCGCCCACGGCGGCAGCGAACACGGAACCTCAGACCGCGGCGACTACCCAGCGGCGATTCATCGGCAGGGCTTACCTCCCAGCGTGGCGAGGGCTTGCCGGATCGGGGTCTGCCCGGTGAGAAGATCGAACGCTTTCCCGATGGGTGGCGGGCTCGTCGAGGACGGCGACCGCGACCGCAGCCACGTCGGCCCGGGCGATCATGCCTGGCCCTGACCGGCTGGTGAGGCCGGCCAGCCCGGTCGGTGCTTCGCCGGTCAGGCCGCCCGGACGGACGATCGTCCACTGCAGATCGCTGGCCGCGAGCACCGCGCCAGATCGGCCTTTTCGCGGCTCAGGGCAAGGCGGAGGAACTCCGGGTCCTCACTGGGATGGTACGCGTAGCGGGAGCTGATGAGCACGAACTTGCCGGCGCCCACCAGCGGCGCGGTGCACACAGCGTTGATGACACCGGCGTCGCCGGCACGGTTACGGTGTTCGCCGACTTGGCCGCCTGCCGCGAACACCACCGCCTCGCGGCCAGCCAGCACCGTGGTCAGGTCACCGGTGACGTCACCACCAACGGGGTGAGCACCGAGCTCCTGTTGGGTTGAGGCCTGGCAGGGTCGGCGGATCACGCCCGCGACGTGGTGCCCGGCCGCGATGGCAGCAGCGGCGACCAGCCGGCCGGTTCTCCCGTCGGCACCGATGACAAGAAGGTTCATCGCACCCGGACTGGGAAATCGTGGCAGCCGGTTCGGCGCCGCGGGCGCGGCTGCGCCTGACCAGCGACGACGGCCACCACCAGTTGAGCAGGACGGGACAATGCCAGGTGACTGTGTTCGGCGTACCGGACCCCCTGGATCGGCTGCAAGGAAGCTGCAGGCTCTGGACACGACTATTGAGCGCGGAACGACGGAATCAAGGAGTGGTATCCGATAAGCACGATCGATCAGCAACCGCCGGTTACCGGCGCGCCGGTCATTCCGCGGCAGCGGACGGATCGTAAGGGCGGGGTGCTGGCCGGCTGGCTGTCGTCCACCGATCACAAGGTCATCGGGTACATGTACCTGATCACCTCGTTCGGCTTTTTCCTGATCGCCGGGATCATGGCGATCATCATCCCAGCTCCAGCTGTTCGAGCCGGAGAACCACATCGTCTCCGACCAGGTGTACAACGAGCTGTTCACCATGCACGGCACGCTGATGCTGCTGCTGTTCGCCACCCCGCTGTTCATCGGGTTCACGAACGTGATCATGCCGCTGCAGATCGGCGCGCCGGACGCGGCCTTTCCGCGGATGAACCTGCTCAGCTACTACTTCTTCCTGTTCGGCGGGCTGATCCTGGTCACCAGCTTCCTCACCCCCGGCGGCGCGGCCGCGTTCGGCTGGCACGGTTACTCGCCGCTGACCAGCTCGGTGTACTCACCGGGCATCGGCGGTGAACTGTGGGTCATGGGCCTGGTGCTGTCCGGGCTGGGCACGATCTTGGGCGGCGTCAACTTCGTCACCACGATCTTCTGCCTCCGGGCGCCGGGCATGACCATGTTCCGGATGCCCATCTTCACCTGGAACGCCCTGCTCACCTCGATGCTGGCGCTGCTGGCGTTCCCGACGCTGGCCGCGGCGCTGCTGGTGCTCGAGCTGGACTGGCGGCTGGGCGCGCACGTGTTCGACGCCTCCACCGGCGGCCCGATTCTGTGGCAGAACCTATTCTGGTTCTTCGGCCACCCCGAGGTCTACATCCTGGCGTTGCCGTTCTTCGGCATCGCCACGGAGATCCTGCCGGAGTTCAGCCGCAAGCCCCTGTTCGGCTACAAGGGCCTGATCGCCGCCACGATCGCCATCACCGGCCTGTCGATGACGGTGTGGGCGCACCACATGTTCACCACCGGCGCGGTGCTGCTGCCGTTCTTCTCCCTCATGTCGTTCTTCATCGCCATCCCCACCGGGGTGAAGTTCTTCAACTGGGCCGGGACGATGTGGAAGGGCCAGCTCACGTTCGAGCCGCCGATGCTGTTCACGGTCGGGTTTCTTCTACAACGTGTACAAGACGGCCCGGTACGGCGGGAAGGTCAACGTCGAGGACCCGTGGGGGTTCGGCAGCTCGCTGGAGTGGGCCACCTCGTGCCCGCCGCCGCGGCACAACTTCTACCGGATCCCGCGCATCCGGTCCGAGCGCCCCGCCTTCGACCTGCACTACCCCCACGTCACATCGGGCGCAGCCTCCCGGTCACGCACCCAGACGCTGGCTCCTCCCGCCGAGCCGGACCCCGCCCCGCCCGAACAGTAGCGGCCGATCAGTAAAAGGATTCACGCGCCGCCTGCCGGTCTCACGCAAAATAGGCGTTGCCGCATCCGCGCCGGCCGCCCATGGTGCCGATCATCAGGGCGCAAGAACGTAAGTATTCGGAAGTCGCGTGACGGGGGTCTGTGACGTCTACGGTGCCGTGGGCCGTTGGCTGCGACACGCTGGCGCGTGGTGCGTGATTTGCGTCTGCTGAGGGTGTTTGCTGT
>JALYVS010000148.1 GCA_030853115.1 Actinomycetota bacterium
TCAGCGGTTCGGGATCGGCGGCGACGAGGCGCTCGAAGGTGGGCCTGCTCCAGGAGACCATGCCTTCGGGCGGCTTTTTCCGCACCACCCTGCGCCGGGCCTTCGGGTCGTCGCCCGCCTTGGCCAGGAGGCGTTCGTTCTCGACCACGTGCTCAGGTGCCTGCACCACCACCCGTCCGGACGTGTCGTACCCGGCCCGCCCGGCCCGGCCGGCGATCTGGTGGAACTCGCGCGCTTGCAGCAGCCGGGTCTTGGTCCCGTCGTACTTGGACAGCGAGGTGAACAGCACGGTGCGGATCGGCACGTTGATGCCCACGCCGAGGGTGTCGGTGCCGCAGATGACCTTCAGCAGCCCGGCTTGGGTCAGGGTCTCCACCAGCCGGCGGTACTTGGGCAGCATGCCTGCGTGATGCACGCCGAGACCGTGCCGCACCAGCCGGGACAAGGTCTTGCCGAAGCCGGAGGAGAACCGGAAGTCGCCGATCAGCTCGGCGATGGCGTCCTTCTCGGCGCGGGTGCAGACGTTGATGCTCATCAGCGCCTGCGCCTGCTCCAGCGCGGCCGCCTGGGTGAAATGCACCACGTAGACGGGCGCCTGGTCGGTGCTGAGCAGTTCCTTCAGCGTCTCGTGCAACGGCTCCATGACGAAGGAGAAGACCAGCGGCACCGGGCGCTCGGCGTTGTGGATGACTGCGGTCGGCCGGCCGGTCCGCCTGGTCAGGTCCTCCTCGAACCTGCTGACGTCCCCCAGCGTGGCCGACATCAGCACGAACTGCGCGCGGGGGAGTTCGAGCAGCGGCACCTGCCACGCCCAGCCGCGATCGGGGTCGGCGTAGAAGTGGAATTCGTCCATCACCACCTGGCCCACGTCCGCGCCGGCGCCGTCCCGCAGCGCGATATTGGCCAGCACCTCCGCGGTGCAGCAGATGATCGGGGCCGCCGCGTTGACGCTGCCGTCTCCGGTCATCATGCCGACCTGGGCCGGGCCGAAGGCGTCGCACAGGTCGAAGAATTTCTCCGATACCAGCGCCTTGATCGGCGCGGTGTAGAACGTCCGCTTTCCGGCCGCGAGCGCGGCGAAGTGCGCTCCCGCGGCGACCAGGCTCTTGCCCGACCCGGTCGGGGTGGACAAGATGACGTTCGCTCCCGACACCACCTCGATGAGCGCTTCCTCCTGATGCGGGTAGAGCGCTAGCCCGCGCTGCTTCGACCACCCGGCGAAGGCCTCGTAGACGGCGTCAGGATCGGGCGTGGCCGGCAACAGGTCAGTGAGCGTCATAGCGGCTTCCATGGTGCCCTGACCGGATGACACCTGGGGTCATCCCGGCTCCTCGGGCTTAAGGCGGGTCGTGTCGCCGCGCCAGCGTTTCCACGGCTAACGGCAGGACGAAGGGAGAATCGCACATAGTCAGCACCAGCGAAAGCCGCGCTATTCCTGCTGCCTGCGCCCGCTGCGCCGCCCTTACCCTAAGGCACGGACTTGCCTTTGTGCGCCTGGCCGGGCGGCACCTGGCCCCGGCGAGCCGCTGATGCGCCGCTGCTGGCGCGAGTACAGCATCTGCGCCACGGCCACGAAACCGGCCCCGCACACGGTAAACACGGCCAGACCGGTCAGCTTGCTGTTCCCGATGAGCAAGGCGGCCATCAGCACCACCGCCGCGATGACCCCGCCGGTACTCCACGCGATCGCCTGCCTTGACGCCTGACGGCGAGGCCTGCGCGGCGCTCTGGCCTCGGTCAGCCCGGCGGGGATGTCAGCGGTGACCGCGGCGAGCTCCGCGTACGTCCGGGACCTGAACGCCTGGCCCACCCGCGCGTCGAACTCGTCTTTGGTCAGCCGGCCCTGCACGAAGGCGCCCTGGAGCACCTCGATCGCCTGCTCGCGGTCGTCATGGGCCGCGCGGAGGTGGCCGCGGCCCGTGGCGGACGCTGCTATCTGACCTGCCGGCTCTGATCCCACCGGTGCCTCCCCACGAACGTTACGCAACAAAAGCCTAACCTGACGGCCCGGGCGGTTATTACCAGCGCTTCCTCGCCAGCGCGACACGAGTGCTCCGGCGTCGGCTCGCTACGCCGCTCACCTGCGCTCATATCCGAGAGCCAGTTTGCCGCGTAGCGTGAGGGGGAGTGGGAAAATAGCAGGCTTGCTGATCAGAGGGACTAGAGGGGACAACACCATGGCTCGTAAGGCACTTACTTTGCTGCTTCCCGCATCGATAGCCGTGCTGGCCGGTAGCCAGTGGCGCGACATCAGCCGTTATCTCAAGCTGAGGCAGATGTCATCCGGTGGCGGGCATCCGGAGAACGTACCCGTCAAGGGGCACCAGGCCTACCCGAAAGACCCGGGCGCGGGGGCGCTGGACGGCACCGGCGATTTTAATTCCGCCAGTCGTGGCGGCCCGGACGCCGACCACAGGGAAGAGGCTCACCCAGGCCGCAAGCGCGTGGGAGACGAACCGCACCGGAACCGGTAATCGTTCCATCGGCCGGCGGCCACGATCTCGGACCTAGCGGAATAGGGCGCTGTAGGCGTTGAGGGCGGGCTGCCCGCCGAGATGGGCGTAGAGCACGGTCGAGTCGTTCGCGATCTGGCCGGACCGGATCAGGTCGATAAGCCCGGCCATCGACTTGCCCTCGTACACCGGGTCGATGATCATGCCCTCCAGGGCGCCGGTCAGCCGGATCGCGTCCAGCGTGGACGGGACCGGAATGCCGTAGAAGTCCCCGGCCCAGCCGGGCAGGACGCTGATCTCGTCATCGCGCAGGTCCCGGCCCAGGCCGATGAGCTCGGCGGTGTTCCGCGCGATCTTCTCCACCTGCGCCCGGGTCTCGTCCAGCCTGGCCGAGGCGTCGATGCCGAGTACCCGCCGCGGCCGGTCCTGGCCGGCGAATCCGGCGATCATCCCGGCCTGGGTGGAGCCGGTCACGCTGCACACGATGATGGTGTCGAAGAAGATCCCGAGCTGCTGTTCCTGCTCCTGGACCTCATAAGCCCAGTTAGCGAAGCCCAAGCCGCCCAGGCGGTGGTCGGAGGCCCCGGCGGGGATGGCATACGGCGTACCTCCGGCCGACCGGACGTCTGCCAGCGCCTGCTCCCAGCTGGACTTGATGCCGATCCCGAAGCCTTCGTCGACCAGCCGGACGTCTGCGCCCATGATCCGGGACAGCAAGATGTTGCCCACCCGGTCGTTGACCGCATCCGGCCAGTTGACCCAGTTCTCCTGCACCAGCCTGGCCCGCAGGCCGAGCCGGGCCGCCACCGCGGCGACCTGCCTGGTGTGGTTGGACTGCACGCCGCCGATCGAGACCAGCGTGTCCGCGCCTTGCGCCAGCGCGTCCGGCACCAGGTACTCGAGCTTGCGGGTTTTGTTCCCGCCGAAGGCCAGCCCGGAATTGCAGTCCTCCCGCTTGGCCCAGATCCGCGGCCCGCCCAGGTGCGCCGAGAGGCGCTCTAGCGGATGCACCGGGCTCGGGCCGAACGTCAGGGGATACCGCGGGAAATCACTCAGCGACATCTGGTCTCCTAGCCGGCCCGAGCCCGCCGCCGTCAGTGGCCGGGAAGAGTGCGAGCGCGCTGATCCACGCCCAGCTCGCCATACGGGTAGTCGGTAACGTGCGGGTCGCTGGCGGCGTCGAGCGTGGCCACCTCCGCCGCGGTCAGGTGCAGCCCGGCCGCGCGCAGGTTGGTCTCGAGCTGCTCTAGCGTGCGGGCGCCCAGGATGGTCGAGGTGACGCCGGGGCGGTCGGTCACCCACGCGAGCGCGACCTCGGCCATCGAGACGCTACGATCGTCGGCGACCTTCTGCACCGCGTCGATGACGTTCCAGGTACGGTCCGTGCCGCGCCGGTCGTAGGCCTCCATGCCGCGGTTCGGGTCCTCGCCGAGCCGGGTGTCGCCTGACGGGCGCTGATCGCGCTGGTACTTGCCGGATAGCCAGCCGCCGCCGAGCGGGCTCCAGGGCAGCAGGCCCAGGCCGGCGTCGAGCACGGCGGGCACGATCTCCCACTCGATTTCCCGCGCCAGCAGGCTGTACTGCGGCTGGAGCGTCACCGGCCCGGCGACGTTCATGGCGCGGGCCAGCCAGACCGCCTTGGTCAGCTGCCACCCGGTGAAGTTGGACAGGCCGTAGTAGCGGATCTTGCCCGCCCGCACGAACCCGTCCAGCGTGCGCAGCGTCTCTTCCAGCGGGGTCAGCGGGTCGAAGGCGTGCACCTGGTACAGGTCGACCGAATCGAGCCCGAGCCGGCCCAGCGACGCGTCCAGCGCGCGGGTCAGGTGGCGGGCGGACAGCCCGGCGCCGTTCGGCGTGTCGTCCAAGCCGAACCGGCCCTTGGTGGCCAGCACCACCGGTTCGGTGACGTCGGCCGGGCGGCGGGCGAACCAGCGTCCGATGATCTCTTCCGATACCCCGTGGCTGTACACGTCGGCCGTGTCGACCAGCGTCCCGCCCGCCTCGACGAAACGGTCCAGCTGAGCGTGCGCGCCTTCCTCATCTGTCTCGGTGCCGAACGTCATGGTGCCCAGGCACAGGTTAGACACCGCGCATCCGCTATTTCCCAGCGTTCGATATTCCATGACGTCAGGCTACCGAGCCAGGCCGCGTCGAAACCTTGGCGGTTAACCTATCGCCGTCCGCTCCGGGAAAGGCAGGGCGATCGGATCTGCCGCGAGGCGGCTGTGGCCGGCCTCGTCGAACCGGTCGAGGCCGAGCGACGCCACGTCGAGTACGTCGCAGGACCTGCCGAGCGCGATGTCGGCCGCGGCCCGGGCCACGCCCGGGCCCCACATCATCCCGGCGCCGCCGGCGCAGGCCACGGTAACTCCCGGCAAACCGGGCGCGGGACCGATGATGGGCAGGTGATCGGGGGTGTAATCGATGGTGGCCGCCCACATCCGGCGCAGCCCGAGTCCGGTGGTGACCGGCACCAGCCGGGCCAGCCGGGCCCGCATCTTGGCTAGGTAACCCTCGTCGACCTCGCGGTTCTCGCCCGGCGGCTCGTCCGGGTTGCTCATCCCGAACAGCAGGCCGCCTTCTTCGGGACGCCAGTAGAGCCCGGCGGTCAGGTCGAAGACCATCGGCACTCGCGAGCGGTGCAGGTCCGGGTGCCGTTCGGTGACCGCGACCTGGTGCCTGGCTCCGCCGGCCGGGATGCTGATACCCGCCAGCCGGCCGACCTGGGCCAGCTTGGGGCCGCCGGTGAGGACCACCAGGTCCGCGTCGATCCGCCCCTGGCTGGTCTCGACCGTGATACCCGTCGTCCCCGGGGTCAGGCCCCGGAACGCGACGTGCTCGGCGACCTCGACTCCGCTGCGGTTCAGCGCCACGGTGTAGGCGGTCACGTTGCGCGGCGGCGCGATGTACCCGTCCTGCGCGCAGAACGTCCCGCCGAGCGTCTGTCCCGGGGCCAAGGTGGGGTTGACCGCGTCCACCTCCGCCGGGCCCAGCCACCGCACCGGGACGCCCAGGGCGGACTGCATCGTCATCCGCTCGTGAGCCGCCGTGACGTCCGCTGCGGTGAAGCAGGGCAGCAGGTAACCCTGCTCCGTGAACCCGGAATCGGTACCGAGCTCGTCGTGCTGGCTCAGGTAGAACCGCCGGGACCACTGGCCCAGCCGGACCGCTTCCGGTGTCCCGCCCTGCATGCGCACCACGCCGGCCGCCCGGCTGCTCGCGCCCTGGCCGAGGAAGCCTTTCTCTACCAGCACGACCCGGGTCAGCCCGGCCCGGCGCAGGAAGTAAGCGCACCACGCGCCCACCGTCCCGCCGCCGACCACCACCGCGTCGGCAGTACCGTCAACGGAACCCATCGACGCTCCCAGCGCCCGGGGAGATGCCCACGATGACGCGAGCGCCCTAGCCGGGCAGGTTGGACTCGATGGCGGCCAGGATCTCGGGGTCGTCGGGGGTGGTCCGCGGGCGGAACCGTGCCGCTACCGTTCCGTCCGGCCGCAGCAGGAACTTCTCGAAGTTCCACTGGATGTCCCCGGCTTCGCCGTTCGCGTCGGGGACCGCCGTCAGCTCGGCGTAGATGGGATGCCGGCCCTGGCCGTTCACCTCGATCTTCTCGAACATCGGGAAGCTGACTCCGTAGGTCGCCGAGCAGAACTCGGCGATGTCCTCGGCCGTGCCAGGCTCCTGCCCGCCGAACTGATTACACGGGAACCCGACCACCGCGAAACCGCGGTCAGCGAACTGCTCGTGCAGCTTCTCCAGCGCGGTGTACTGCGGCGTCAGGCCGCACTTGGAGGCCACGTTCACCACCAGCAGCGCCGCGCCGGCCGGAGCGGCCGACGCGAGTGAGGAGTCCTGGCCAGACAGGGTCTTTACCGGAATATCGAAGATGGTCACGCGTCTACGTTATCCGTCCGGCCCGCCTGCCAGCTCCGGGCCGGCCGGCTCCAGAGCGACTCGCCGAGGTAACCCCGGGCGATGGCCGTGACGTAGCAGTACACCGCGTCCTCGGCCGGGGACAGCGGCCCCGGCGAGGCGTGCGGCGAGGCCAGCCCCCGCTGCACCGACTCGCACGCCGCCCAGTCCTGCCGGTTGGTGATGTCCCAGAATTCCACCGCGGAGCCCGGATCGAAGTCCGGACGGGCCACCGCCTCGGGGGCGAAGGCCCAGGTGCACTCGATCCGGGTCCGGTCGGCGGCGACCGGGGTCAGCCGGTGCGTCATCACGTAATCCGGATGCAGGCTCAGCAGCACGTTCGGGAAGATGCTGACGTAGATGACGGTACGCAGTCCGCGCGCGTCCAGCCCGCGCAGCGGCACGCCGCCACTGCCGCCGTCCAGGGACATCGTCGCCATCCCCTCACGCAGCTCCATCCAGCCGCCGATCCAGGCGCCGTCGGCGCCGTAGTTCTCGCCGCTCCTAGGCGCACTGACCTGGCACAGCTCGGGGTGGATGGAGGGGCAGTGGTAGCACTCGTGGTAATTCTCGGTGAGGACCTTCCAGTTGGCGGCCGCGTCGTAGCTGTGCCGGGCCACGGTGACCAGTCGTTCCGGCTCGTAGGGCGCGATCAGCTCGGCCAGCCCGGTGAGCGCGCCGGCCAGCGCGCCCGACTGGCCACCGGAGGAGTCCACGAAGACCAGGCCGTGCCACTCGGTCACCGGCAGCTGCGGCAGGCCCCACAGGCTGAAGTCGAAGCCGGGCTGCCGCCGGAATCCCGCGGCCCCCCGCAGCTCGCCCTCCAGCGAGTACGTCCAGGCGTGATACGGGCAGGTGATCGCCTTGGCCCGGGCGCCCTGCCCGCATGGCAGCAGCTCGTGGCCGCGGTGCCTGCAGCTGTTCGCGAACGCCCGCAGCTGCCCGTCCTCACCCCGGACCAGCAGCACCCCGCCCGGCCCGGTGGCTTCGGCGCGCTGGTCGCCCACCTCGGGCAGCTGGTCCGAACGCGCCACGCACAGCCAGCCGCCGCCGAAGAAGTGCCGCTGCTCCCAGCCGAATACGTCGGCGTCCACATACGCGGCCCGGGGCAGCATCCGGCTATGGCCGAACGGCCGGAGCGTCGCCGCCAGCTCGGCCCGGTCGACCGGAGCGGGAGCGAACGCCGTGCGCAAGCATTGACTGACCATACAGTCAGACTAAGCGGGAGGTCCTGACCTGTCCAGCCACCAGCCAAGACAGCCGGCCAGCCGGACAGCCGAGACCGCCTGCTGCCGATGACGTCCTGAGCTTGCGGATCACTGGCCCAGGTACGGATACTGCTCCTATGGGCGACCGTAATGTGCTCGGCGGCGAGCTCGAGCCATGTGGGACTGATCCGCTGACTGGTTTCTACCGGGATGGATGCTGTACCACCGGGCCGGAAGACCTCGGCAGTCACACGATCTGCGCGGTGGTGACCACCGAGTTCCTCGAGCATCAGCGCCGCATCGGCAATGATCTCAGTACGCCTATGCCCCAGTTCAGGTTCCCCGGGCTGGTCCCGGGGGACCGGTGGTGCGTGACCGCGGCGAACTGGCTGCAGGCGCACCGCGACGGCGCCGCCGCCCCCGTGGTGCTGGCCTGCACCCATCAGCGCGCGCTGGAGATCGTCCCGCTGGAGATCCTCAAGCCCTACTCCGTCGACGTGCCCGCCGACCTCGGCGCCCTGGAGGAATGACCCGCCGGTTAAAGCGGCCCGTTCCCGGCTTCAGCTTCCGTCAGCGCTGTCCACCCGTCTGCCCTGGCCCGGGACATGTGATCCGGACGAACCGTGGTGCTCGGCCCTTCCCGCCCGCTAGCTGCACCTGTACCGTGGGATAGTCGCCGGTAGCAGACCCCGGCTCGGCCAAGGAGCCTGCAGATGCCGAAACACAAGGGGCGCAAGCGCGAAGGCGGCTTCAGGCGATTCCTGCGCCGGCTCTTTTCCGTGCGAACCGGTGCCCTCGGCTCGGTCGCCTCGCCCGCTGACCCGCTGCACGTCGAGTCCGGCCCCGCCCGGCCGCACCGGCGAAAGTAGCCGCTTCCCAACCTGCCCGGCCAGGAACCTATGCGCGGCCGGTGCTCCGGCAGGATCATGGGCTGATGAACTCCGAGACTGAGTTGCTGCAGCAGTACCTCGACCTGGAACGCAACCATGTGCTCGGCATCCTCGAAGGCTTCTCGGAAGAGCAACTGCGGCGGCCGGTCCTGCCGTCGGGCTGGAACTGCCTGGGCATGGTGAAGCACCTGGCCCTGGCGGACGAGCATTACTGGTTCCGGGGCATCGTGGCCGGCGAGCCGCTCGGCTTCGGTCCGCCGGGACCGGATGCCGAGTGGCAGGTCGGTCCCGGCGAGTCGGCCGAGGACATCTTCACGCTGTACCGGGACGAGATCGAGCGCGCCAACGCGATCATCTCGGCCACCCCTCTCGACGCGGCGCCCAGGCAGCGGGACCCGAAGTGGGGGGAATGGGGTGCCCGCTTCACCGACCTCAGGGTGGTCATGCTCCATGTACTCAAGGAAACCGCCTGCCACGCCGGGCACCTCGACGCGGTCGCCGAGCTCATCGATGGCCGCCAGTGGATCGTCCTGGGCTAGCGGTACGTCCAGAAAACCGACGTGAACTAAGGAGGGAGACAGGTCATGGCGTTCACCGAGGACGAGGTCGCTTATCTCGAGGCGCAGCCGCTGGCCAGGATCGCCACCGTCGGTCCGGACGACCAGCCGGACGTCGCGCCGGTCGGTTTCGAGTTCGACGGGACCTATCTGTGGGTTGGCGGCCGGGCGCCCGAGCGGACCAGGAAATTCCTCAACGTGCAGGCGGGCCACACCAAGGTCGCGCTGGTCGTCGACGACCTGGTATCGACCAGCCCGTGGACGCCGCGGTTCCTGCGGGTGTACGGGACCGGCGAGCTGATGGAGCGCCCCGGCCAGTTCGGCCCGGGCCTGTACCTGCGGATCACCCCGGAGATCTCGTGGAGCTGGAACCTGGACGGCCGCCCGTACGGCGACGACGCCATCCAGCGAGGCCCGCGGCGGACGGTCCACCGCGGCAGTTAGCCTGCGCGCGTGAACCCCGGGCTGACCGTGCCTAGCGGCCCGGCCCGGCGGCGTCCTTCGGGTCGGCCTCGGCCGGCGGTTCGGGCATCCGGAATCGCGGCAGCGGCGTCGGGAGCAGCAGCACGAACCCGGCGATGCCGCCCACGGTCGCGACCCACAGCGCCGGCCGCAGCCCGAACGATGCGCCGAGCAGCCCGCCGAGCACCGCGCCGAGCGGCCGGGTGCCGTAGTTCACCGCCTGGAACGCCCCGGACACCCGGGCCCGCAGCGCGGGCGGGATCACCGCGGCGAAGATCGCCCCGATGCTGATGTCGAGCATCATCATGCCGAACCCGCTGGCGAACTCCGCCGCGAACAGCATGCTCAGCACCAGCGGCATACCCCCGTGCGCCAGCGGCCAGAGCACCAGTGGCGCGGTGAACAGCAGGCAGCCGGCCGCGTAGGCCCAGCCGACCCCGAGCCGCGCCGCGACGCGCCTGGTCACCAGCGCGCCCAGCAGCCCGCCCGCGGCGCCCATGCCGAGCAGCACGCCGACCACGCCGGGCCGGATATGCAGCACGCGCAGCGCGTAGAGCAAGTACAGCGCGTTGAACATGAGGTTGAAGAAGTTGACGGTGGCCACCGCGATCAGCGACGCGCGGACGATGCCCGAGTCGGCGATGAACCGGGCGCCGGCCAGGATCGACCCGCGGCTCTGGTCGGCCGGCGGTTCGGCCGGCTGGATCCGGCTCAAGAAGAACGCCGAGCCGAGGAACGACAGCGCGTCCGCGGCGATGGTAACCGGGGCGGACAGCAGCTGCACCAGCACACCCCCGATGCCCGGGCCGCCCACGAAGGACAGCGCCCGGCTGCCGTAGATGAGCGATTGCCCGTCCACGTACCGCTCCGGCGCGACGATCGAGGTAAACAGCGTCCCGTCCGACACGTTGAACAAGATGCTCAACGTCCCAGCGCCGAACGTGACTGCGAAAAGCTGCGCCAAAGTCAGTACGTGCAGCGCGTAGCAGGCCGGGATGGAAGCGAACAGCGCGGCCCGGCCCAGGTCGGCGGCGATCATCGTCCGCCTGCGCTGCCCGCGCCGGTCCACCCAGGCCCCGGCCGGCAGCCCGAACAGCAGGCTCGGCAGCCACTCGAGCGCGGTCAGGTAGCCCATCTGGGCCGCGCCCACGTGCAGCGTGAGCACCGCCGCCAGCGGCAGCGCGATCCCGGAGATCTGGTCGCCGAACATCGAGACCGTGGACGCGCCCCAGTACCGGCGGAACACCCGTTCGCGCAGCAGGGCCGGGATCATGTCAGTCCCTCCCGGGTCGCAGGTCGTTCGGGAAGGCCAGGTGCAGGTAGCTGACCTGCCGCGCGTCCGGCGGCCGCAGCTCCGGCTTGAGCTGACGCTCGAAGTAGGTGTCGACCAGCTCCAGGACCTTGCCCCCGAGCAGGTCCAGTTCCTCGGCGGTGACCCAGAGGATCCGGTCGCCGAGCCAGTCCGCCCGCTGCCATTCCGGCGGCTGGTCCGGGCGGGCCTGCAGCCAGCGCGTCAGCTGCTCGAAGTACCCCGCGGCGACGATCGTGTTCAGCAGGCTGGCCGCCGCGGCGGCCTCGGGCTCGTCCGGGGTCGCGTCCCAGTCGGTCAACGCCGTGGTCGCCCGCCACGGCTTCTCCCGCCCGGTCCCGCCCCCGGCCTCTTCGACCAGCCCGTACCTGGCCAGCTGCCGCAGGTGGAACGAGCACGTCCCGGAAGACTCACCGAGCAGCCCGGCCGCCCGCGTCGCGGTCAACGGCCCCTCCGTTCGCAGCAGCCCCACCAGCTTCATCCTGACCGGATGCGCGTACGCCCGCAGCGCCCGCGGATCCGTCAGCCGCGTCACCTCCCGCTCCTGCGGATCCGCCTGCTGCGTCACCTCCCGCTCCCGCGCCCCGTCTCGCTCGCTCGCCATCGTGCTCCCGTCGCCCGCATCCATGATGCCAAGGTAGCTTTGCATAGAGTTCTTTGCAAAGGTTTCTTTGTATCATTGTTTCGCGAACGGCTCCTCCTGCGAGCCCCGCGGCCCCCGCCCGTTTTCCGGGGCGGAAGAACGGGGCGTCTCACGCTGTTCGGACAAGTCGTGGATGACATGCAGCCTGGCCTGACCTTCGGCCCGCGGGCCGTGCCGCTTTCGGTGCTTGACCTGGCGCCGGTGCCAGAGGGCGGGAGCGCGGGTGAAGCGCTGCGGACCACGATCGACCTAGCCCGGCGGGCCGAGCGGCTCGGTTTCCGGCGGTTCTGGGTGGCCGAGCACCACAACATGCCCGGCATCGCCAGCTCCGCGCCGCCCGTGCTGATCGGTCACATCGCCGCCGCGACGCAGGCTATCCGGGTCGGCTCCGGCGGCGTGATGCTGCCGAACCATACCTCGCTGGTCGTCGCCGAGCAGTTCGGCATGCTCGAGGCGCTTCATCCTGGCCGCATTGACCTCGGTCTCGGCCGCGCGCCCGGCACCGACCAGGTCACGGCGGCGGCGCTGCGCCGCTCGCCCGAGGCGCTGTCGGCCGACGACTTCCCCGAACAGCTCATGGACCTGCTCGGCTTCTTCACCGGGCAGTGGCCGGACGGGCACCCGTTCGCCCAGATCACCGCGGTACCCGGCCTGGGCCACCAGCCCGCCATCTGGCTGCTCGGCTCCAGCGGCTACAGCGCCGAGGTGGCTGGCCTGCTCGGCCTGCCGTTCGCCTTCGCGCACCACTTCAGCCCGGCCAGCACGCTGCCCGCGCTGGCCCTGTACCGCGAGCATTTCCGCCCGTCCGAGAGCCTGGAGCGCCCGTACGCGATGGTCGCGGCCGCCGTGATCTGCGCCGAGACCGACGAGCGGGCCCGCTGGCTGGCCGGCTCCGGCGCGCTGTCCTTCCTGCGCCTGCGGGCGGGCCACCCCACGCAGGTGCCCTCGCCGGCCGAAGCGGCCGATTACCCGTACAGCGAGCTGGAACGCGCGTTCGTGCAGGACCGCCAGGCCTCGAGCATCCTCGGCTCACCCGGGACCGTCACCCGCGGCATCACCGAGCTTCTCGCCGCGACCGCCGCCGACGAGCTGATGGTCACCACCATGGTCTACGACCCCGCCGACCGCCTCCGCTCCTTCGAGATGGTCGCCGACCTCGCCCGAGCGTCCCACCCGGCCCCCGCCGTCAGCTGAGGCGGCCTGCCCGCCCGTCCGGTCGGTGTCCGGG
>JALYVS010000579.1 GCA_030853115.1 Actinomycetota bacterium
ACCTGGCGGAGCTGGTATCCGCCGTACGGGTTCACGCCGAAGGGCCTTCCGTGTGTTCTTCGCTGTGTCACTCTCACGACGAGCGGGCGCATCCCGGATGGACATCTACGGGTCGGCGGCGCGAAAGTTCTCGCGTCCCCGCCGCCGGCGGCATGATGGTCACCATCGAAGGAGGGCCATGAAGTACATGCTGATGATCTGCGATGACGAGTCGGTGATCTTGAGTCCCGCCGAGGTGCACGCCCTGCCGCAAATCCAGGCCTGGGATGCGGAAGTAGACGCCCGGGGGATCCGGCGCGGCGGCGCGCGGCTCCGGCCAAGCAGCGATGCCGCCACTGTCCGCGTCCGCAACGGTGAGGTGCTGGTATCCGATGGCCCGTTCGCCGAGACCAAAGAACAGGTGGGCGGCTTCGACATCATCGAGTGCGCGAGCCTCGATGAAGCGGCTGAGATCGCCGGCCGGCATCCGGCCGCCGCCAGCGGGGCAATCGAGGTCAGACCCCTGTGGCAGGAGTGAAAGTGAAAGCTACGAGCCGGCCGCAGCAGCACCGGCCGCGGCGCTTTCGCTGTCGGCGGTGTGGTTCGCATCCATGGTCAGCAGGAGAAGCAGCGCGATGTTAGGGTCGGCGCGGCCGAGAGCTGAGAGCTCGATGACCCCTTTTCTCTTTTTCAGCGAGTGGATTTTCTTAATGGCGAACAGTTCCTGGCCGTCCCGTTCACACCGCCATCGTTCACTAACCGCACCCGACGCCCGGATGTCGTAGGATATGCCACCGAGTTCTATCGCGCCCCCGCGCTTCCAGGCCCGAAGATCGAGATCGGCGCGGATCTGGCCGTCCTGGCTGGTTACTTCGATACGCCGTGGATGACACCCTTTGGTCGGCTGAAAGTCCAGGTGCCCTCGGCTGAGCGTGCGGTCGCCTTCCCCGTGACGGTGTAGTCGATATAAGCAAACGACCGGCCGCCGCCGGAAATCTCATACGCCTGTTTCCGCCAGGAACTCTTGACGAGCTCAAGATCCGGTGGCGCATCTGACAGCGGATGTAGTTCCGGTGCACCCTGGTCTTCAGCCATGGACGGATCGTACCCAGCCGTTACCTCGGAGGGAAGAGCGCCTGGTCAGCAAATGGAATACCTCTGGTCAATGATTAATGAACGCCGATATGAGCCGGTAGCGGCGCGGACATGGCCCGGAAGTGATCATGGCTCGGCGGGCGCTGATCAGAGTGACCGCTGGCTGAGCCAGTCCAGCGCTGCCTGCGCGACCTCACGCCAGCCGTGGTCGATCGTCAGCGAGTGGCCGCGATCGGGGAACTCGAGGAAGTCGGTGATGGCCGGTGACTTGTGGTAGAGCTTGCGGGTCGACGTCGTGATGGCCGCCGGTACGGTGTGGTCGCTGCCCCCGGCCGTGAGCAGCAGGGGCCCGCGGGTCTTGTTGGCGGTATTCACCTTCGCGGGCGACCGCGGGGTGAAGTTCGCCAGGGCGGCTTCGAACAGCGGCTTGCCCGGCGAGGGCACTGTCCAGCGGTCGTACAGCTCAGCTGACTCCTGCTCGGGAAGCGCGTTCCCGAAGCCGTACCGGAACTGCTCTGGGGTTAGTGATATCGCCAAGTTGCGGTTGGCTGGCTTGCGCAGCGCGATCGAGGCGACCTTCAGCGCGGAAACGGGCAGGTTGAGCACGCCCTTAATGGGCGCAGCGTCGATCGCCACTGCGGCAGCGGCCAGGTCCTGACCGAGGAGCCGCTGCGCGATGAGGCCGCCGAAGGAGTGCCCGATGACGACCGGAGGGGCCTGGAGCCCGCGGATGATCCGGGCGTAGTGGTCGACCACATCGTCGATGCCTTTGCCCGCCACCGTGCCGGGTTCCCGGCGGGCTTCTTCCACGGTATCGAAGTCACCTGGCCAGCCCGGTGCTGCCGGCGCGTAGCCCGCCTCCTGGAACAGTTCTAGCCATGGGCCCCACGAGCTGGCATGCAGCCACAGGCCATGAACGAATACCACCGGCCTGCCTGGTTGTGTCATTTCGCGCTCTCTTCCTCAGCCTGGCCGCTATGTCGAACCGGCCGCCACCACCTAGTTCTACTCCCTCCCGGCCCGACCGTAAACGATCCCGTGGCAGTGGGACGAGCGGGCCGCGGCCCCGCAAACCCTGGCACCGCTTGGTGGTTCAGGCGCGTCCGGTGCCAGTAGCCAGCGGTGCGGGCCAGGCGGTGAGGTCGGACGGGTCGGGCGGTGCGGTGCGGCAGATGACGTAGTGGCGCGGGGTGATGGCCGTCGGGTGGTGCGCGAGGACGGTCATGCAGCGGGCGTGGGCCTGTTCGGGTGTGTGGACGGTGTCGGTGGCGGCCAGGTGAGCGACCAGCGGACGGCCGCCGGCCGAAGCGAAGACGTGGGCCACGGCGGGTGCGATGGCGTCGTCGGCTAGGCGTCGCACGTCGGCTACGTCGACCCAGCAGTGGTCGATCAGTATCCGGTCGGGGGTGCCGGTGAGGGGTTCGAGCCCGATGATTTCGGGTATCCGGCTGCCGGGCACATCGCCGTGCGCGGCCGCCACCAGCAGGCGTTCGGTGGCTAGCAGTACTGATTCCAGCTCGGCTCGCGGCACCAGGCCGGTGTCACTGCTCCACGCGTCCAGCCGCAGGCAGCCGTCGATTTGGCTGAGGGTAAACCGGAGCGGCGCTCTGCCGTCCGGCATCGGACGCCACCGCAGCTCAGTCCGGGCCAGCGCGACGTCAATCTCCTCGGGCTGGAAGGCGACGCCCGCGGTAAGCCCGGACCACGACTCAGCGACGAGGCTGTTGAAGAAGGGGTCGTGGTTGGGGCGCAGGCCCCGTTCGTGGCCGATCACTTCGTCCATGGCGTCCCGCTTGGCCGTGTCGTACCTGCCGAACCGGTTCGCCTCCATCACTGTGGTCCAGGTGTGGCCGGCTAGCTCGTCGGAACTTTTGCCGGCGATCTGGACGGCGGCTATGGTGCCCTGGGCCAGGGGACCGACGTAGTTCACCAGGTGAGGCTCGAAACGGTTGCTGGACACTTGCGGGAGCACCAGTTCCGGGTAGCTGGCGCGGCGGGCGATCACGGCGCAGATGGCTGCGAGCACGATGCTGGGCCGGCTGGTCCGGGTGCGTGCCGCTACCTGCCGCACGGCCATCGCGGCGGCCGCTGAGGACAGCTCCACCGCCAGCGACCCGCCGCCAGCCCGGGCGCCCGGCAAGGCGTACAGGCAGCGGGGCATCCGCCGTATTCTCTCCCGTAGCTGGTCAAGTGCCGCCTCGCCCTAATAGGAACTAGCGGGTCGCCTGTGCTGTGCGAGATGCGTGGTGCAGGAGACTTGTTACGGCAGCAGCTGGCAGGTGAGCACTTGTTTCGCCCCGGACTTGAAGTCCTGACGCA
>JALYVS010000580.1 GCA_030853115.1 Actinomycetota bacterium
GGCCCACAACGCGGTGGCCGCGACGGCCACCGCGGCCGTACTGCGCCCGGCCAGGCCCAGCCGCGCCTGCCACAGGGCCGTGGCGCCGGTACCCACCAGGGCGGCGATACCAGGCGCCAGCGCGACCATGTAGTACGGGTGGATGATGCCGCTCATGAAGCTGAAGACCAGGCCGGTGACGAGCACCCAGCCGCCCCACAGCAGGGCCGCGGCCCGGGTCCGGTCGGTCCGCACCGCCCGCCTGGTGACCCAGGCCATGGCCACCAGCGAGATGAGCGCCGCGGGGAGCAGCCAGCTGATCTGGCCGCCGAATTCAGACTGGAACAGTCGCAGTATCCCCGTGCTACCGCCGAACGCGGTTCCCTGCCCGTTACCGCCGCCGCCGATCGAGCCGGTCTCGTTGCCGGTGAGCCGGCCCAGGCCGTTGTAGCCGATGGCGAGCTGCAGGATGTTGTTGTCGGTGGAACCTCCGAAATAAGGCCGGTCAGCCGCGGGCGTGAGCTCCGCGGCGAGGATCCACCAGCCTGCCCCCACGATAATGCCGATGCCCATCAGCACCGTCTGCCAGATGCGCTGGCCCAGCCTTGGCGGCCCCGCCCATAGGTAGGCGACCGCGAAGCCCGGCACCACCAGGAACGCTTGCAGCATCTTGGCCAGGAACGCGAACCCGATCAGCAGGCCGCCGAACACCAGCCATTTGGTCCGCCCGTTCTCCACCGCGCGTACCAGCGCGTATGCGGCTGCGGTCATGAGGAGCACCAGCAGCGCGTCCGGGTTGTTGAACCTGAACATCAGCGCCGCGACCGGAGTGAGGGCGAGCACCAGCCCGGCGATGAGGCCGGCCGGCGCCCCGAACCAGCGCCGGACCGCGGCGTAGAGCAACGCGACCGAAGCCACGCCCTCCAGCGCCTGCGGGACCAGCATGGACCACTGGCTGAAACCGAAGATCCGGCCCGATATCTCCATCACCCACAAGGAAGCCGGGGTCTTATCCACGGTGATGAAGCTGGCGGAGTCAAACGAGCCGAAGAAGAAGGCCTTCCAGTTTTTGGTACCTGCCTGCACCGCGGCCGCGTAAAAGTCATTCGCCCAGCCGTTCCTGGTGACATCCCACAGGTAAAACACTGCGGTCAGCGCGAGCAGCCCGAACATCGCGGGGCGAGCCCAGCGAGGATCTGCCTCCGGCCCGCGGAGCACGCGCCGGAGCCGGTTTCCTGCCGGTAGCGGGCGGCTGCCTAGGGCGCGCCGCGAGATGGAGGTGGTCGCACTCAACTGGCTCTTTCTCCTTGGGTTGTCATGGCTGGTTGCTGGATGGCTGATCCGGATGATTCCACCGGCCCCCCCGGTGCCGGCCGGTCGTTATCGCGCCGGTCACCCTCGGCGGTGCGCGCCGGCCCGCCGAAGATCCAGGTCCGGTACAGCGCAAACCTGACCGCGGCGGCCACCAGGTTCGCGCTGAGCAAGACCGCGATCTCGTCACCGCGGCTGGAATGGGCTGAGTGCGCGTGCAAGACGCTCAGCGAGCCGGCGGTCAGCGCGAGTCCGATGCCGAACGCGGTCAGGCCCTTGAACTGGTGCCTGACCGCGTTCAGCCGTCCGCTGATGCCGAATGTCAGCCGCCGGTTGGCGGCGGTATTCGCGATGGCGGTCAGCAGCAGGCTGGCCAGGTTGGCGCGCTGCGCCGGCATCATGCCGCGCAGCAGCAGGTAGAGCACCAGGTAGACGAGGGTGCTGATGGCGCCGATGACCACGAACCTGGCGATCTGCCGCGGCAGGTTGCAGGACTTAGCCTGGTCCGCGCCAGTGCGGCGAACCGCGAGCGAGGGACCGCCCAGCTGGGGGACGGCAATGGTGCCGCGGGCGAAACCCACCCCGAGCCGGGCCATGCCGCGCAGGTCACCCCAGGCGGTGGCCAGGATGTCAACCCGTGAGTCGAGGTCGTCAACCCAGTCCACCGGGATCTCGTGGATACGCAGGCCAGCCCGTTCCGCCAGGACGAGCAACTCGGTATCGAAAAACCATCCGGTGTCCTGGGTCAGCGGCAGGAGCACCCGGGCCGGCTCGCGCCTGATCGCCTTGAAACCGCATTGCGCGTCCGAGAAACGCGCGCCCATGCAGGTGCGCAGCAGCATGTTGTAGCTGCGCGAGATCAGCTCGCGCTTGGGCCCCCGAATGACCCGGGAGCTCCGGGCCAGCCGGGTGCCGATGGCCAGGTCGCTGTGTCCGGACAGCAGTGGCGCCACCAGCGGCAGCAGCGCATTGAGGTCTGTCGACAGATCGACGTCCATGTAGGCGAGAACATCGGCGTCGCTTTCCGACCAGATAGCGCGCAGGGCCCGGCCGCGGCCCGGCAGATCGATGCGGATGGCCCGCACCTCGGCCAGCTCGCAGGCTAGCCCGTTGGCGATCGCCCAGGTGCCGTCAGTACTGCCGTTGTCCGCGATCGTGACCCGGGCGGTGAACGGGAAGCTCCTACGCAGATAGCTGACCAGGCGCCGGATACCTGGCGCCAGGTCACGCTCTTCGTTGCGGACGGGCACGACCACGTCTACCTGCAGAACCGTCATGACTCCGAGGATCGGTCAGGATACTCCGCAGTCCCTGGGTCAATGTTATGGACGCGCTCTGAACGAATACCCGCGCTCCGCCGCGGGCGCGGAGGTGCCGATCTGCTGCACCGGATCGGCAGGGACGGTTGCTGCCCAGGCGGCGCGGAGCTGCTCGAACGCGCCCCATAGCCAGCGGGTGCGGCGGTTGACCTCTGGCTGGTCCGGCAGGTGCGGGACAGGCCAGGCCAGTCATGACGGGTACTCCTGGGGCGGGGGTAAGCCTGGGAATTGCTTGCTGCCGCGGGAGTCCTCACGGATCAAGCACCGTGCGCGGCGTGTCGCAAGGCCGGCTCACGCAACGCGCCTTCAGGTGTCCTGAGGCAGGTCATGGATCATCTGGATGAGTTCTTCGCGGCCGTAGCCGTGCCGGCGGGCGAACTGGACCAGGCTTCTGGCCTGGGTGAGGACCGCGCCGCGTTGCGGTGTCCCGGTGACCGTGATGCCCCGGCCGCGGCGGAAGTCCAGCAGGCCCTCGTCCCGGAGCAGGTGCAGGGCGCGGAGCACGGTGTTCTTGTTCACGCCGAGCACCGCGGCGAGGTCCTTCGTCAGCGGGAGCCGCTCGCCTGGCCCGGCCTCGCCGTCCGCGATGGCCCGCCGGATCCGTGCCGCGACCTGCTCGTGCAGCGGGAGCGGATCGGAGCGGTCGATGTTGACATCCAGCATGGTACTAGTCATAGTAAGTTCATCACGGATGCGGGGCAAGAGCCGAGGTGAGCCGCTTGATCGCTCCTCCAGGCCACAGGCTGCCGGACGCCGCGCAGGTCCAGGTGCTGTTCGCGGAGG
>JALYVS010000149.1 GCA_030853115.1 Actinomycetota bacterium
GCCGGAGGCGCAGCTCGGCGGTTTGACCGGGCGCGATCGTCAGCCGGTACCAGAACGCGCACTTGGTGCCGCGCTGGTCGGGGTTGACGGTGGGCGCGCCGCTGACCACGTGATCGTTGATGCCGTCCTTCGGATATGGCGTGCTCGCCGTCGCGCCGAACAGGCGAGCCACGTTGGTCTCGTTCTCGCAGAACAGCGGGAGCGGGCTGGTGCCGTCCGGGCCCGGGCCGGCCAGCAGCTCGAGCGATCCGAGGAAAGGGTGCACGGTCGTGACCGCCGGACCGCCGGCCCCGGTCAGCACCGGCTTAGGCGCGCCTTCGTCCCAGGACCAGGTGTTGCGGAACCATGCGGTCGGCAGCACGTGCACGGTATCGGCGTCCGGTCCGGCGTTGGTCACCCGGATCGTCATCAAGATGTCGGTGGGGTCAGCCTTGGCGTACCAGACTTCGGTGATCCAGTAGCGGTCATCGTCGAACGCGCCGGTATCCAGCAGTTCGTACTCCGGGTCGTGCTTGCCGCGGCGGCCGTTGACCTCGCGCAGGTCCTCGTAGGGGAACGGTCCCTGCGGGTAGTGGTAACGCCAGCGGTTCCACGCGTGGCTGGGCAGCGCGTCCAGGTACCACCAGTACTCCTTCACGTCCTCGCCGTGGTTGGCCTCGGCGCCCGTCAGCCCGAAGGCACGCTCCTTGAGGATCGGATCACGGCCGTTCCACAGCGCCAGCCCCAGGCACAGCCGCTGCTCGACGTCGCAGAAGCCGGCCAGTCCGTCCTCGCCCCAGCGGTAAGCCCGGGACCTGGCGTGATCGTGCGGCAGGTAATCCCACGCCTGGCCGTCGGCGCTGTAGTCCTCGCGGACCGTGCCCCACTGCCGCTCGCTGACATACGGTCCCCACAGGTACCAGTCGCCAGCCTGACGCAAGCCGTCCTCAAGCCGTCCGAACCCGTCCACGCGCTGGCGTTCAGCACCCATCGCTAGTCTCCTGACTGCTGCCAGTCCTGACCCGTGGCGGCTGGCTTCGGTCGTCGCTTTGGCTTTGGCATTGGCTTTTGGCTTTGACCGCAACGAGTATGGCATCCAGGCACGGGTTCCCGAGGGGGGGTCCCGGGGCGGCGGGGGCCGACGGCCTAGGCTCGTCGTCGTGACGCAATCCTCCCGCGGAACCGCCGACCTGATCGTGCAGTGCCTGGAAAACGAGGGCGTCACCCACGTCTTCGGCATTCCGGGCGAGGAGAACATCAGGCTGGTGGAGGCCATCTCGCGGTCCTCCATCCAGTACGTGCTGACCCGGCACGAACAAGCTGCGTCGTTCATGGCCGAGACCTACGGCCGGCTGACGGGCCAGGCCGGGGTGTGCTCGGCGACGCTGGGCCCAGGCGCGATCAACCTGTTGCTCGGTACCGCGGATGCGACCACGAACTCGACGCCGCTGATCGCGCTGTCGGCGCAGGTCGGGATGAACCGCAGTTTCAAGGAGTCCCATCAGGGCGTGGACCTGGTGTCGATGTTCAGGCCGGCCGTCAAGTGGTCGGCACTGGTGGCGACGCCTGGCGCGGTGCCGGAGATGATCCGCAAAGCGTTCAAGCTCGCCCAGACCGAACGGCCCGGGTCCGTCTACCTGGCGATCCCCGAGGACGTGGAACAGGCCCCGGCGGACGGGCAGCAGCCGCTCCCGGTAAACGTGCCGAGGCCCGACGAGCCGTCTCCCGCCCAGGTCGAGCGCGCGGCGGCGCTGCTGCGATCGGCGCATGCTCCGATCGTGCTCGCCGGGCACGGCGCCGCGAGGGCGCAAGCGGGTCCGGCCCTGCGCCGCTTCGCCGAGACGCTGGGCATTGCGGTGGCGACCACGTTCCACGGCAAGGGGGTGTTCCCTGACGATCACCCGCTGGCGCTGGGCGCGGTGGGGTTCATGCGCCGTGACTACGTGAACTTCGGCTTCGACCGCGCGGACCTCATCATCGCCGTCGGCTATGAGCTGCAAGAGTTCGACCCGGTGCGGATCAACCCGCGTGCCGATACCAAGATCATTCACCTGCACCGGTTCCCCGCCGAGGTCGATGCGCACTACGACGTCGCCGTGGGACTGCATTCCGACATCGGGCGCAGCCTCGACGCGCTCGCCGACGCGGTCGGGGCGCATGCCAGAACCGCCCCGGGTCAGGACCGGATCCGCGCCCTGCTAGCCGGGGAGCTGGCCCGTGGTCAGCGCGACGACCGGTTCCCGCTCGCGCCGGCCCGGATCGTCGCCGACACACGCGCGGCGCTGCGCCGCGAGGACATCGTCCTGGTCGACACCGGTGCGCTGAAGATGTGGATGGCCCGGCTGTACCCGACCTACGAACCGAACACCTGCTTGGTGTCCAACGGCCTGTCCACTATGGCCTGGACGGTGCCCGGCGCCATCGGGGCGAAGATCGCCCGGCCGGACTGCCGGGTCTTGGTCGCCACCGGCGACGGCGCGTTCTTGATGAACTCCCAGGAGATCGAGACCGCGCTGCGGCTACGCCTGCCGTTCGTCATCTTGATCTGGGTCGACGGCGCCTACGGGCTGATCAGCTGGAAGATGGACCTGGAGATCGGCCGCAACGTGGACACCACCTTCGGCAACCCGGACTTCGTGGCCTACGCCGAGAGCTTCGGCGCGGCCGGATACCGGATCAGCTCAGCCGGCGAACTGCTCCCCACGCTCCGCACGGCGCTGGCGGCCGACACGGTGTCGGTGATCGCCTGCCCCGTCGATTACTCCGCCAACCTTGAGCTGATCGAGTCGCTCGGTGATCTAGACGACTCGCTGTCCTGAGCCCGTGAGCCCGTTTAGCGTGGGGCGTGGTGACGAACCAGATCGGCCGGTCCTGGTCCGGGGCAGATACCGAAGTAGCATTTTCGATGGCCGGACTGGCAGCATAACCAAGAACACCTGCATCGACACGGAACCAGGAAAGAGGCACTGATGAATTCTCCTGCCTCGACCGCGAACCCGGCGGAGAACGAGGGTTTCACCCATCGGCAGATTCTGATGGTCATGTCCGGGCTGATGCTCGGCATGTTCCTGGCTGCACTCGACCAGACGATCGTGGCCACGGCCCTGCCGACGATCGTGGGGGATTTCCACCGCAGCAACCTGCTGTCCTGGGTGATCACCGCGTACCTGCTGGCTAGTACCGCATCGACACCGCTGTGGGGCAAGGCTGGTGACCTGTACGGACGCAAGCGCGTCTTCCAGCTCGCTATCGTCGTGTTCCTGGTGGCCAGCGCGCTCTGCGGAGCGTCGCAGAATATGTTCGAGCTGATCGCGTTCCGCGGGCTGCAGGGCATCGGCGGCGGCGGCCTGCTCTCGCTCGCGTTCGCGATCATCGGCGACGTGATACCGCCGCGCGAGCGCGGCCGTTACCAGGGATATTTCGGTGCCGTCTTCGGTGTCGCGAGCGTCGTCGGCCCGCTGGCAGGCGGGTTCGCCGTGGACAGTCTCAGCTGGCGCTACATCTTCTACGTCAACCTGCCGCTGGGCATTGCCGCACTGATCGTCACCAACCGGGTGCTGCGGCTGCCGGTCCGCAAGCGCGAGGTGAGGATTGACTGGCAGGGCGCGCTGCTGCTGGTCGCGGGGGTGTCGTGCATCCTGCTCGCGACCCAGCTTGGCGGCGAGAACTACCCGTGGGGATCGGGGCAGATCATCGGGTTGTTCGCGCTGGGAGCGGTGGTCCTGGGCGGCTTCGTGCTCCGCGAGGCGAAGGCCCCGGAACCGATCCTGCCGCTCGAGCTGTTCCGGATCCAGATCTTCTCCGTCGCCAACATCATCGCGTTCGTCAGCGGCATCGCGATGTTCGGTGCGCTGGCGTTCCTGCCCCAGTACCTGCAGCTGGTGCACGGGGTCTCGGCGACCGAGTCGGGCCTGCTGCTGTTGCCCCTGCTGGTGGGGCTGCTGGCGATGAGCATCAGCTCGGGCCTGTACATCTCGCGCACCGGCAGGTACCGCTGGTTTCCGCTCGCTGGCACGATCGGGGTCACCATCGGGCTGGTGCTGCTGACCCGTCTCGGCGCGCACACCTCGCTGCTGGTGGTGAGCCTGGACATCTTGATCTTCGGCCTCGGGCTCGGCCTGTTCATGCAGGTGCTGACGCTCGTGGTGCAGAACGCGGTGCCGATGAAGCAGATGGGGGTCGCTACCTCGTCCGTCACCTTCTTCCGCTCGATGGGAGGCGCCATCGGAGCGTCGGCTCTCGGAGCGGTGCTGACCGCAGGCATAGCCGCCGAGTTCCCGCGTTTCCTGCCGCGTGCGGCGCTGGCGGGAGGCGGTAACAGCGGCAGCAGGGTAGCTCAGCTCGTCCAGAGCCCGGCCGTGCTCGACGCACTCAAGCGCACCAATCCCGCGCTGCACGAGGGAATCATCCAGGCCTACTCGCACGCCATTGACCGGCTGTTCACCGCCGCGGTGCCGGTGTCGGTGCTGAGCATTGTCACCGCGTTGTTCATCAGGCAGGTCAAGCTGCGAACAAGCAATACCCAGCCCGGAACGGCCGGCGACACGCTGCCCGCAGGGGCCGTCGCGGTTCCGCCCGCTCCCGGAGGGATCCACTAGATGCCCGGTGTCACCATCTCGGCCGGCTATGGCGCGGGCGGGAGCATCATCGCTCCCGAGGTCGCCAGGCAGCTCGGCTTGCCGTTGCTCGACCGCGCGATCAGCTCCCGGGTAGCCGCGCAGCTCCGGGTGTCGGTCCAGGAGGCCGAGGGCGGGGTGATCAGGCGCTCGGTTCCCGGCAGGTTCCTGGCCGTGCTGGCACCGCTGGCCGGCGGGGTGCTGGGAGCTGGCACCGACTGCGCTCCCCCCGAGGCGGGCCAGCCGCCCGATGACGCCGGCATCTTCCGCGAACAGGCCGAGGCCATCATGAAACAGGCACTGGCGACCGGTGCTGTCATCCTGGGCCGGGCCGGCGGCGCGGCGTTCCGTGACGAGCCGGGGGTCCTGCGGGTGCGGCTGTTCGGGCCGGACGAGGCCAGGATCGCCCAGGCGGCCCGCATCGAGGATGTGGATGCCGACACCGCCCGGCAGCGCCTGCCCGAAGTCGATCGCGCCCGCGCCCAGTACGTACGGCGGCTCTACGGCTTCGACATCGACGATCCTGACCTCTACCACCTGCAGATCGACAGCACCTCGGTGCCGCTCGGCGCCTGCGCCGGCCTCATCGCGGCCGCTTACCGCAGCCGCGCCGAGGCTTAGCAGATGCTCAGGTCCAGGTATCACGCATCGCGTACCCCTCTCGGTCCAGATGCTGCCCCCAGCGCTCCGGCTCACCGAGTTCAACACGATATGTACTCATATAACGACAGCTAGTAACCGATGGTTCAGTGCAGGTCCGGTCTCGTCACGTCACGACGGTACGCAGGTGCGGGGTCTTCGCTGAGCCGGTAGCCCGCCGGCAGCTGCAGGCCCGGGCAGGTCAGGTAGTGCGTGCCGACCGCGCCGCAGCGTACGCAAGGCCGGCCCAGCAGGGGGGCCGGGTGGACCACGGCGAGCGGGCTGGCCGCGGTCGTCGGCTCCGGACTGACCCCGGCACGGTGGCCGGTCATCGCGCCCGCTGCCTGACGCTGCTCCCGAACAGCGCTTCCACATCCGCGCGCCGGTACCGGGGCCGGCCGGCCTCGTTGCGAACCTCGGGCAGCCGCCCGCGACGCGCCCAGCTCGCCACGGCCGCCGAGGTTACCCGGAACAACGATGCCACCTGCCTGCGAGTCATCAGGTCCTCACCCATGCGGTGGCCAGCCATGGTCGCGGCGGCGATTCCCCGGGCCGCCGGACGCGGCCCCAGCGCGGCCAGGCCGGACGGGTGTCAGCATGATCAGGTTCATCTAGCTCCCGCAGTAGCCGGAGTGAGCTGATCCGGGACCGCGCTGGTCACCCATGCGGCTGCTCCCGGGCCAGGCCCGGGCAAGCTGCCGAACGGCCCGGTGCTCGTTGCACTGCAAATCGTCCTGCAAATTGCAGCGCGAAACATCGGTCAGCTGACGGATATTAAGCCATCGTCCCGCTACTCCCCCGCACCGCGCCAGGGACCTTGTGGCGCGCTCACGAGTCCGTGCAGGAAGATCTCGATGAATACGTCGGCCACCTCGCCGGGCGCTGCCGCCCGGCCCGGCTTAAACCAGCGGTGGGACCAGTTCAGGGCGCCCAGCACGGCGTTGGTCGCGAGGGCGGGGTCCAGGCCGGACTTGAACTCACCGGACTCGATGCCGGCCGCTATCATCCCTTCGACGGCGCTGGTGAATCGCCGGGCCAGCTGGCGGAGCGTCTTGGACGACGTGTCGTTGACCGACAGCTTGGTCATGTCTTCCTGCACGTACACGTAGAGGTACGGGTAGTGGTCGGTATAGGCCCGCATCAGCTCGGCCACCAGTTCCCGCACCTTCCCGGCCGCGGGCACGTCAGCGGCCCCGATGCGCTCGGCCGCGTCTACCAGATGCTGGACCGCGTCGATGATCACCGCGTGGAAGAGCTCGTGCTTGCCCCTGAAGTAGTAGTAGACGCTAGCCCGGTCGGCGCCCGCCTCGATGGCCACGTCGTTCATGCTGGACCGCTCGTACCCGCTGCGCTGGAACACCCGGGCGGCGGCGTCGATGATCGCGGCCCGCTTGTGCGCGTACTCGGCGCTCGGCTCAGCCTGGGCATGCTCGCGGCGTTCACCGATCCGGCTCACCAGTTCCTCCTCAGGGCAGGCGCCGCGTCCAGTGTCGCAGAGCCGCTTATCCCGCTTCGCCGGCCGGGCCCGGCTCGTCAGAACCGGCCGCGGCCAGCGCGGGGCCGCCACGGCGCAGCGAGTAGCAGGCGTCGGCCAGCCGCGGCGCGACCTGCAGGCCCGCCGCGGTCCACTCGCCGCTGGCCTTAGTCTGCGCGGTGAACGGGGCCCGCTCGTTCATCTCCAGGAAGACCACCATCGCCTGCATCTCCGACAGGCCCAGCAGCAGCGTATTGACGTGGGTGCAGCCGCGGGTGCCCCCGGCCAGGTCAAGGACGGCCCGCCGCCAGCCCCGCACCAGCTCGCGGCCGATCAGCTGCCGCAGGGCCGGCACCACGAACGGGCAGGTGGCGTAGGGAACGGACAGCGGCCGTACGTCCAGCTCGGTAATCTCCAGGCCCGGGCCGCGCACCCGGGCGGTGATCGCGATGTCGTGGATGACCCGCGATGACGGAGCGTCGCTGCCGTCCGCGGTGGCGGGACCGTAGTTTCCGCCCCGCGACAGGTCGGTCAGCCGTGCCTGCAGCCGGTACTCCCCGCCACCGAGCGGGGTCACCTCGACGGTCTTGGTCCGGGTCACACTCGGGCCGGGGTTCCCGGGCATCTCCTCGGGCCTTTCGCCGGGCATCTCCTCGGGCCTTTCGCCGGGCATCTCCTCGGGCCTTTCGCCGGGCATCTCCTCGGGCATTCAGATCACCGCTACGGGCGAAACCGGGCTGCCGACCGCTCCGACCAGCGGCAGCGGCGCGATGACGAGCAGGAACGACGTGCGGCCGCTGGCGGCGAGCTCGTCCAGGTCGAGCAGCTCGCTGAAATACACGCCGCGGCCGCGGACCAGCGCCACGTGCAGTGGCACCTGGCAGTCCGGCACCTGGGAGGGAAAGACCTCGACGCCGACGTTGTCCGCGCCCACCAGGGTGACGTCGGCATCGGCCAGCAGCGGGGCGCAGTCCGCGTACAGGCCGGGCCAGGCCGACGTGTTCGCCGCGCCGGCTGAGAAGGCGGCGAGCCAGCCGGTGCGGACCAGGAGCGCGTCGCCGGGTTGCAGCTCGACGTCCAGCGCGTCCAGCGCGCCCTGCAGGCGCTCCGCGCTGACCGGCTCGCCCGGGGAGAGGCAGTCCTGGCCCGGGGCGAGCAGGTCCACCAGGACGCCGCGGGTGACGATGGGACCGGCTTTCTCGATGCCGCACCGCTGGGCGCCCTGGCTGGTGACCGAACTGGCCTCGTGCCCGTTGTACATCAGCCCGGACTGCCAGATGTGCGAGAGCGCGTCCAGGTGGCTCACCCCGTGGGTCGGCATCGCCACCCAGTCATCGGCAAAGCCGAAACCCGCGCGTTCGGGCCGCCCCGCGGCGTAGTCGCCGCCGTCCCGCAGCATGAAGTGCTGCGGGTCGGGCCGGCCGACCAGGCCGAAGCCGCGGTTGGCTACGATCGGCGCGGCCAGCGAGATCGGGCGGCCATCGCGCACCGCCGCCAGGCCGCGGCGCACCGTGCCGGCATCGATGAGGTTCGCCGCGCCGCGCTCGTCCGCGGCGCCCCACCGGTTCCAGTTGTCCATGTGTGCTTACCTCCTGCAGCCATCGTAGTCAACGATAACGTTGAGGATGTCAACGTAGGTGTTGACGCAGGTCCTGACGCAGAGCTAGAGTCGTGTCGTGGTGCTCATCCGCCCAGATGCAACCCGCGCGGTAACCAGGTCCCGCGGCGGCGGACCCGGGGACGTTCGGCCCGAAGGCAGGGATTGACGTGGCTGAGGCCGTGGTGACCGGAGGCAGCACTCATGTGGGCGAAGGCGAGATACCTGGTGCCGCAGGCGGCGTCGACTTGGACGACCTGCTGTGCGCCGAGGCCATCGACCGGCCTGTGAGCTACTACGCGAAGCTGCGCCAGGTCCACCCCGTGTACTGGAACAAGCGCTGGAACGGGTGGGTGGTGACCGGCTACTCGGAGGTGGTGGCCGGCTTCCGGGACCACCAGCGGCTCGCGTCGGATCGTTTCGCGGGACCGTTCGGAGATGAGATGCGCCGGTCGGCCGCGGTATCGGGGAACGAGCAGCTGCTCGGTTTCCTGTCCAAGTTCTTCGTCTGGAAGGACCAGCCGTACCACACCAGGATCCGGGCGCTGGTCAACAAGGCGTTCACCCCGCGTAGCGTCGAGCGGCTGCGCCCGCGCGTCCGCGAGCTGGTCCGCGACCTCGCCGAGCCGCTGCACGGGCGGGACAGCGTCGATTTCTTCACCACGTTCGCCTTCCAGCTGCCGGTGATCGTGATCGCCGAGTATCTCGGGGTGCCGGCCGAGGCCCGCCAGGAGGTCCGGGCCTGGTCCGAGGACCTGGGCGCGGTGATCTTCGTCCGCGGCGACGATACCGCCCGGATGGAGAATGGCGAGGCCGCGATGCACAAGCTCGTGGAGTTCCTGCGCCCCATCGTCCGCGCGCGCCGCAGCGACCCGCGGGACGACCTGCTCACCGGCATGGCGCAGGCGGAAGAGCGGGGCGACTTCCTGTCCGAGGACGAGGTGATCGCCAACGCGATACTGATGATGTTCGCCGGGCACGAGACCACGATGAACCTTCTCGCCAACGGGATCGTCGCGTTCCGCGACTGGCCGCAGGAGTGGGAGCGGCTGTACCTGGAGGACCGGGCCCGCACGGCCACCGAGGAGGTGCTGCGCTACGACGGGCCGATCCGCGCGATGGCCAGGTGGGCCAAGGAGCCCTTCGAATTCTCCGGGCAGCAGGTCAAGCAGGGCGACCGGGTGCTGCTGGTACAGCACGCGGCCAACCGCGACCCGGCCGGCTTCGAGGACCCTGACCGGTTTGACGTGACTCGCTGGCCGAACCGGCACGCCGCCTTCGGCCAGGGCATCCACACCTGCCTCGGCGCGCCGCTGGCCCGGCTGGAGACCGAGGAAGCCCTGCGCCACCTCGCTGAGCAGTTTCGTTCCTTCGACATCGCCGGGGACCAGCTGCGCTATCACCCGACGATCGTGTCGCGCAGCCTGCAGCAGCTGCACGTCCGCTTCACTCCGCGATGAGCACCACCGTGGCCGGTCAGGTACCGCTGCCCGGCCCGGCTGACCCGGGTCAGCTGCGGCGCCAGGTACGCGATTTCCTGGTCGCGCGCAGGTCCGCGGGCGCCTTCGAGCCGCGCTGCGATTCGTGGCTGTCCGGGTACTCCGAGGAGTTCAGCCGGGCCCTGGGCGCCCAGGGCTGGCTCGGTATGACCTGGCCGCGAAGGTACGGCGGCCACGAGCGCAGCGAGGTCGACCGCTACGCCGTCAACGAGGAGCTGCTCGCGGCCGGCGCACCGGTGGCGGCCCACTGGTTCGCCGACCGCCAGGTCGGGCCCGGCATCCTGCGGCACGGCTCGGAGCAGCAGCGAGAGTCCTTCCTGCCGGGGATGGCACGAGGCGAGCTCTACTTCGCGATCGGCATGTCGGAGCCGGACAGCGGATCGGACCTGGCCTCGATCCGGACGGCCGCCACCTCCTGCCCGGGCGGCTGGCGGGTAACCGGGACCAAGGTATGGACGAGCCACGCCCACCGGGCGCACTACTTGCTGGCCCTGGTGCGTACCGGTGAGCGTCAGGCCGACCGGCACGCCGGGCTCAGCCAGCTGATCATCGACCTGACCGCCCCCGGCGTCCAGGTCAACCCCATCGAGTTCCTCGACGGCGAGCAGCACTTCAACGAAGTCGTGCTGACCGGCGTCTTCGTGCCCGGCCAGAACATCCTCGGCGCCGAGGGCGACGGCTGGCGGCAGGTCATCTCGGAGCTCGCCTTCGAGCGCAGCGGGCCCGAACGGATCCTGTCGACGTTCCCGCTGCTCACGGAGCTGGTGCGACGGCACGGCCGCCGGTGCGATCCGGACGTCGGCCTGCTGCTCGCCGAGCTGGGCACGCTACGCCAGATGTCACGCGACGTCGCGCTGGCCATCGGCGCCGGGCAGGTACCCGCGGTCCAGGCCGCGATCGTCAAAGACCTCGGCACGCGCTTCGAGAACCGGGTCATCGAGGTGGCCCGGCGGGTCGCGCAGGTCGAACCTGACCCCGGCTCCGGCGATCCCCTGGTGCGCTTGCTAGCGCAGGCGGTGCTGCACGCGCCGGCGTTCACGCTGCGCGGCGGGACCAGTGAGATCCTGCGCGGGATCGTAGCCCGGACGGTGACGCGGCGATGAGCGGGGCCGGGCAGCTAACCGGGAACGCGGAGCTGAGCGGCGCGATTGCCGACGCGGTCGGGCAGGCGGCGCGGGCGGCGGCCGACGCCCCGGGACTGTACGCGGCACTGCGGCGTGACGGCTGGACGACCGTTGGCATCGCCGAAGGCGGGGGCGGATCCGGCGGGGACCTCGCCGACGCGGCCGAGGTAGCCGCAGCGATCACCGGTGCAGGCGCCGGGCTGCCGGTGGCTGACACCGCGATCGTCGCCGCACGGCTGCTCACCGCCGGCGGGATACGGCTGCCCGAGACGGCCCGCTGCGTCGTGCCAGCCTGCGCACCGGACGCGGTGGTGTCGACCGCGACGACCCCGGCCGGGACGGTCAGCGCGCACCTGCGCCGGGTGCCGTGGGCCAGCTGGGCGTCGCACCTCGTGCTCGCCTGCCCGGCTGGCCAGGAGCGGACCTCGATCGTCTTGCTCGAGACGGCGGGCGCCGCGATCAGCCGCGGCGCCAATCTCGCCAACGAGCCCCGGGACGATATCCGGTTCACTGACGCCCCGGCGACGGGGGTCGTCACGATCGATCGCCAGTACTGCGACATTGCCGATGAGGTGCGGGCGGCCGGCGCGCTCGCCCGCAGCGTCCAGATGGCGGCCGCGGCCCAGCAGGTCCTGGAGATGACTTCCCGGTACTGCACCGAGCGGGTCCAGTTCGGCCGACCGCTGGCCGCCTGGCAGGCTGTGCAGCAGCAGCTCGCCGAGCTGGCCGCTGAGACCGCGGCGGCCCGCGCCGCGGCGGCGCTCGCTGTCGCCGCCGTGACCGGCGAGAGGGCCGGCTCGCGCCCTGCGCCGGTGACCGGCGAGAGGGCCGGCTCGCTGATCAACGCGGTGACCGGCGCGGTGACCGAGATCGCGATGGCGAAGGCACGGACGTCGCAGGCGGCCGGCCACATCGCCAGGATCGCGCATCAGCTGCACGGCGCGATCGGGGTCACTCGCGAGCACCCGCTGCAGCGGTACTCGCGAGCGCTGTGGTCCTGGCGCGAGGAATACGGAACGCAGGCCTACTGGTCGCAAGTCCTCGCGACGCGGCTGGCCGGCCACGAGGACGACCTCTGGGGCTGGCTGACGGCACGAGACCTCGAGCCGGGTTCCGCCACCAGGGACACGGCGAGCGGGAGGCCAGATGCAGCGCGTTTACGTGCGCGGGAGCGCGGTACACCGGTCGTGGGCGGTGGATTCGATGAGCCTGTCCGATGTCATCTTCAGCACGGTACGGCGCGCGCTTGACGATGCCGGGGTAGCCATTTCCGACGTCGACAGCGTGCTGCTGGGCGCGCACGACCTCACCGACGGACGGTCGTTGACCAGCATGGTTACCGCGCCCGCCGCCGGCGCCTACGGCAAGGACGAGGTTCGCCTGGGTGACGACGGAGCCAGTGCGTTCGTGGTGGCCACGGCCCGGGCCCGGGCGGGCGGATCACGCTGTGGCATCGTCGCGGCCTGGGGCCGGGCCAGCGAGGGTGACCCGGATGCGATCGCGAACGCGTTGTTCGACCCGTTTTTCACCCGGCCCCTGGGCATGACGGAGATCGCCGTCTCCGCGTTGCGCGCCGGGGCCGCGCTGGCCCGTTATCCGGGCTACGTCACCTGGCGGGAACGGGCCGGAGCGCGCCGAGCCGCGGGCCAGCTAACGGCCGGCGCTCTACCGGCGGGCCAGCTAACGGCCGGGCGGCGGCCGGCCGGGCAG
>JALYVS010000150.1 GCA_030853115.1 Actinomycetota bacterium
GCACAACGGTTCATCGTGACGGTTGAAAAGTACCGCTAGACGCCGGTATCTAGAATTCATGTGCTAGCAGGTGCGGGTGAGGCTGACGAACCCCCGCCATCTTGCACCCGCGACGCACGACCGTGGGCAATGCGGATGTGGTGGTCACCGGTGCACGATGACTGACCGGAGCGTGCCCCACCTCACGCTCTACCCCGTGAAATGGCGACAGCATTCCCTTGACGGTGCCTAGTCCCGCTTGCTGACCTACCCGCGCTGGTCTGTCCGCTGGAATATCTGCGCGGCTATCCGCTTTCGCCGGCCGCCACCGGCCGGCCGGCCGGCATCTGGGTCCGCACCCGGCTCACCCGCACTTGCGCCCACACCGTGGTGCCCTCGTGGTCGTGGCTCGTGCCCCACCCCTGGGATAGCTTCTCCACGATCCGCAGGCCTCGGCCTCCGGTCGCGGCTTGCGTCGGTTCGCCCAGCTCAGGTGAGGTTTGGCTGCCACCATCGCGGACCGAGACCTGGACGCTTTCCGGGTCCAGGCGCCAGCTGACCCGGATCTGGGCGCCGGGCAGCGGGCCGGCGTGACACAAGGCGTTGCTGAGCAGTTCGCTGAAGACCAGCGCGACATCGCAGACGCCAGCATCACCGATGCCGTCCGCGAGAAGATCTGACACCAGGCGCCGGCGGGCTACGCCGACGCTTGAGGCAGCGAAGGGGAGCATAATGACGCTCGCCTCGGTCACCTCCATGCCAGCCCCAGCCCGTCTGTCCAAAATGTGAGCGAACCCGGTACGAGCGGAAATGCCCCGTCAGGACGCTTCGGAAACACGGCAGCACCTGAGATATCTGAACGGTAACGGCGTCCCAGCAGAAACCCCCGGTGGCCCCGGCAGCTGCCGCCGGCACGGTAACGTCTGTCCGTGAAGGTTGTCAGCCACCTCCCCGCCGCGCGGCCGGGCCGGTGCTCCGTGGGCTCGCGCCCGTGAAGGAGCGCGTACGTGAGGCGGGCGGCCCGGGCACGCTGACCGACGACCTGGTCACTCCCGATGTCGGCGATGCGCTGCCGGACGGGGCCCTGGCCGAGCTGGCGGCCCGGTACGAGCTCAAGCCGAGCGCCGCCCGCCCCGGTGTCTTCGCCTACGCCGGGCAGCTCTGGACCCGGCGCCACTTCATCCTGGGCTTCGCCACCGCGCGCAACGTCGCGATGTACACCGAGGCCCGGCTGGGCCAGCTGTGGCAGGTACTCACCCCGCTGCTGAACGCGGCGGTCTACTACCTGATCTTCGGCATCATCATCGACACCAGCCGCGGGGTGCCGAACTTCCTGGCCTTCCTGATCACCGGCATCTTCGTCTTCAACTTCACCCAGCGTGCGTTTATCACCAGCTCCCGGGTCATCACCGACAGCCTCCCGCTGATCAGGGCGCTGCCGTTCCCGCGGGCCTGCCTGCCGATCGGGTATGTGCTGATCGAACTCCAGCAGCTGATGATGTCCATGCTCGTGCTCGCCGTGATCGTGCTGTCGACCGGCGAGCCGCTCACCTGGTACTGGCTGCTAGCCATCCCGGCGCTCCTGCTGCAGGCGGTGTTCAACGTCGGGATGGGCCTGTTCCTGGCCCGCCTCGGCGCCGGCGCCGACGACTTCGGCCAGCTCATGCCGTTTATCGTCCGGACCTGGATGTACGCCTCCGGGGTCATGTTCAGCATCCAGACAATCGGCTTCCTCAAAGCCCGGCCGACACTTACCTACCTCTTCCAGATCAACCCGGCCGCGGTCTACATCAGCTTGATGCGCAACGCGATCCTGCGGTCGCAGCGGCTGGCCTGGCCGGGCAGCCAGCCGTACAACGCGGCGAAATGCGCGCTCTACGACGTCAATAAGACTCACCTGGAAAACAGCGCCTACTGCCACGGGTCGGTGACGATGAACCAGCTGTGGCTGTACGGCGCCGGGTGGGCCGTCGTGGCGCTGGTGATCGGGTTCGTGTTCTTCTGGCAGGCGGAAACGAAGTACGGCCGTGGCTAAGCTCACCCTCGAGGGACAGACCCCGCTGGCCCCCCACGACAACCGGGGTGAGCCCACCGTCATCGTGGACGACCTGCACGTCGTCTACCGGGTGTACGGGGCGGGCGGCGACCGGGGCACCGCGGCGACCGCGTTGATGCGGGTGTTCAAGCGCCAGCACCGTCCCGGGATCCGCGAGGTGGAGGCGATCAGGGGTGTCTCCTTCGTGGTCAATCACGGCGACGCGATCGGGATCATCGGCCGGAACGGCTCGGGCAAGTCGACCCTGCTGCAAGCGATCGCCGGCCTGCTGCCGCCGGAGCAAGGCTGCGTCTACACCAGCGGCCAGGCGGCCCTGCTCGGGGTCAACGCCGCCCTGCTCGACGACCTGACCGGAGAGCGCAATGTGGTGCTCGGCTGCCTGGCCATGGGGATGAGCCCGCAGGAGGCCAAGGACAGCTACCAGTCCATCGTGGACTTCTCCGGCGTCGGCGACTTCATCGAGTACCCGATGCGTACCTACTCGACCGGGATGGCGCAGCGGCTGCGGTTTTCCATCGCCTCCGCCAAGAGCCACGAGATCTTGATGATCGACGAGGCGCTGGCCACCGGGGACGCGAACTTCCGCGCCAAAAGCCACGAGAAGATCATGTCGCTGCGCGGGGAGGCGGGGACCGTGTTCCTGGTCGCGCACAACCTGGCCGAGATCGAGCGGAGCTGCAACCGGGTGATCTGGCTGGAAAAGGGCCGGATCATGCGGGAGGGTTACGACGTCCCCGCGATTGTCGACGCCTACCTGGAAGCCACCGGCGGTGAGCCGCGCAAACGCGACAAGCCCCCGGATGCCGAACGCACCGCGGGCTAAGGCTCAGCCGCCGCGGGGCGAAGCAGCAGGCACATGGCGGTGCCGCCGGCCGGACGCGAGCTCGCGGTGATTTCGCCGTGCTGCGCATGGGCCAGCCGCCGCACGATGAACAGGCCGATGCCGACGCCGCCGAACCGGCGGCGGTCACCGGCTTCACCCTGGAAGAACCGGTCGAAGATGCGTTCGTGATCTCCCGCGGGGATACCGATGCCCTCGTCTTCCACCGTGACCTCGATCCAGCCCCCGCTCGCACCTTCCGCGCCCGGGTTCCCGCCCCCCGTCTCCGCGGGCCCGCTCGTTTCCGCTGGTCCGCCCGTTTCTCCTGGCCAGCTCGTTTCCGGTGGCCCGGTCCGCGTCACCCGCGCCCGGATGCTGACCGTGCCGCCGTCGGGTGAGTATTTGAAGGCGTTCTCGAGCAGCTGCCCGACGATGATGTCGGTGGCCATGGTGTCACCGCTGGCGGCCGGCAGGCCGTCGGGGATGTCCGCCATGATGACGTGCTTGTCCGACAGCGGCCGGAAGGCGGTGGCGGCCGCGCGCAGCACCGCGCCGAGATCAAACGGGCCGTTTCTCACCGGCAGCTGATCGGCCCCCGCCCGGGAGCCGAGCAGCAGCTGCTCCACCAGCCGGCCCAGCGAGCCCGCGCGCTCCGCGATGGTCTGCACCGCGGAGCGCCGCTCGGCGTCGGCGAGCTGGTCCCACCGGCTGGCCAGCGTGCTGGCGAAGCCCTGCACCACCGTAATCGGCGTGCGCAGCTCATGACTGGTGGTGGCCAGGAACAGGTCCTTGGCCTCTTCGAGTTCCTTGGCCGCGGTGACGTCACGGAAGTCGATGACAAGCTCCCCGCCGTCGGCGAGGGCGGTGCACAGGACGTCGAGCCAGCGGCCGTTCGGCAGCTTGTGGGTGAGAGTGGCTCCCGGATCGGGGAGCGGGAACGACGGCGCCGTGCCGATCGCGTCCGGGGCGGCCAGCCCGGTGATCCGGTGCGCGGCCGGGTTCCACTGCCGCACCAGGCCGGCCGCATCCAGCACCGCGATGCCGTCCGCGCTGCCGTCGATGACCGCCCGCTCGTGCGCCCGCTGCCGGACCACCTCCTCGAACGCCATCGCGTTGGTCAGCGCCACGCCGGCGTGCCCGGCGAGCAGTTCCAGCAGCTCGAGTTCGACGTGGCTGAGGTTGCGCCTGCTGTACAGCGCGTACAACGCCCCGTAGGGCCTGCCTGCCACGTGCGACAGGCTGAGCGCGATCGTGTGCAGGCCGGGCAGCGCCGACCAGATCAGGTCGTCGAAGCCGCCCGACTCGCCGGTCGCCATCATGACCGTGTTGCCCGAACGCATTAGCTCGCCGACCAGGCTCTTGGACAAGTCCGCCGTCCGGCCGCGCAGCCGGTGCGGCAGCCCGGCCGTGCTGACCAGCCTGAGCGTGTCATCTTCGATGAGCACGAAACCGCCGGCGTCGGCGCTGGTCAGCTCGCGCAGGCTGGCGGCGATCCGGTCGAGCACCGATTCCAGGTCGCGCTGGGCGTTCATGTCCGCGACCACGTCGCCGAGCCGGCGTACGACCCGGGCCCGCTCGGCCATGTATCCCCTGGCCACGTCGTCCTCGCCGGTCTGATGGCAGACGTTGACCCAGCCGGTCAGCTGGCCGGCTCCGTCGATCAGCGCGCTGGTGTCGATGCGCAGGTCGATGGCCGTGCCGTCCTTACGGATCCGGCGGGTGGCAAAGGAGATCTGGCCGCCGCCCCTGACCCGTTCGGTGACGGCGTTGTGCTCGGCCTTCAGCTCCTCGGGGATGAGCTGCGGCTCCAGGCCCACGACCTCGGAGGCGGCCCAGCCGAACATCCGCTCCGCGGCGGGGTTCCACAGCAGCACCGTCCGGTTGGTGCTGAACGCCACGATCGCGTCGGCCGCGCACTCGATCACGGCCCGCGCCGTCGCGTCCGTCCGGTTGCTGATCGTCCCCGCCTGCTCTGCGGCCACCCGCACATCGTGCCACGTCACGGTGCTCAGGGTGGGAGGAGTACGCCAGGGTGGGACAGTCCGGCCGGCGGCCAGCGCGTCTATGAGTGCGCACATAAGTGCGCGCACTGATCTATAGTGCTTTTCAAATAACGAGTAAGGCCGTTCATCCGGGGCATTCATAACGGTATGGCTGTCCAGGAAACGGCTTCCCGCTAGGACGCGGACTATGGACCAGGCAGAGTCAAGCCCAGCACCCGGTCAGCCGGGACGGGGCCAGCCGCAGCGGCCGGGACAGCCAGCCCCCAGGCCGCCGCGCGAGGCCGCCGAGACGACCCCCGCCGTACCCGTCGTTCCCGGGGCAGGCACTGCCGCCGAGCCGTCGGCCGCCGCGCTCCGGCTCGACCATCCGGTCATCGCCGGCTACGACGGCTCGGCGTCGAGCCGCAACGCCCTGGCTTACGCGGCGGGGGTGTCCCGGCGCCTGGGCCGACCGCTGCTCGTGGTGTACGTGTGCACGTCGGGGGTCTACTGCGAGCCGCTCACCGGGCAGGTCGTCGGGGTTCCGCGGGACGCCGAGGCGCTGGAGCGCTGGCTGCTCGCCGAACTGGACCAGGTGACCGGGCAAACCGACGTGGAAGTGCACGTCCGCACCCGCCGGGGCAGCCCGGCCCGGGAACTTGCCGCGGCCGCCGAGGAGTTCAACGCCGACGCGCTCGTCATCGGGGCACCCGGGCACTGCTGGCACCGGGTGGCGGGCTCGGTGTCCGGGTGGCTGGCCCGGCACGCCCGGTGCCCGGTCATCGTCGTGCCCTTATCGTGGCCCGGCAGAGGGAGTACGCAGATAGGAGAAACCTATAATCAGTGGGCGAGGAGGGATTTGAACCCTCACGTCCTTTCGGACACACGGACCTGAACCGTGCGCGTCTGCCGTTCCGCCACCCGCCCTGGGCAACGAGTAGGTTAGCACGACCGCGAGCGCTCCTGCGCCCCGGATACGATCGGGGCAAGCGACGCGAAGGGAGGTGGCACGTTGGGAGTTCTGCAGCGCTTCGAGCGCCGGCTCGAGGGCATGGTCGAGGGTGCCTTCGCTCGCGCCTTCAAGTCTGAACTGCAGCCCGTCGAAGTGGCCAGCGCGGTGCAGCGTGAAATGGACGACCGGGCCGCCATCGTGGCCAGGGGCCGTACCCTGGTGCCGAACGACTTCGTGGTCGAGCTGGCGGACAGCGACCACGAGCGCCTCGACGTGTACGCCGAGAGCCTGGGCGTCGAACTGGCCAACCTGGCCAGGGACTACGCCAAAGAGCAGGGCTACTCGTTCGTCGGGCCGGTCCGGATGCGGTTCGAGGGCGTGCCGGACATAACCACGGGCACGTTCCGGATCCGTTCCGGTGTCATCCGGGGCTCGACCATGGAAGGTGGCGAGATCCGGCTGCCGGCCAGCGACCTGCCGCGCGCCCCGGGACGGGGCTTCCCCGGCCACCCCCGGCTGCTGGTCTCGGGCCCGGGCGCGCCCGGCGGCTCCGCGGGCGGTGATCAGCACACCTATGAGATGGTGACGCCGGTGACGCTGCTCGGCCGGGGTACCGACTGCGACCTGCGGCTGGTGGACCCGGGCGTGTCCCGGCACCACGCGGAGCTCCGGGTAGAAAACGACCAGGTGGTCCTGGTGGACCTCAGCTCCACGAACGGCACCTTCGTCAACGGCCAGCCGGTCAGGCGGGTGGCGCTGACCGACGGCACGAGCATCTCGCTGGGCCGGACGACACTGGTTTTCCGTCAAGACCGCCAGGATGGCCAGGGCAGTGGTTACTCAAGCAGCAACTACTAGCGTCCAAGGGCGTGGCCACACATGAACGCGCTGTCCCTCACCATCATTAGGGTGGCTTTCCTGGCTGTGCTCTGGCTCTTCGTCATCGCGGCCATCGGAGTCGTCCGGACGGACCTGCTCGGCGGCCCGGCCGCCAGCAGGCGGGGCAAGATGCGCTCCCCGCAGCCCCCGCGCCAGGCCAAGCCGGCTAAGCCGGCTAAGGCCGGCCGCGGCTCGCCGCGCATCCTGGTCGTGACGGCCGGAGCGCTTCAGGGCACGAGCCTGGACCTTGGTCAGCAGCAGATCACGCTGGGGCGGGCCAATGATGCCACGCTGGTGCTCAACGACGACTACGCTTCGAGCCGACATGCCCGGATTTTCCCGCAGGACGGTCAATGGATCGTCGAGGATCTTGGCTCGACCAACGGCACCTACCTGGACCGGCAAAAGGTGACGCGGCCGATGCCAGTGCCGGTGGGCGTGCCGATCCGCATCGGTAAGACCGTTCTGGAACTGCGCAGATGACACTTGTACTCCGCTACGCGGTACGTTCTGACGTCGGCCTCCTCCGTGAAGGAAACGAGGACTCGGCGTATGCGGGGCCGCGCCTGCTCGCGATCGCGGACGGGATGGGCGGCCACGCCGCTGGCGAGGTGGCCAGCTCCCTGACGATCGCCTCGATGGCCGAGCTCGACGCTGAGCAGCCCGGCGGCGACATGCTGACAGAGCTTTCCGAGGCGGTCGCCGCGGCCAACACGCGGCTTCAGGAGAGGATCATCTCCAACCCCGCGGTCGAAGGCATGGGCACCACGCTGACCGCGCTGTTCTGGTCGGACGGACACGCGGCCGTATGCCACATCGGCGATTCCCGCGGCTACCTGCTGCGCGAGAACGAGCTCTACCAGATCACCCACGATCACACGCTGGTGCAGTCCCTGGTGGACGAGGGCCGGATCAGCGCCGACGATGTCTCCACCCACCCGCAGCGCTCGCTGCTGCTGCGGGCGCTCGACGGCCGGTCCGTCGCCGAGCCCGACCTGTCTGTGCACGAAGGCCAGCCGGGCGACCGCTACCTGCTCTGCTCGGACGGCTTGTCCGGGGTAGTGACCGACGAGACGCTGCGCGAGACCCTGGCCACGATCGCCGAGCCCGAGGCCGTCACCCGCCAGCTCGTCGACCTCGCCCTGCACGGCGGCGGCCCGGACAACATCACCTGCATCGTGGCCGACGTGGTGGACTCCGGCAGCACGCGACTGCCGCTGACCACTGCTCCGGTGCTGGCCGGGGCGGCGGCCGCGATTGCCGACCCGCTGATGACCGTCGACGGCACCGGCCCGTTTGACGCCATCGACGATCACTTCGAGAATCACTTCGACGAGCACGGGCAGCCGTCACTGACCGCCGCTGCGCCGGGCCTGAGCGCCGACGGCCTGGCCCGAAGGCCGATGCCGCTCGCCAGCGCGAACGGCACCGGGCCGGACGGGATGCCGGGCCGGGGCAGCCACCGGGCCCAGCCCAGGCGCGTCGCCCGGACCAGCCGCCGCCGCTGGCCGATCGTGACCACCTCGCTGGTGGTGCTGCTCGCCGTCATCATCGGCGGCGGCTACGCCGCCTGGCGGTGGAGCCAGGACCAGTACTACGTCGGCACCGACAGCAAGGACCAGGTCGTCGTCTACCGCGGGGTCAACGAGCGAATCGCCGGGATCAACTTGTCCAAGCCTTACCAGCAGACCGGGATCCCGCTCGCCCAGGTCCCGTTGTCCTACCAGCAGACGGTCAAGGGCACCGACGCCGCCAGCAGCCTCGATGACGCACTGGACATCGTCGGGAACATCCGCACTGCCGTCGGCATCTGCCAGGAGCAGTACACCGCGCTGCGGAGCTGGGTGCGGCTAGACGCCACGTACCAGGCGGCCGTGACGCTAGCCAAGGCAAACCACAGGCCGACGAACAAGATCGTCAAGCCGGGCCCGGCCCCGCAAAAAGCCGGCTCCAACTGCCCGTCGCCGACCGTATTCGGCATCGCCGCTAATGCCGTCGCGCTACCCGCTGCGGGAAGCTCGTGAGCAGCATCACCGCGCCCGCGCCGGCGCTTGATCCCGACGGCCCGATGCCGAGCCAGAGCCGGAGGCGGACCGAGCTGATCATGCTCGTTTTCGCCTTCGCGCTCGTCGCCTTCGCCTTCGCGAACGTGGGCTTCGGCCTGAACGGCAAGGTTCCCTCGGCGCTCGTCGAGGACCTGGCGCCGTACCTCGTCCTGGTGGTGATCGCCCACCTGGCCATGCGGAGGTTCGCCCCGTGGGCGGACCCGCTCCTGCTGCCGCTCGCGGCCCTGCTGAACGGCCTGGGCCTCGTGATGACCTACCGGCTGGCGGCGCAGAGACACCGGCTCACCGCACCGCTCAGCTCGTCGGCGCCCATGATCCAGGTCATCTACACGGCGCTGGGCCTCGGCTGCTTCATCGCGGTGCTCGCCCTGATCCGCGAGCCGCGCGTACTGCAGCGTTACACCTACACGTTCGGCGCCATCGGGATCTTGCTGGTGGCGCTGCCCGCGCTGCTGCCGGCCTCGATCAGCGAGGTCGCCGGGACCGGCGCCAAGATCCAGATCCGGCTCGGGACGTTCACGCTCCAGCCGGAAGAGTTCGCCAAGCTCGCGCTGGCGGTCTCCTTCGCCGGGTACCTGGTGGCCAAGCGGGACGTGCTGGCGCTGGCCGGCCGCCGGGTGCTCGGCATCGACCTGCCCCGGGGGCGCGACCTCGGCCCGATCCTGGTGGCCTGGGCGGCCAGCTTGCTGCTGCTCGTCTTCGAGAGCGACGTCGGCACCAGCGCGGTGTTCATGGGCCTGTTCGTGTCGATGCTCTACATTGCCACCTCGCGGACATCCTGGCTGCTGCTCGGCTTCCTGCTGTTCGTGGTCGGCGCGTTCGCCGCGAGCAAGCTGTTCGCCCACGTCGGTGAGCGGTTCACCATCTGGCTGCACCCGTTCGCCGGGCAGAACCCAAGTCACAACGCCTACCAGCTGGTGCAGGGCCTGTACGGGATGGCCAGCGGCGGCCTGCTCGGCAAGGGACTGGGCGGCGGCCAGCCCTACATCACCCCGCTGGTGCAAAGCGACCTGGTGATCAGCGCGTTCGGCGAGGAGCTCGGCCTGGCCGGGCTGATGGCCATCTTGCTGATCTACGGGCTCATCGTGCAGCGCGGGCTGCGGACCGCGATGCTGGTCAAGGACCCGTTCTCCAAGCTGCTGGCCGGAGGCCTTTCCTTCATGCTGGCGCTGCAGGTGTTCGTCATCGTCGGCGGCGTGACCCGGCTCATCCCGCTGACCGGCATCACTACGCCGTTCCTGTCCCAGGGCGGGTCCTCGCTGGTCGCGAGCTGGATCCTGATCGCCACGCTGGCCCGGCTCAGTGACACCGCCCGGCGACCGCCGCCGCGGCCAATCCAGGAAGAGGGGCTGACCCAGGTGGTGACGCTCAAGTGAACCGGGCGCTGCGCCGGATTTCGATCGCGATCCTGGTGATGTTCGTGGTGCTGCTCATCAACGTCAACTACCTGCAGGGCTTCGAGCCGGCCAGCCTCGCGACCGAGCCGGGCAACTCCCGGGCGTTCTACGCGACGCAGAACCAGTATGAGCGCGGCAGCATCGTCACCTCTGACAACGTGCCGATCGCCGCCTCCAAGCCGAGCACGGGCTCGGAAGACTCCATCAAGTACCAGCGGTATTACCCCTCGGGTCCGGAGTACGCGGCGGTCACCGGCTACGAAACGCTCTACAGCCAGACCGGCATCGAGGGGGCGGAGAACTCGCTGCTGTCGGGGAACGACTCCGCGCTCGACGTCAGGAAGATCGTCGACCTGGTCACCGGCAAGACCACCAAGGGCGCCACGGTCACGGTCACGATCAACTCCAAGGCGCAGAGCGCGGCCTACGCCGCCCTCACGGCCCAGGGCAAGCCTGGCGGTGTGGTAGCGATCGACCCGTCGACCGGTAAGATCCTGGCCCTGGCCAGCTACCCGAGCTACGACCCGGGCGTGCTGGCCACCCACGACGGCAAGCAGCTCAACGCGGCCGATAACCAGCTGCTCGCCGACAAGACGCAGCCGCTGCTCAACCGGGCCCTGCAGGGCAGCTACCCGCCCGGTTCGACCTTCAAGATCGTGACGGGTTCCGCGCTGCTGACGCAGAATCCCGGCACCACGGTCAATACCACTTTCGCCTCGCCCACCGAGCTCACGCTGCCGCAGACCACCCGCAAGCTGACCAACGACCTCGGCGAGACCTGCGGGGACGGGTCCGGCAAGGTTCCGCTGATCTACGCGTTCGCCCAGTCCTGCGACACTACCTTCGGCCAGATCGGCATGACCCTCGGTCCGGCGGCGCTGAACGCTATGGCCACCAAATTCGGCATGAACAACGCTAACCTGACCATCCCGCTGGGGGTGGCGCAGAGCAATTACGTGATCCCGCCGAGCGAGCCGCTGACCGCCTACTCGGCCATCGGCCAGTTCAGCGACACCGTCACTCCGCTGCAGGAAGCCATGTTCGCCGCGACCATCGCTAACGGCGGCACCCTGATGAAGCCCTACCTGGTGCAGCAGGTCACCGCCAGTGACCTGAGCACGGTGAACGTGACGGTGCCCGCGGTGCTGAGCCAGCCGGTCTCCGCCACTGTGGCCGCGGAGCTGAAACAGATGATGGTCGCCGTGGTGCAGCAGCCCGAGGGCACCGCCTACCGCTACCGGGCAGCCCTCACCGGGCAGCAGATCGCGGCCAAGACCGGTACCGCCGAGACCAGCACGGTGACCGGGCTTGATGATGCCGTCTTCACCTGTTTCGCTCCTTACGACAACCCGAAGATCGCCGTGGGCGTCATAATCCAGGGCGGCGGTTACGGGGCCGCGTCAGCCGCACCCATCGCGGTCAAGGTCATCCAGGCCTACCTGGCCTCTGTGGGGAATCAGTGAGCGATTATCTGCTGGCCGGTCGGTACCGGCTGACCGGCCGCATCGCGGCCGGCGGCATGGGCGAGGTCTGGCGCGGCGAGGATCAGCTGCTGAACCGGGCCGTGGCGGTGAAGCTGCTGCCCACCGGCCGGGCCGGTGACGAGGCGTTCCTGGCCAGGTTCCGGGCCGAGGCCCGGTATGCGGCCAGCTTGTCCCATCCGGGTATCGCACTGGTCTACGACTACGGTGAGTCCTCGGAGTTCGGCGGCGCCTACCTGGTCATGGAGCTGGTCGAGGGCGATCCGCTATCCGCGATCCTGGCCCGGGCCGGCCGGCTTTCCTGCGATGCCACCCTGGACATCGTCAGCCAGGCGGCACGTGCGCTCGACGTGGCGCATCAGGCCGGCATCGTGCACCGGGACATCAAGCCGGGTAACCTGCTCGTCACCACCGGCGGCATCACGAAGATCACCGACTTCGGCATCGCTACGGCGGTGCGCGCCGCGCAGGTATCGCACCTGACCGAGACCGGCATGGTGATGGGCACGGCCATGTATGTCTCGCCCGAGCAGGCAACCGGCGCACCGGTGAATTCCGCCTCGGACATCTACTCGCTCGGGGTGGTCGCGTACGAGTGCCTGGCCGGGCATCCGCCGTTCACCGCCCGCGAGCCGCTGGCCATCGCGTTCGCGCACAAGCACGAGCCGGTGCCCGCGCTGCCCCCTGACGTGCCGACACCGGTCAGCGACTTGGTCTACCACATGCTGGCCAAGACCCCGGAAGAACGTCCGGCCAACGTGCGGGTGGTCGCCGACCGCGCCGACATGCTGCGTGAGGCCTTGGCCCTGGGCGCTAGCGTGCCGGGTGATTATCCGCAGCCGGGCGAATATGCAGGTTTGACCAGAGCAGACCTGCCCGCCGCGGCGACCGGCGTGCTGCCCGGGCAGGCAGCGGCGCTCGGTCCGCCCGGCGGCCCGGGCAGGCAGCGGCGCTCACC
>JALYVS010000581.1 GCA_030853115.1 Actinomycetota bacterium
GTCGTTGACCACGACCCGCGCACCGGCCTCGGCCAGCCCGCGGGCCAGCGCGCGGCCGATCCCGGCGCCGCCACCGGTCACCACGACTCCGGCCCCGTTGACTCCGTCGGTGATCGTCACATGCAAACCCCGCCATCAGCGTCGATTGAGGTCCCGCGGGCCTGATCCCGGACATCTCCGGGCAGGTTATCGTGACCGCCGCCGCTGTGTCGTGCCTGGTGTTACCGCATGGTACGGCCTCGGCTGATCAACGCGGTCGCGGTGGCCAGCAGCTGATCGACCCTGAGCGGTTTCTCCAGGTACGCATCCGCCCCGCTCAGGCGCACGGCCTGCGTCATCGCGGCCAGGGCGTGCGCGGTCACCACGGCGACCGGGAGCGCGGGCGCGACCTCGCGTAGCGCGTCAAGCAGTTCAAGACCGGTCATCCCGGGCAGCTCGATGTCGGTCAGCACCAGGTCCCAGTGCTCGGTGCTCGCCATCCGGAGCGCAACCACGGGATCGGCCGTGTGCGTGACGTCGAAATGACCCCGGTGGGCCAGCACGTGCACGGCGAACAGCGCTGCGGAAGGGTCGTCCTCGACGACCAGGATCCGCCCGCCCGCCGGGCCCGCTGAGCTCATGGGCCTTAATCTGCCTCAGCTGCCTACCTGACCTTGTTGCTGCCCCGGTGCAGATCCGTTGCGGTCGCCCCGGAGCTCAGCGCTCCCCGGAGCTCAGCGGTCCCCAGAGCTCACCGGTCCCCGGAGCTCACCCGCGGCCGGCGGCGGGCGCGACGTAACGGTAGCCGAATCCCCTGACCGCCTTGATCGAGGCGCTAGCCCCGCCGCCCGACTCGTCCTGGTCGAGCTTGCGGCGCAGCCGCATGATGCCGAACTTCACCCGTTCCGGCCCCACGCCCATCGGGTCGTTCCAGGCGAGCTTGAGCAGCTGTTCGGGGGTAAGGGTCTGTCCCGGGTGCCGGATGAGCGCGACCAGCAGCCGGTACTCGGTCGGGGTCAGCGCGACGGGCGCGCCGCCCACGCTGACCTCCCGTGATTCCAGCTTCACCAGCAACTGGCCGTCGTCGAAGACCTCGGCTTGCTGCTGCCCGGTCCTCGGCCGCCGCAGCAGGGCCTCCACCCGGGCCGCCAGCTCGCGGTTGGAAAACGGCTTGGTGAGGTAGTCGTCCGCGCCGCTGTGCAGCCCGCGCACCTTGTCGGCCTCGTTCCCGTGCGCGGTCAAGATCAGGACCGGGACATCGCTCAGGTCCCGGATGCGCTCAAGCACCGCCCACCCGTCGAGCGTGGGCAGCCCGATATCCAGGACGACCAGGTCGGGGCGGGTGGCATGGAAGGCGCGCAGCCCTTCCTTGCCGTCGGCCGAGCTGGTCACGTCGAACCCGCTCCGGTCCAGCACGGTGCGGATGCCGAGGGAGATGTCCTTGTCGTCCTCGACGACCAGGACCTGGGCTTTCACGCCTCGCTCCCGGGGCCGGGTGCCGCCGCGGCGGGCGTCGGCAGGTAGACGCTGAAGGTGCTGCCGCGGGCCAGGACGCTATCGGCTTCGACGTGCCCGCCGTGCATCTCGACCAGCACTTTGACGATGGACAGGCCCAGGCCGGTGCCCGGCAGGCCCGCGGTACGCGCGTTGGAGGCGCGGACGAAGCGGTTGAAGAGCTGCCCGGCCTCGTCCGGAGGTATGCCGATGCCATCATCGGCCACGTCGATCCGCCAGCGCTGTCCGTCGTGGGCCGCGGTGACCCGGACCCGGCTGTTCCGGTGCGAGAACTTGACCGCGTTGGCGATCAGGTTGTCGAACACTTGCATCAGCCGCCGCTGGTCGGCCGGCAGGGCCGGCCCTGCTCCGGCCGTCATCTCGATCGTGACGCCCTGCTTGGCCGCGGCGGCGGAAGCGGACCTGACGGCCTCGCCGGCCAGTTCCGGGATCGAGACCGGGGCCAGGTCCAGCGGCAGTGCGCCCGCGTCGAGCCGGTCCAGCATGAGCAGGTCGCCGACGAGCCGGTGCAGCCGATCGGCGTTCCGCTCGATGATGTCCAGGAACCGGACGCCCTCCGGGGTGAGCCCCTCAGCTTCGCCCCTGATCAGCTCGCTGAAAGAGACGATCGAGGTCAGCGGCGTGCGCAGCTCGTGCGACACGATGGCGAGGAACTGGTTCCTGGCCTCGTCGAGCTTGCGCAGCCGTTCGTTCTGCTCGGCCAGCTGGCGCTGCGACTGCTCGGCCATGCGGCGGGCGGCAAGCTCGGCTTCGAGCATCTGCTGGCGTTGTTCTTCCAGCGCCACGCGGTCCGATATGTCCCAGGCCAGCCACAGGTCACCACGGAAGTGGCCATCGACAAGCACCGGCCAGTAGTCGTGTGCGATGGTCCGGCCATCTGCGGTCTTCGTCTGGGCCCCCGATACCGGCAGCCTGGCTCTGAGCACCTCAGCGCTGCGCCGGGCGAACTCGTCGGGGTCGTTGAACAGCGGCGTGATCCGGCGCACGAGCGTGTCGGCTGGTGTCCCCGCCAGCCGTTCGGGCTCGTCGATGCCGAACATGGCGCCCAGGCTCCGGTTGACGTGCGTGATCTGGCCTCGCTCGTCGCTGATCATGATGCCGGGGATCGCCGCGGCGATCAGGCGGTCGAGCCGTTCGCTCTGGTCGGCCAGCGCGGCGTGCGAGCGCTCGATCTCGGTGAGATCGCGCAGGAAGCCGGTGAAGATGGTTTCCCCGCCGAGGGCGATCGGGACCGCGGTCAGCTCCACGGTGCGCTCGGTGCCGTCCGCGTGCAGCGCGGAGATGCGCATCTGGCCGGTGAACTCTTCCGGGTCGCCGGTGCTCAGATAAGTCTGGATGTGCCGGCGGACCCGGGGCCGGTCCCGGGTGGGTATCAGGATCTCGGACATGTCGTGGCCCAGCACGTCCTCGCGCCGGTAGCCGTAAAGCTGTTCGGCCGCCGGGTTGAATTCGATCAAGCGGCCGTCGGCGTCCATAGCGAGGATCGCGGTCGGCGATGCGGCTACCAGCGCCCGGGTCAGTGCTTGCCGTTCGGCCAGCTTGGCCAGGTCGTTGGCGTGCCGGATCTGCGTCGCTACGATCGCGGCGATAGCGTGCGCGGTGGCACGGATCTCGTCGTCCCATCTCGCCGCGTCGCCGATCAGGGCCAGGGCGCACAGGCACTTACCGTCGACCGGGGCCGAGTAGGCGAGCAGCGCGCTGGTGGCAGGCCCGCCTGAGTCCACCGTCACCTGGACCGGAGCCGCGGGCGTCGCGTCCGCGTCGCGTTGCGTCAGGGTCAGCGCGCCGATCCGGGTGACCAACCCGGGTTCGACGGCGCCCGCCGGATGCATCGCCAGGACGGTGGCCAGCTGGCCGCCCGCCGGCGCC
>JALYVS010000151.1 GCA_030853115.1 Actinomycetota bacterium
CCGCCCCACAGATTGTAGGCCTGCCAGGTTTCCGGGGCGTGCACCAGGACGGTCTTGCCGGCGCCGTCCGCCGTCCGCACGATCAGGGGGACGTAGCGCTGATGACCGTGGCTGGCGTCCAGCCGGATCAGGTAGGCCCCCTCGGGCCAGCCGCCGGTCGCTACGGTGAGCGCCGGTTCCCACGGTGCGGACACCGTACGGGTGGCGGCGGCGAATGACGCCCCGGGCTGGCGTCGGCCCCGGACCTCCGCCGATCGCCACACCAGGCGCGCCTGCGCGCCGCCGTACCAGCCGACCCGGTACGCCGAGACCCGGAACGACGATGCGGTCGTCGATACATGCAAAGTGAACGGCTCGCCGGGCCGGACGCTGACCTGGGCGGTGTAACCCTCGATGGCATCGGCGGGGCCAGCGGAGTTGACCCAGAAATCCGGATCACCCGGCCGGGACCCCTCCGCCACGGCCCGGCTGCGGGCCGGGCGCGGGCCACTGCCGGCGGGCCGTGGACGGGCCGCGTCTTCCGCGGTGCAGCCAGTCGCGGCACCCACCGCCGCGGCCGCGGCGGCACCCAGGAATGTGCGGCGCTGCAGTCCTTCGCCTGTCACCTTTTTCCGTCCTTGCGTGCGATCACGGGCGGGCCAACCCGACGATACCGCGCACCCGGATGCCGGGGGACGGTCAGGCCGGGACGACCAGGTGCCTGGTGTAAAGGGCGGCGATCCGGGATTCGTCGATGCGGCCTTCCGCCACCGCCGCCAGCGTGACCCGGCACCGGTCGCAGTAGACCGTGAACGCGAGCACGTCGGCCGGGTCGGGGCTGATTCTGGACAGGTCCGCGATCATGATCGCGTCGTGCCGGCCGCTGGCGAGGTAGCCCGCCAGCTGGCCCAGGACCGAGCCGGGCCGGTGCCAGCCGGGCAGGCCGATCTCGGCGTAGACCGCGGGCGGCGGCCAGCCGAGCTGGCGGGCGGCGGTCAGGACGGCGTGCGCCTGGTCCCGCACGTCCGGATCCGCGGCATCCGCGGCCCCGGCGATGCGGATGTAGGCCGCCGGGCATGAAGGCAACGACATGCGCGACGCCCTGCCTGCTCAGGAAGGAATTAAACCTGCGGCGGCGTATGTTCTGAGCCTCCAGCCGGACAGCTAGCCAGCCGGACGGGGCGGGGCGGGTGCCCGATCCAGCCGGACAGCTCACCTGCCCGGCTGATTGAGCGCAGGCCATGGCCGGCTTAGGCTGAGGGTGTCCCGCACAGTGATCTAGCCAAGAGGTCCGGACCTCGAAGACCGGGGGGTGGTCAATGCCGGCCGCTCCAGATGGCGAAAGCCCAGTTCGCAGTCTGTCCACTGACGCCGGGATCCGCCTGGGGGAGGTCGGCGCGGCGGCCGGGACGCCGGGGTCGCCCTTCGACGTGGTAGCGCTGGTGGCTTCGGCCGGCGGCCTCTCGGCCCTGAACCAGGTGCTCCTGCCGCTGCCGGACAGCTTCAACGCGGCCGTGATCATCGTGCAGCACCTGGGGCAGCCCGGCTAGCAGCCTGGTCGAGATCCTGGGCCGGCGTAGCCCGCTGCCGGTGCAATGGATCGCCGACCACGATCGGCTGATTCCCGGCCACGTGTACGTCTGCCCGCCCCAGCATCTGCTCGAGGTCAGCCCCGGCGCCGAATGCTCGATCCGGCCGATGGAGCACGCCCACCGGCTGCGGCCGATCGACTTTTTCCTGGCCTCACTGGCCGGCAGCTACGGGCCGCGGGCGATGGTCGTGGTGCTGACCGGCATGGGCCGCGACGCGGCGGCGGGCAGCGAGCTCGTGAGCCAGGCCGGCGGGACGGTGCTCGCACAGAGCCCCGGGTCCGCCGAGCACCCCACGATGCCGTCGGCCGTGATCGACACCGGGGTCGCCACCCTGGTGCTGCCGCTGCCTGAGCTCGGGCGGGTGATCGCGGACGTGGTCGCGGGGAGCGCGCTGCCGCCAAGCTGAGCTTCGCCCGGGAAGGACGGCTGGGCAGCCATCAGCACCGGTCTCACCGGTTCCCCAGACTGAGTTAAACGACTATGGTGGTAAGCAAAGTAGCCGGACGTCCGGAGGCGGTTAGGAGCGCGGCGATCAGCTGAGGATCAAAGCTGAGCGCCGTGGTGCCATCTGCGTCGTGGGCCTCAGCGGCCCGCTCGACATGACCGCGGCCGCCGGGCTCACCGAGTGCATCAGGGCGGAACGGGCCGCGCAGCCGGCCCGGCTCGTGATCGACATGTCGGGCGTGAATTTCGTGGATTTCGGCGGGGCCAGAGCTCTCGCGGCCGCGGCCAGCCCGGTGCCGGGACAGTGCCCGGTGGTCGTTCGCTCGATCCGCCCGGCCGCCCGCCGGCGGCTGGAGCGGACCGGGCTGAACCCCGGCTGGCTGGGGCTACGCCGGGCGCCAGCCGGGCCGGCCGCGCCGCCACCCGGCTGGGACCGGGCCCTGGCGGACAGCGCGACCGGGATCTTGGTCCGCGAATGGCAGCATGTGCACGACTCCGCTCAGCAGGCGATCGCCGGCAGCCGTCAAGCCGCGCAGTCGCTGGCCGCGACCGAGGAGCATGTCGCCGCCACCTTGTACCGGCTCGCGGCCAGGCGGCCGACGGTATCGACCCGTCTGCAGGCCCTGAGCCAGACCGCTCGCAGTTACGCGGTGACGCTGCGCGATCAGCAGCGTGACGAGGCGCACCTGGCCGGGCTGGCCCTCCGTCCCTGGCCCGCTGCTTCCTCCGAGACCGTGGAACGCGCCGTCGCGTTCATCGAGGAACGGACCCGCGACGACATCAACGTCGCCGACATCGCGGCCGCCGCGTTCGTCACGATCCGTGCGGTGCAGCTGGCCTTCCGTCGTTACCTGGGCACCACCCCCCTGGGTTATCTGCGCCAGGTCCGCCTCGAGCGCGCGCACGGCCAGTTGCTGTCCGCCGATCCGCGCCGCACCACCGTCACCGCGGTCGCCGCCGACTGGCGTTTTACCAACCCAAGCCGGTTCACCGCCTACTACCGTGCCGTCTACGGCGTCCCGCCGTCGGCGACCCTGCGTCAGCATCCTCCGGGCGCCGAAGGAAGCCGGGCCTATTCGAGTAGCTCTGCTGCTACCGGCATCCCGCCGGTGCAGCAGAGCCGGCACCGGGCCAGGGTGACGGCGTGACGGGCTTGCGCGGCCGGGACATCGTGGCGGTGGCGGCATCAGCGGGCGGGCTGGAGCCGTTGCGCACGCTGCTGGCGGCGCTTCCGGCGGATTTGCCTGCCTCGGTGCTGGTGGTACTCCATATTCCGGCCACGGGCGGCCGGACGCTGCCCCGCATTCTGGACCGCGCGGGCGATCTTCCGGCTGCGGCCGCCGTGGACGGTGAGCCGCTCCGGCCCGGGCGGGTCTACGTGGCTCCGCCGGACCTGCACCTGATGGTCGTCGACGGGCTGGTCCGGACCTCGCGGGGGCCGCGGCAGAACGGTGTCCGGCCGTCGGCGGACCCGCTCTTCCGCAGCGCCGCGCTCTACGGCGGCCCGCGGACGATCGGGGTGGTGCTGAGCGGCGCGCTGGATGACGGCGCGCTCGGCCCCGCCACCGTGGAGGATCGCGGCGGACGCGTAATCGTGCAGGATCCGGACGACGCCGACTACAGCAGCATGCCGCGCTGCGCGCTGGCCACCACGCGGTATCCCACGGTCGAGCCCGCCGGGAAGATTGCCGATGCGCTTATCCGGCTGACCGGCGAACAGGTGGCGGAATCGGCAGGCGAGCCGCCCGCCGACCTTGAGGCCGAAGTCCGCGGCACCTTGGCCGGCGACCCTCAGATCAATCCCGTTGCGAGCGATTACACCGGCTTCACCTGCCCCGACTGCGGCGGACCACTGTATCACGCCGGGGAGCACGCCGCCGACAGCTACGACTGCCTGGTCGGCCACCGGTGGTCGCCTGAGTCGTTGCTGGAAGAGCAGGCCAGCGCCGTGGAGCGCGCGATGTGGCTGGCCATCCGCAGCCTAGACGAGCGCCACCGGCTCACTGAGCGCCTGTCCAAGTCGGCCCGGAACCGGGGCTACCCGATCTCCGCGGCCCGCTTTCATGCCGCCTCCAAGGAGGCAGCGCTGGCTGCTGACGTGATCCGCGGCGCGACCAGCGAGATGACCCCGGTCACAGAAGAGCCCGTCGACGACAAGATCATGGTCGATGAACCCGGCACCGCCAGATAGGCCTGGCCGCCGAGAGCGTACGCTCCTATAGTGGCTGACGAGAATCTGGATCGTGATTTCGAAGAGCTCCTGCTGATGATGAAGGAAAGCCGGGGGTTCGACTTCACCGGGTACAAACGGTCAACGCTGGAGCGGCGGGTCAACCGCCGGATCGCCGCCGTCGGGCTAGCCAGCTTCCCCGAGTACCGGGATTACCTCGAACTGCAGCCCGAAGAGTTCAGTCAGCTCTTCGACAGCATGCTGATCAACGTCACGAGCTTCTTCCGCGACCCCCTGGCCTGGCAGGCGCTGCGGGAGCGAGTGATACCGGAGATCCTGTCGGCCAAGGGAGCCAAGGCGCCGGTCCGCGTCTGGAGCGCGGGCTGCGCTACCGGCGAGGAGGCCTACACCCTCGCGATCGTCTTGGCCGAGGCCATGGGCGTCGATCAGTTCCGTGAACGGGTGAAGATCTACGCGACGGATCTCGACGAGGACGCGCTGCAGCAGGCGCGAGCCGGCACCTACGAAAGCAGCGCGCTGGCCGATGTGCCCGAGGAGCTAGTAGAAGCTTATTTCGAGCCGAACGGGACTAATGCGCTTCTTCCGCCGTGATCTGCGCCGTCAGGTCATCTTTGGCCGCAACGACCTGACCCATGACGCGCCGATCTCCCGGATCGACCTCCTGGTGGCCCGCAACACGCTGATGTACTTCAACGCCGAGACCCAGGCCACCGTCATCCGGCGGTTCCACTTCGCCTTGGCCTACCCTGGATACCTGTTCCTGGGCAAAGCCGAGATGCTGCTGAACCACGCCGACCGCTTCCAGCCCGTAGATTTGCGCAAGCGCTTGTTCCGCAAGACGTCGCCAGCGCTCATGGCGGATGCGGGACCTCCGCCGAGCTGGAACGACGCGGCCGACCGGGAGCTGTTCGGTGACCGGCTGGAGGGCGCGGCCCTCGCGTCAGGGCCGGCCGTGCAACTCGCCGTCGACTAGGCCGACAAGCTCCGGGTGGCCAACGCGCCGGCCGAGGCGCTGTTCAACTTGCGCTCCCGTGACCTGGGGCGGTCCTTCCAGGATCTGGAAGTGTCCTACCGGCCGGTCGAGCTCAGATCCCGTATCGAGCAGGTCAGGAAAGAGCTACGGCCGATCGAGCTGCGCGACGTGGAATGGCTGCGACAGGGCGGCGGCGAACCGGAATACTACGACATCTCAGTTGTCCCGCTGTACCGTACACCAGGCGATCTGATCGGCGTCGGCGTCAGTTTCGTCGACGTGACCCGGGACCGCCGTCTTCGGGACGAGCTTTCGTACGCCCATACCGAGCTGGAGCGCGCTTACGAGGAGCTGCAATCCCTGAACGAAGAGCTGGAGACGACCAACGAGGAACTCCAGTCCACCAACGAGGAACTCGAGACGACCAACGAGGAACTCCAGTCCACCAACGAAGAACTCGAGACGATGAACGAGGAGCTCCAGTCGACGAACGACGAGCTCCAGGTCATCAACGAAGAACTACGCGGGCGGACCGAGGAGCTCGATCAGACCAACAGCTTCCTCGGCACGGTGCTACGCAGCCTCGGCAGTGCGGTGATCGTGCTGACTGAGGATCTTACGCGTGAGCGTGTGGAGCCCGGGCGCGGAGGATATGTGGGGCTTGCGCCCTGAGGAAGCCGAGTCCCGGGACTTCCTGTCCCTGGACATTGGGTTGTCGGCGGCCGAAATCGCCCCCTGGCTGCGCACGGTGCTGGCCGGGGTGGCCGAGAACAACACCTCCGCGATCGACCTGGCCGGGCTGAACCGGCGGGGCAAGACGGAGGAGCTGCGGATCGCAGCCTCCCCGATGCGATCAGCGGAAGACGTCATCACCGGCCTCATCCTGGTCATCGACCGGGCCGCGGCCGGGTTTCCGGGATAGGGGCCCGCGTCGGCGACCGGGCTGACGGCAACGCAGGTCCCGTCAACGCGGTCAGGCCGCAGCCTGGGTCTTGACGATCCAGTGGTCGCCTCGTTTCTCGAACTGCTGCTTCAACGCCGCGTAGGCGAGCCGGTTCGCCTCGTCTCCCTCGCCGTAGACCCGGACCGCTTCCGCACGCGCCGTGCGGAATAGCGCCTGCGCTTCCTGGCACGAACGTCGCAGTGTCCCGGGCAGTCCGTCGGCGGTGGACGGAGAGTAACGGCTGGACCTCGGCATCGCGCCTCCTTTATTCTGCGCGGGCGGCACGGGGGCCCCTGGCAGCCGCGCCCGCACGCTGCTTGGGTAATTCGTTCGACTGCCTGCTGGAACATGCGGCTGCCTACCCGCGCTCGCCGGGGCGCACACCAGCCTCCCGCCGATACCCGGGAACTCTTCGTTCCTGGTCAGGGTGGCTGGGCAGACTTCGCTCAGCGGCTGTTTCGGCCGTGCCCGCCGTGGCATGCTGTGCCCTGGAAGTCAAAAAGCGGCTGCCGTCACTCCGCGAGGTAGCCGCATGATTCCCCACCTGGCCGCGCGCTCGGCCGTCGTAGTCCGGCTGGTCACCGAGATCGACCTGACCAACCGCGAGCAGATGTACGACCGGCTCTACGCGGCGCTAGCCCTCGGTGCACCCGTCGTTATCGCGGACTTCAGCGCCACCCGCTTTTGCGACTGCGCTTCCTTGCGCCGCCTGATCAAGGTGCAGGAGCGAGCGGCCGCCTACGGCAGCCAGCTCCGGCTCGTGATCCCGCCCGGCAGCCCGGTGGGGCGGCTAGCGGACCTGATCGACCTGGCCGACCGGCTGCTCATCTACCCCAGCGCCCGCGAGGCCACCGCCTGGCTGCCGAAACCGGGTGAGGTGTTTACGCCGATCGCCTCCTTACCTGGTGCCGGATGAATGAACCTGTGTCCTGCTCCGGTCTTGCTACGGTGGTCAAGATGTGCCGGTGGCCTGTTCGGCGGCGATGAGATTAGCGGCGGCTCGGACCCGGAACTCTTCGAGCAGGCCTGACTGGCGCTCGGCCCGGGAGATGAGACCGTCCAGCCGGAGCACGTCGAGGCGGGTGTCCGTCTCGGCCAGGACCCGCAGGGTGCGCCAGCCCGCCGCCTTGCCCTCCACGCCCAGCCGCAGCATTTCCAGTTCCTCGAGATAGCTGAGCGGGGAACGAGTCAGCAGGTGCCCGTTGAGCTTGACTCGGCCGGCCCTCTCCCCGAGCCAGGCGGCGGCGGTCTTATAGACCCGAGCCGGAACGGCGAGCGCCTTCATCATGTCCTGCAGGGCGGCGCGGTCTTGCGCGACCTCGACGGCGAGCCGCCGCAGCCGGTCGTCGTCGTGAGCTTTGGCCACCCGGTGCGCCAGCTCGGTGCCGGCCGTCGCGCCCGCGAGATGGTCGTTGAGGTAGATGCCGAGCACCCGGTACCGTGGCGGCGCTGTGCTACTGCTGGAAACTGTCATTTCCTCCTTCTCCCTCAGCACGCCGCGTTTATGCACACCGGGGGGCAGGTACCAGGTCCGTGGAGGATTCCGGTTTAGCTGGGTCCCAGGCCGGCCCAGTGGGGGGACGGCACGGCCAGCAGCGCCGCGCCGCCGGGTGCCATAGTGAGCGCGACCAGGGCGGCCGCGAGCCGGTGCGGGGGCAGGACGAAGTCGACGTAACCGGTGGCGATGGCGCTGGAGGGCATGCCGGCCGCGCGGGCAGTGGCGGGGTCCTGGGCCAGCACCCGCCCGCCGTAGCGCTTGACGGGGCGGATGCCCCGGGCGCCGTCCTGCAGCATGCCGGACAAGATGACCGCGATGCCCGGGAAGGGCCGGGCAGCCTCGGCGGCACTGGCCAGCAGCGTGTCTCCGGCCAGGTCAGGATAGCCGGTCGTAGGCTCCAGGGCGAGCTGGCGGCCGCTGATGGTGGCCGATGTCCGGCCCGGGATCACCGTGATGCCCGGCCCCCACACGGCCAGGCCCGCGGTACCCGGGCGCACGGGCAAGCGGGTCTGCTTCTGCAGCAGCGGGGTCAGGTTGTCGTGCTCGCTGCGCGGGCGGTGCGAGATCACCAGCACGGGCACGGGGAACGCGTCGGGCAGCCCGTGGACCAGGGTGGTCAGCACGGGCAGGCCGCCGAGGGAGGCGACCACGACCACGAACCGGAATCCGGCGGCTCGCGCACTGTGTCCGCTGCCTAGCATGATTTGATGGTAGCTCAGTGTTCGGTATCTGACATAACCTGTCACGCGCGGGGTAGCCAGCCGCCCCAGCAACGAACGAGGTGGTGCCGGTGATCGGTGCAGACGGGCTGAGCCGCAACGCCATCCTGGCCGGGCTGCCCGCAGATGAGCTGGCCAAGCTGAGCCAGAACCTGGAAGTGGTGGACGCCGAGGTCCGCCGTCAGGTCTACCAGCCCGGCGAGCCGATCGCCGAGGTGTATTTCCCGCTGGCCTCGGTGTTCTCTGTCGTCGGCATGGCCGGTGACCGGGTGGCGGTGGAGGTGGCTACCATCGGCCGGGAGGGCATGGTGGGCCTGCCGGTGTTCCTGGGCGCGGCCAGCACCCCGCACGCGGCGTTCTGTCAGGTTGCCGGGCCGGCGGCCAAGATCACCGCGGACAGCCTGCGGCAGGTGCTGGCCGATGACGGAGCGCTGCATCAGGCGCTGAATCGGTTCACCCAGGCGACCATGGTGCAGATCGCGCAGAACGTGGTGTGCAACAGCACGCACGCCACCGCGCAACGCGCGGCCCGCTGGCTGCTGACCACCCGGGATCGGGCGGGCCGGGAAGAGTTCCTGCTCACCCAGGAGTTCTTGAGCCAGATGCTGGGCGTGCGGCGGCCGACGGCCTCCGATGTCGCCCGCCAGTTCCAGGCCGAGGGGCTGATCCGGTATCGCCGGGGCTTGGTCACGATTACCGACGGGCCCGGCCTGGAGCAGGTGGCCTGCTTCTGCTACGCAGTGGTCAAGGCGGAATTCGACCTCATCACCGGGACCGGCTAGGCCGGGCCGGCCCCCCCGGTTGCGGTCCGGCTGGTCTGGGTCGCCGTCATGGCCGGGCGGTGCGGGTCAAGGCGCGCGCGGCGCACCAGGCGACCAGTTCGGAATCGCCGCGGCGCAGGTTCGTGGTGCGGTAGTGGAACGACAGTTCGCCGAGCAGGTGCCCGGCGTCGTGGCGGAGGGGGTGGGAGTGCACGGCGCGGACGCCGGCGTCGCGCATCACGTCGAGGATCGGCTGCCCGGCGAAGATCGGGCTGCGGGTTATCTCGTCGATGATCACCGGCCGGCCGGTGGCCGCGGCGGTGGCGCAGGCGGTGGGCTGGCCCGGGCGGACGGCGGCGTAGCAGGTCGCGAGCTGATCAGTCAGGCCATACTGGCGGGTGAGGTGCAGGGTGCCGGTATCGGGGTGGTGGAGATAGCCGGTCCTCCGCAGGGCCGGCCGGCGGGTGGGGCAACGAAGCGTCCATGGTGACCGCCGATACGGCTCGGCGCAAAATTGCGTTGCGCGACGCTGATTCAACGGTACCTGGGGTCGTCACACCGAGCGTTAGGTTCTTTCTGGTCAGCTCACGGACGGCTGGCCTGTTTGACCGGCGTCAGGAGCTCCCCGGTGCTGACCAGGTGGTCGGCGACGTCCCGCAGTTTGCGGTTCACAGCCTGGGACGAGGCGACCAGCAGCCCGAACGCTTCCACCCCGCTGATCTTGTACCGCTCGATCAAGATGCCCTTGGCCTGCCCGATCAGGTCACGGCTGTCTATCGCGATCAGCAGGCCCGCTTGGGTGCGAGCGGCGGTGATCGCGAGCGCGGCATGGGAGGCCAGGAGCATCCCGGTGCTCTCGCTCTCGGGGCTGAACGCTCCCGCCTGCCCGGAATACAGGTTCAGCGCCCCGAAGGTTTCGTCCTCGACGAACAGCTGGAACGACAGCATGGACAGTACGCCGGCTTCCGCGGCCTTCCCGGCGAATCGCGGCCAGCGGGCTTCGGCCCGCATGTCATCGCAGCGCACGGTTTCATGACGCCGCGCGGCGTCCAGGCACGGCCCTTCACTGGCCTCGTACTGCAATTGGTCAACTCGCCTAGCCAGATCGCCGGAAGCTGAGGGAGTGGAAAACTCTCCGCCAGTGACCAGGGTGATCGCAGCGTGCTGCGTGCCGGGCACCTCGGCGACGGCCGCCGTCACGATGTGCCGCAGGAGCGCCTCGTCGGTGAGGTCCGCCTGCATCTCGCGGGACAGCTCACTCAGCCGGCGCCCGACCCCGGCCTCAGGGCGCTGGCCGGCGCTGCCGACTGCCTGCCGCACCGGGCCACGCCGGTTACCTGCCACCATCGCACCTTGCGCCCGGTAGCCGACTGCGTCGGCGGCGGTCACCGCGAGGGCTCGCCGTAGGCGCAGAGCGTGTCCGGGACCGCGATGCTGGCATGTCACCACGGTCTCAGCAGCATGCCGGGCCCGAAACAACAAAAGCGAACCATCAGGGATGCGGCTCTACAAAAAACGAAGAGCTGCTGCGCCGCGGGCATGGTACGATGTCGCCGCCGGCAGTCAAGCAGCAGGCGTAACGCCGCGCACATATCGCAGGGGCGCTTCTATGACGATCGCTCACCCCTCCCGGCCTGTGACCGCCTCGTCCGGCCGCTGGCCATGAGCGGGCCCAGTACCGGATTCAGTCTTTCTGACGGCTGGGATCTTTCCGGCCTTACCCTTTCCGGTCTGTGGCTGCGCTATATAGCCCTCGGCGGAAGCGCCAGCCCGGACCGGGTCGCGGCCTACGCCCATGGCCTGCTTCGCCCGGACAGCTACCAGCACAACATGATCGCTCATGCGCTCAATGAGCACTTCACCGACCGGGGAGAAGATCACCCCGTCGGCTACCGGGACATCCCGCTCCTCACCTGACACGCGTCTATTCCAGGGCCAGCCTAAAGACTGCTGGTCACCAGCGAGTTCGGATGAGAAGATAGGGGAGTGAGCACTGACAAAGACACTCCTTTCCGGCAGCTGGCCGCGGCCTGGGAGGCCACGGCGGACGTCGTGGCCGACTGGATGGACAAGACGGCGGCGGTCACCGCCGAGTCGTTCCATAAGCTCGCCAGCGACCCGGCCGTCCGGGCGGTGCTGCGGGGCTGGCGCATCTCCCCGGTCTGGGCCCAGCGGGACTGCGACTGCGACTGCGGGCGGTCGCACCCGGCCGACAGCGGGGTCTGCGATCAGCACGCGGTGATCACCCGCCATCTCAGCACTGACGGGGAGACCGGTCTTGACGTGCGGCTATGCGCTCCGTGCGCGGTGGCGCAAGGTGTCGCCGAGCTGGCCTGACCGGAGCTGGCCGGACCGGCCCGGCGACGGTTACTCCAGGGTGGCCCGGGCGAGTTCACCCGGGTCCGGACCGGCCTGCGCGAGAACGTCTCCGCCGGGCGACCAGATCGCCGATGATCCGGCCGTGCGGGGGTATCCGCGGCCGGCCGGACCGGCGAAACTGGCCAGCGCGACGTACGCCTGACAGCGCTGCGCGATGAAGACCGCGCGCCGCGCCTGCTCGTTCCGTTCTTCGCGGTGATGGACCAGCCCGGCCACGTACAGGTCGATATTGAGGTCGGCCATCCGGTCGACATGCTCGCCGATTCCGGTGTCCCGGCAGATGCCGACTCCGATCCGCCAGCCGCCCAGCTCGCAGGCCGTCGGCTCGTCCCCGGGGCTGAACCGGGCGGCCTCCTCGCCGCCGATCCACTTCTTGCGGTACAGGACGCTCACCCCGGCGGGGCGCACCGCCAGCATGGCGATGTAGGCCTGGCCGCGCGGGCCGCCGACCGGCGCGCCGACCAGGGCCAGGGATCCGGTGGCCCCGCACGCGGCCACGACGGGATCCAGCGCGGCGTCACCGGGCTCGACCAGGTCGGCGTCGAGCTCGTAGCCGGTCAGCGATAGCTCGGGGAAGACCACGACCTGGGTCCGGGCCTGCCGGACCGCGGCCGCGTGCCGCAGCCCGTTGGCTCGCGTGTCGCCGGCCACGCACCGGGGCTGGGCGACGGTGAGGCTCAGCGGTGGTCGCACGCCCCCATTGTGCCAGCGCGGCCGGCTCCGGTTCTGGCGGACTCGTTTGCGCCGCCGCCTGGTCCCGGCGGACACTGATGCTCATGCGGCCGGACCGGGAACTGGACCGCCGCATCGCGGCGCTGGCCCTGCCGGCCCTCGGTTCGATCGCGGCCGAGCCCGCCTACAGCCTGGCCGACACCGCGATCGTGGGCCACCTGGGCCGGACCCCGCTCGATGCGCTGGCGATCGCGTCCAGCGCGCTGAACATGACGGCCTGGCTGGCGATCTTCCTGACTACGGCGACGACCTCGGCGGTGGCCGGGCTGGCCGCGGCCCGGGCCACCGGGAAAGCGGGCCGCACGGCCGGCGCCGCCTACCTG
>JALYVS010000582.1 GCA_030853115.1 Actinomycetota bacterium
AGCCCGCCCTCGGCCCGGGCGACCACGTCCGGCCGGGCTAAAGGCAGCCGTCCGGCCGCGGCCGGGACGTCGGCCGGCGTCCCGCAGCGGGGCGGCGCCTGCTCGCCGGGCAACGTGGTGCTCAGCCTGTTCACCAGCCGGTACGACTACTACGGCGGGCAGGACCCCGAGTTCGAGGTCGACGCCGTCTCCACCGCGTCCGGGTGGTGCGCCTTCGACACCAGCCCGGCGAAGCTTCATGTGGTGGTGCTGACCTCTGGCCGCATCATCTGGGACTCCGCCGACTGCGCCCGCGGTCCGGCCAGCCGTGTCGCCCAGCTCAGCCGCGGCGTTCCGGCTCAGGAGTCGGTCACCTGGAACCGGACCGCCAGCCTGCCCGGCTGCGTGACGCTGGCCTCGGCGGCCCGCCCGGGCAGCTATCAGGTCCAGGCGCGGAACGGCGCTGTCGTCAGCCCGGTGCGCACCTTCAAGCTGGTGAAGTTAGAGGTCGGTCCCCAGGACGGCGGAGAGCGCCTGGCGGATGTCCTGCACCTCCACCACCTGCATCAGCGGCGAAGTGCCGTCAGCGGGCTCTAGGGAGCCTCCTGAGCCCGCCGGCACAATGGCGCGCCGGAAACCCATCCGCTCGGCTTCGGCTAGCCGCTGCGGCAGGGCCGCGACCCGGCGCACCTCCCCGGCCAGGCCGACCTCGCCGATCGCCACCACACCGCGGGGCACGCTCAGATTGGCGGCCGAACTGGCCAGCGCGACCGCCACGGCCAGGTCCACCGAGGGCTCGGTCAACCGGACGCCGCCGACGGTTGCCGCGTATACGTCCTGCCTGCCGAGCTTGAGGCCGGCCCGGCGCTGCAGGACGGCGAGCACCATGCCGACCCGGGCGGCGTCAAGCCCTGAGGTGGCACGGCGCGGTACCTCGAGCGCGGAGGGGCCCACCAGCGCCTGCACCTCGGCGGGCAGCGGCCTGCGGCCCTCCAGCGTGACCGTGACGCAGGTACCAGGCACCGGCTCCCGGTGCTGGGACAGGAAAAGACCGCTCGGGTCGGGCAGCCCGATGAGACCGTATTCACCCAGGTCGAAGCAGCCGACCTCGTCGGTCGGGCCGTACCGGTTCTTCACCGCCCGCACCATGCGCAGCTGGGAGTGCCGGTCGCCGTCGAAATGCAGCACCACGTCGACGAGATGCTCCAGGGTCCGCGGGCCGGCCACCGAGCCGTCCTTGGTGACGTGCCCGACCAAGATGGTCGCCAGCGAGCGTTCCTTGGCCACCGCGGTCAGCGCGCTCGCTACCTCCCGGACCTGGGTCACCCCGCCCGGGACCCCTTCCACTCCGGCGGCGGCGATCGTCTGGACCGAGTCGATGACCAGCAGCCGGGGGTTGACCTGGTCCACGTGCCCGAGCACGGCGTCGAGATCCGTCTCCGCGGCCAGGAAGAGCTGCTCGCTGATCGCGCCGATCCGGTCGGCGCGCAGCCGCACCTGGGCGGCCGACTCTTCCCCGGTGACGTAGAGCACCGGCCCGGACTCCGCCACCAGCGCCGCCGCCTCGAGCAGCAACGTGGACTTGCCCACGCCGGGCTCGCCGGCCAGCAGCACGACGGCACCGGGCACGAGCCCGCCGCCGAGGACCCGGTCCAGCTCGTCGAGCCCGGTGGCCCGCGCCGTGGCGTCGGTGGCGTCGACCTGGCCGATGGGCATCGCCGGCGTGCTGGCCGGCGCGCCGATCCGGTGCCCGACCGCCCGGATGCCGCCGGACGTCCGCGAAGCCCGGGCCAGCCGCGGGATTCCCGCTTCCTCGACCGTGCCCCAGGCCTGGCACTCACCGCACCGCCCGCTCCACTTGGCCGACTGCCAGCCGCACTCGCTGCACCGGTACCCGGCCGAACCCGCCGTCGCCTTCGCCATGACCCGCACAGTAACGGTCGCCTCTGACAATCTCAGTAAGCTGGGAGGGAATCTACGGAGGGAGTCCAGCGGTGAGCGGCGAGGCCAAGCTACCCAGTCCGCCCGTCGCCCTGTCTACGTCGTCCGTCTACCCCGAACGCACGCCGGATGCCTTCGAGATCGCCGCGCGGCTCGGATACGACGGGGTCGAGGTCATGGTCTACACGGATCTGGTGAGCCAGGACGCCGACGCGCTGCAGGGCCTGAGTGACTATCACCAGGTCCCGATCCTGTCCGTGCACGCGCCGAGCCTGCTGCTGACCCAGCGGGTCTGGGGCCGTGAACCGTGGGAGAAACTGCGGCGGGCCAAGGACCTCGCCGAGCGGGTCGGCGCCGCGGTGGTGGTGGTGCACCCGCCGTTCCGCTGGCAGCGCGAGTACGTCCGCGGATTCGAGAAGGGCCTGGCCGCGATGGCGGAGGAAACCGACGTCATCTTCGCGGTGGAGAACATGTACCCGCTCCGGGCGGGCGGCGGCGAGATGGTGCCCTACGCGCCGAGCTGGGACCCGACCGCGCTGGACTGCCCGCACGTCACGCTGGACTTGTCGCACACCGCCGCCTCGGGTTCTGACGCCCTGGCGATGGCCGCCGAGCTGGGCGGCCGCCTGGCGCACGTGCACCTGGCCGACGGTACGGGGTCGCCCGCCGGGCCTTTCCCCGACGAGCACCTGGTGCCTGGCCGGGGCGGCCAGCCCTGCGCCGAACTGCTCGGCCGCCTGGCCACGACCGGATACCCGGGAGCCGTGGTGGTCGAGGTGAAAACTACCCGGGCGCCGACCCACGAGGCCAGGGTCGCGGACCTGGCGGAGTCACTGGCCTTCGCCCGGCGGCACCTGGCTCTCGAGTCGGACCCCAGGACCCGGGGGTAACGTCCTTAGCATGGCCGCAAACATTGACCACAGGACCCTGATCACCGTAGCCCCGACCGGCGCTGAAGCCGAAAAGTCCCTAGTGCCCGCGCTGCCGGTGACCCTGCCCGAGCTTGTCATCACGGCCAAGGAGTGCGAGGCGGCCGGGGCGGCGGTCATCCACGTGCACATCAGGGATGAGGCGGCGCGGCCCACGCTGGAGGTCAGCAGGCTCGCGGATACGGTGGCGGCGCTGCGGGAAGGCACCGACCTGATCGTCCAGCTCTCGACCGGCGGCGCGGTGACCGACAGCTTCGCCAGCAGGCTGGCCGTTCTCGACGCCGGCCCGGATGCCTGCTCGCTGACCTGCGGCACGGTGAACTTCGGCGACGACGTGTTCGCCAACCCCTGGTCGTTCATCAAGGAGCTCTACCAGCTGACCCAAGAACGCCAGGTCGTGCCCGAGTTCGAGCTGTTCGACCTCGGACAGGTGGCGGCCCTGCACCGGCTGCTGGGGGAGTTCGGGCCGCCGGCCGGCGGACACGTGCACTGCGACCTGGTGATGGG
>JALYVS010000152.1 GCA_030853115.1 Actinomycetota bacterium
GCTCGCCGCGGCGGCCGCGGCCGGACTGCTGTCCGCCGCGCACGACCTGTCCGACGGCGGGCTGGCCGTCGCGCTCGCCGAATCCTGCCTGCGCGGCGGCATCGGTTGCGTCGTGCGGGTGCCCGGCGACCCGTTCACCTGGCTGTTCAGTGAATCGGCGGGACGCGCGATCGTCGCTGTCCGGCCAGGCGCGGAAGCCGCCTTCGACCAGCTCCGGGCCGCCCACCAGGTGCCTGGCGTGACCATCGGCGCCGTCGGCGGCGGCGAGCTGGAGGTGGAGGGAATGTTCCGCATCCCGCTCGACGAGCTCGCCACGGTACACACCGGGACCCTGCCTGCACTGTTCGGCTGACCCGGCATCCGCTGACCCGGAATCGGCCGGGCGGGCGCCCGCTGGGGGCTGACATGGTGCGGTACGGTCGCCGGTATGCCTGCCCGACGTCCTGACCCGCACGGGCCGCAAAGCGTGGCCGCGGCGCTGGCCGCGCTCGACGCGGGAGGCGCGCCCGGCGCGCAGGATGAGCGCATCGCGGCACGATACCTGCTGTACCTGCTGGCGGCCCGGCATCCGGGCCGGGTGCTGGAGGTACGTGTCCCGCCGGTGGCCGCCGTTCAGTGCCTGCCGGGACCGGTGCATACCCGCGGTACCCCGCCGAACGTGGTGGAGACCGACCCCCTCACCTGGATCCGGCTGGCCGCCGGCCGGCTGGGCTGGGCCGACGCGGTGGGCTCCGGGGCCGTCCAGGCGAGCGGCCCGCGGGCTGATCTGGCCGCCTATCTGCCACTGTGCGACTAAACTGAATCAGTGACACCCCCCGACGGTCGTCTGACGGATGCGCTCCTGCCCGAGGACCGGCCGCCAAAAGATGCCTGCGGCGTATTTGGCGTGTGGGCGCCGAACGAGGACGTCGCCAAGCTCGCCTACTACGGGCTGTACGCGCTGCAGCACCGCGGTCAGGAATCGGCGGGCATCGCCGTCAGCGACGGCAACCGCATCATGGTCCACAAGGAAATGGGCCTGGTCGCCCAGGTCTTCGACGAACCAGCCCTGAGTACGCTGCGCGGGCACATCGCCGTGGGTCACTGCCGGTACTCGACCACCGGTGCTTCGGTCTGGGCCAACGCGCAGCCGACCTTTCGCTCCACCGGCAAGACCAGCCTGGCGCTCGGCCACAACGGGAACCTGATCAATACCCGCGAGCTGGCCGCCCTGCTCGACGGCACCGGCCCGGGCAGCAGCGGGATCACTGCGACGTCGGACACGGACGTGCTCACCGCGCTGTTCGTCGCGGACCGCGCCGAGATCAGCGGGATCAGCGCAGGCCTCGAGCCGGAGTCGGCGGCCGGGCGGCCCCCGCATCCGGAGGCCAGCCAGGTAGAGAATGCGGCCGCAGCGGTATTGCCGCTGGCTAAAGGCGCGTATTCGCTCGTCTTCATGGATGAGCAGACGTTGTACGCGGCGCGCGATCCGCACGGCTTCCGGCCGCTGGTGCTCGGCCGCCTGGACAGTGGCTGGGTCGTGGCGAGCGAGACGGCCGCGCTGGATATCGTCGGCGCCAGGTTCATCCGGGAGATCGCCCCCGGCGAACTGGTCAGCATCGACGGGCGCGGGGTCCGGTCCAGGACGTTCGCGACGCCGAAGCCGAGCGGCTGCCTGTTCGAGTATGTCTACCTGGCGCGGCCCGACACCACAATCTCCGGCCGGGGCGTGCACGCTACCCGGGTCGAGGTCGGCCGCCAGCTCGCGGCCGAGTATCCCGCGGACGCCGACCTGGTCATACCGGTGCCCGAATCGGGGACGCCGGCCGCGATCGGCTTCGCCGAGGCGAGCGGTATCCCGTTCGGCCAGGGGCTGGTCAAGAACTCCTACGTCGGGCGGACGTTCATCCAGCCCAGCCAGACGATCAGGGAGCGCGGCATCAAGTTGAAGCTGAACCCGCTGCGAGACGCTATCGTCGGCCGCCGGATCGTCGTGGTCGACGACTCCATCGTCCGCGGGAGCACCCAGCGCGCGCTCGTGGCGATGCTCCGCGAGGCCGGGGCCGCGCAGGTGCACGTCCGGGTCGCGTCGCCGCCGGTGCGCTGGCCCTGCTTCTACGGCATCGACTTCGCGACCCGGGCCGAGCTCATCGCGGGCCGCCTGACGCCGGATGAAATCTGCGCCTCGATAGGCGCCGATTCGCTCGGCTACGTGTCGCTGGCCGGACTGATCAAGGCGACTACGATCCCGGCCAGCCGACTATGCCGCGCTTGCTTCGACGGGCAGTACCCGATCCCGGTCGCCGAGGATGACCGCGGCAAGCATGTCCTCGACGGCTTGGGCGTCGGGTCCTGAGCGGGATCTGCCCGCAGCCAGCAACGGGATCTACCCGCAGCCAGCAACGGGATCTGCCCGCAGCTAACCGTCAGCCGCTACCGCGATCTCGTCTTGGCCGCTTACCGCGGCCAGGCGTCCTCGGCGTCTTTCCAGGCGTCTATAACGCCCGGAGGCTCGTCGTCGTCTTCCTCGTCGTCGTCCCCGGTGTCGGAATCGAAATTACCGTCACCAGAGTCCGCGCCGACGCCCAGCTCCGCACGCAGGCGGGCAAGGTCGTTATCGTCGCTCTTGTTGTACTTGAGCTGACGGGCTACCTTGACCTGCTTGGCCTTGGCTCGGCCGCGCCCCATTGGCTCGACCCCCTCGAACGTCCGGAGCCAGTCCAGGCCCCATGATCTGCGCCTCGCTGGTTTCCGTGCGCCGTAGGACAGCGCCGCCACCCCGTAACGGGAAGCGCGACGTTCACCAGCATCCGTACAGGTACAACCGTACCCGCTTTGGGCCCCTGATGCCTACGCCGATCCCATCGTGCCCAGGTAGATTCCGCGCAGGCGGCCGACATCGGCGATCCGGCGCTCAGCCAGGCGGTCCGCGGCCACCGATGGCGGCACCCCGTCGGCCTCCGCGATAGCGAGCACCCGGGCGGTCGTCGCGAAGATCTGCCCGGTTGCCGCCTGCGCCCGGTCGAAGTTGAATCCGGCCAGTTCATCGGCGACCTGGATGACGCCGCCCGAGTTCACCACGTAGTCGGGCGCATAGAGGATGCCCCGGTCCGCGAGCAGCTTCTCGATGCCCTGGTGAGCCAGCTGGTTGTTGGCGGCACCGCACACGATGCGCGCGGTGAGCCTGTTGACCAGTTCCTCGCTCAGGGTGCCGCCCAGCGCGCACGGGGCCAGGATGTCCAGCTTCTCCGCGACCAGCGCGTCGACGTCCTTGACCGCGCGGACCTGCGGATGCCGGGCCCGCACGGCTTCGACCGCGACGGGGCTGACGTCGCAGATGATGACCTCGGCTCCGGCCTCGATCAGGTGACCGACCAGTCGATGACCCACTTTTCCTACGCCTTCCACGCCGACGGCCCGCCCGTGCAGGCTGGGGTCTCCCCAGGCGTGGCTGGCCGCCGCCCGCATCCCGTGCATGACGCCGAGGGCGGTGAGTACGGAGGAATCGCCGGCCCCCCCGTGCGCGATCGTGCGGCCGGTCACGTACCGGCATTCCCTGGCGATGATGTCCATATCTTCGCTGCGCGTACCCACGTCACACGCCGTGACGTAGCGGCCGCCCAGGGAGGCGATGAAGCGGCCGTAGGCGCGCAGCAGCGCTTCGGTCTTGAGCTGGGCGGGATCGCCGATGATGACGGCCTTCCCGCCGCCGTGATCCAGGCCGGCCAGCGCGTTCTTGTAGGCCATGGCCGTGGACAGCCGCAGCACGTCGGCGAGGGCTTCGTCCTCGCTCGGGTAGGGGTAGAAGCGGGTCCCGCCGAGCGCGGGACCCAGCGCGGTGGAGTAGATGCCGATGATCGCCCGGAGCCCGGAGTGGCGGTCCTGGCAGAAGACGACCTGCTCATGATTTACCGGGCCGGGGGGCGGTCCCGGGTGCGGACCGCCGGCGGCGCCGTTTTCCCTGTGGGGCATCGCGAACACGTTGGTCACGGTAGCGACTCTCTTCATCCCGTCCCGGCTCCTCGTTGAACCAGGATCGCAAACTAGCGTATGGCCTGCCTGGGCGCGCGGCCCGGGACGGTCAGGGCCGGCGGCGTCCGGTGCACGACGGACCGGCTGTCAACGGCCAGGCGAGACAATCTCGTTACCTCCAGCCTCGTCTGTGGGTCGTCGCGGTATGTCACGATACGACAGTGATGACTTACGCCGCGTATTTCCGTGTCTACGAGCCGGTTTCGGCGTTCCACGAACCCGACCGGTCGCGATGGGCGGCTTACGCGACCTCCTCCGACCGGCCGAGGAGGCGTGACTCGCTGCTGGTGGAGCACGCCGAGGCCCTGCGCCGGGCGATCGCGGCACCGCAGATCATGGTGCCCGAGCAGGAGAGCGAGCACGCCTACGTCCGGCACGCGGATGGCATCACTTATATCTGCCCTTGGCAGACCAGGCTGCGTTGCCTGCTGGCATACGGCCGGATGCTCTCGGACCCGGGCGCGCCGGTACCCGGCACGGTTCCGGCCAGCGACGACGACCAGACGATGACCGCCCTGGCTCAGCTGGAAGACAGCGGGATCACGGCCCGGCTGCACATCCTGGCCAGCGCATGGACCATGCCGCTCGCCTGGTTCGTCCCGTTCTCGGCGGCGGAACGGTGGCTGGCTCTCGGTTCGGACGGTGACCGGCCATCCGCCGCGGCGACCACGTCGGCGACGCGGGCCCTCATTTACACCACGGCCATGGCCCGCGCGCGCAGGCGGGTGGCCCGCGGCCTGGCCGCGCTTCGCAGCGCGGCGGCCGGATTCGAAGATGCCGCCTGGGAGCCGCTGCGCGCGGCGGCCGAGTTGACCGAAGTCGGGCGCTGGCTCGAGGAATTTCACCCGTACTCGCTGGTGGAACTTGATTACGGCGGACTGGTGCACCTGCTCAGCGACGACGCGCTTTGCGGTGACCAGTCGGTGGCCGAGATCAACGCGGCTATCGGGGGAGTAGCTAAAGGGGAGTGCGAACTTGCCGTGGCGATGTACAAGCGCGCATACAGCCGGTGGCGCGTGTTCACCGAATTCGAGCTGGCCAACTGAAGTATCGGAGGCATCCCGGCGAATTGATGAGGGGCAGTATTCCGAATCTGGGGCGATGCGACAATAAGTGTCGCTAGAATCACCCTGAGTGACAGTGATCGGCGGAGCAACTGGGCATCCCGGTACAGAAACTTTGCGCCTGGTGGTCGACGCGTCACCGCTGGTGATGGCAATATGGTCTCAGTAGACCATATGGGACATCACCGACAGGCTCACGAGGAGCACCAGGCAAAACAGGAAACGCAGGATCGCATGACTGGTCCAGGAGGAGAGGCCAACACATGTCCGCACGTACACCAGAGGCTGAGCCGCTGTTGACGCCCGCGGAGGTCGCCACGATGTTTCGCGTCGACCCCAAGACTGTCACACGCTGGGCGAAGGCCGGGAAACTGACCTCGATCCGCACGCTGGGGGGACACCGGCGCTACCGGGAGACCGAGGTTCGTGCACTGCTCGCGGGTATTCCGCAGCAGCGCTCCGAGTGACGTTCTGCTGTCTTCACCAGCCAAGCGCTCCCTAAGCGCTAACAGTGAATTCAGCAGCACTCGTACAAAGGAATGGGGGGTCGGCCTCGGTGGCGAGTGTCACTCGAGGATGCTGTCCGGCAAGATCTGTTCGCCGGGACATCCTGGAAGGCACGTTGCCGGGGCCGGTCCGCTCTCAGGGGAGGGTCGCACGATGCGTGATCCAGAATTGGTCGCACGTGCTCAACGTGCCGCGTCGCGGTTGGAAACGGCATGGGAACAATGGCGCGCACTGCATGGGCTTGCGGTCGCGTCCGCGCAGCCGGTGGTCAGCTATGTCGGCTACTCGCTCAAAGAACCATGGGGTGAACCACGAGTCGTGATCGGGATCGACGCCGACGAAGCCGAGTACCTGGCGGAGTTCCTCGATCGTGATGAGTGTGCGCAACGAGGGCAGGTCCCGCTCCAGCAGGTCCCGCTCCAGGCGGGGACGCTTCAGCAGGTCCCGCTCCAGCAGGTCCCGCTCCAGGCGGGGACGCTTCAGCCGGGGTCTTATCAGCAGCCACCACGGCCGGTATCACCGCCGGAAAGCCCGAGTGAGTTCGCTAACTCGGCGCTGCTCAGCGCACCTGTGTCTTTCGGCCTCGGCCGGCACTCACCGGATCACGTCCAGGATATCGCGGCCGAGCGCGCAGGCTGGAACTCAGGTGAGCTTCCAGGCCAGGTAGCGGAGCAGCTTGCCGGGTGGCCGCCGGGCGGGTCATCTGATCAGCCGCCCGCTAACGGGTAGTTACGCTACGGCTGTGACGCGCTGAGATTTTCCCCTCGATAGGCGGGTTCACAGCTGCGTCCTAGCGTGCCCTAAGAATCGGCTGGCATGATCATTAACGAGGGGACGAGATAATCGCGTCCTTTCCCGCCTGGGCTCGGGGTGGCCAGGCCCCGCTCCGAGTCCAGGCTGTTACACCGCTGACGGGGGTACGTCTTCGGCGGGTGTCATGCGAGGTGACCGGCAGCTGCAGCTCTGGGCGCGCATTTTCGGGCGCAAGCCAGCGGGCCCCTCAGTGGACGCCCGGGCCGTTCTGGATCATGGTGTACAGCAGCGCGGCCAGCGTGGTGGCGGAGCTGATCTCGCCCGCGCTGATCAGGCCGGGAACAGTGTCCAGCCGAACCCAGTCGATGCGGCTGGATTCGAAGTCATCCTCGGGTGGTCCGATCCGGATGGCGCTGTCGGCGCGGTACACGTGATGCACGGAGGTGGAGATGCCGGGCGTGGGCTCCACCGTGAGCAGGGGACGGAGCGGGCCGGGGCGCCAGCCGGTCTCTTCCTCCACCTCCCGGGCCGCCGCCTCAGCCGGGCCCTCACCCGGTTCGACACGGCCGACCGGGATCTCCCAGCCCCAGGTATCAGTGATGAACCGGTGCCGCCACAGCAGCAGAACGCGCCCGTGCTCGTCGGTCACGACCGCCCCGGCGCCGGGAGGCGTGCGGATGAGGCGGTGTTCTAGATGCCGTCCGTCCGGCAGCTCGACGTCGGCGAGCTGGATGTCCAGCCAGGGATCGCGGTAAAGAGGTCTCTCGGAATGGACGATCCAGCGCATGCGGGTACTCCCGGTTCTGGTGGGGCGTCAGGGACTCGAACCCTGAACCAATGGGTTAAAAGCCCACTGCTCTGCCATTGAGCTAACGCCCCGCCGCACCGCGAAAACGGTGCCAGAGATGAAGGGTACCGAATTCCCGGTCCGATCGCCTGCTCCCAGGCTAGCGGTACGCGGAGATGCCGGTGAGCGCGTGACCGATCGCTAGCGTGTGGATTTCCTCGGTGCCTTCGTAGGTGAGCACGGCCTCCAGGTTGTTCGCGTGCCTGATCGGGGGATATTCCAGCGTCACGCCGCTGGCCCCGAGTATCGTCCGGGCCTGCCTGGCGATGTCGATGGCCGACCTGACGTTGGTCATCTTGGCGATGCTGACCTGGACCGGGCTGAGCGAGCCCGCCTCCTTGAGCCTGCCCAGGTGCAGCGCGAGCAGCTGGGACCGGTACAGGTCGGCGGCCATCCAGGCGAGCTTGGCCTGAGTCAGCTGGAAGGACCCGATCGGCTTGCCGAACTGCTCCCGGGTACACGCGTACTCGATGGCGCTCTCCAGGCAGCTCCGGGCCGCTCCCGTGACGCCCCAGGCGATGCCGAACCGGGCTTCGGTGAGGCACGACAGCGGGCCCTTGAGCCCGGAGACGCCGGGCAGGACGGCGTCGGCGGGTAGCCGGACCTCGTCCAGGTGCAGCTCGGATGTGATGGACGCGCGCAGTGACAGCTTCTTGTGGATGTCGCTTGTCGTGAAGCCGGCCGTCCCGCGCGGTACGAGGAACCCCCGGATGCCCTCGGAGGTGCCGGCCCACACCACGGCGATGTCGGCGATGCTGCCGTTGGTGATCCACATCTTGGTGCCGGAGAGCACCCAGTCGGACCCGTCGCGCCGGGCAAACGTCCGCATGCTGCCCGGGTCGGAGCCATGATCGGGCTCGGTGAGACCGAAACAGCCCACCGCTTCCCCCGCTGCCATCCGGGGCAGCCACTCGGTCTTCTGCTCCTCCGAGCCGTACTGCCAGATCGGGTACATGGCCAGCGAGCCCTGGACGGAGGTGGCGCTGCGCAGCCCCGAATCGCAGGCCTCGAGCTCGCGGCACGCGACGCCGTAAGCAATGGACCCCGTGCCGGCGCAGCCGTAGCCGGTGAGGTGCATGCCGAGCACCCCGAGCTTGCCGAGTTCCGGCATGATCTCGGACGGCAGCATGCCCGCCTCGAACCAGTCGGCGACGTGGGGCATCACCCGGTCCGCGGTAAAGGCCTGCACCGTGTCGCGGATGAGCCGCTCCTCCTCGGTCAGCTCGTCATCGATATGCAGCAGATCCGTGTGCGGGGTGGCTGGGGACATGGCTGGTTCCTCTCGTTGCGCTCCAGACCAGGGTAATAACCGGTACGCCCGGGATGGCAATCCGCTGCCTTGGCGACCCGCCGCGGTGCCGCCAGCCCGCCGGTCTCAGTCTCCGGCCTGCTGCGCCCGGATCAGCCGGAAGCGCAGCTGGGACCAGCTCGTGGCGAGCACGGTGGCCGCGGTCAGGCCCACCAGGCCCGCTAGGCCCACAGCGAGCGGAGCGCCCACCGCCTGCGCCAGGGCGCCGCCGGCCAGGATACCGAGCCCCTGGACCGCGTACAGGCCCGACTGGGCCACGCCGAACGCGCTGGCCCGGCTGGCGGGGTGGAGCGCCTGGACGAAGGCGGAGGCGGCGGCGAGCTGATAGGCACCGCCGGCGCCGGCCAGGGCCCATAGCAGCAGCACGGTCCACAGCGGGGGACTCCACGCACAGCCGATGAGCGGGGCGCAGGACAAGACGGCGAGCCAGCCCATCATCTTGATCCTCGAGGAAGGAGCGGCGACCCTGCTGAGCAGGAAGGCTCCCACCACCATGCCCACCGGCATGGCCGCCATGAGCAGGCCTACGGTCAGCGGGCCGCCGTGCAGCGAACGCGCGTACGGCGCGGCCAGGCCTTCCGGGACGATATAAAAGCCCGCGAGCCAGCCGAACAGCAGCAGCGTCAGCAGCACGCGATTACCGAAAACGATCCGGAACCCGGCCGCCGACACCGACCACAGCGAAGGCCGCGCGGCCCCCTCGCCCCGCGGCGACGGCCGGACTTTCACCCAAATCAGGACAATAAGCGCCGAGATGCCGAACGACACGGCGTCTACGCCCAGGGTCAAGTTCGGGCGGAGCACCCCGACGACCGCCGCGCCCGCGACGAATCCGAGAATCTGGCTCGCCTGGTAGGTGATGTTGCCGGCCGCGGAACCGAGGACGAACTTGTCGCCGGGCAGTATGTCGGGCAGCAGGGCCGTGCGGGCCGAGGAGAACGGCGCCCCGGTCAGCACGGTGAAGAACAGCAGCGCGCACAGCGCGGCGAACGGCAGGCCCGGCAGCGCCATCAGCCCCACGGTCCCGACCCGGATCAGGTCGCAGGCGATCATGACCCGGCGTCGCGGGAACAGGTCCGCGAGGCCGGACAGCAGCGGGCCACCCGCGATCGGCGGCAGGTAGGTCAGCGCGTAGGCGAGCGCGGTGAGAAACGGTGAGTGCGTCCGGTCGTAGACCAGGATGGCGATGGCAACCTGGGCGAACTGGTCGCCCACGTAGGAGAGGACCTGCGCGCACCAGATCGCGCGGAACTCGCCGATGGCAAAAACCTCGCGGTAGGACGACCGCTCTTCAGGGCCCCGCCGGTGGCGGCCGTAGGGAGCCGCCGGGGCATCCGGCCGAGCCGGGGCCCGCTCAGTTTCGTGATCCTGCCCTGTACTGAGCCAGCCTTGCTCTGGCTCAATCCGCGAGTCGGTCCGCGGCTCAGTTGTCACAGCGTCGTTCACCCTCGGGGATCGGCCAGGATCTCGCGTGGTATCTGACCAGATTCGTCGTCAGACATGACACTTGCTCCTGATCCTAGAGTGAGGTCTGCTGAGATCGTCACCGGTCATCCATCACTGGGTGATTCCCATATCGCTTACCGTGTCTGATGTCGGAGATCTTAGCAAGCGGGATCGTGCTGAACCCGATCGTCTTGACCGATCTCGGCTTTGCTTTGGCGGTTCGGGCGTCTGTCCCCTATGCTGATGCAGTCCCCAACGGCGGACTGGTACGGTTATGACGGCCAAGGCCGTCTGCGCCCCCATCGTCTAGCGGCCTAGGACACCGCCCTTTCAAGGCGGCGGCACGGGTTCGAATCCCGTTGGGGGCACGCATCGGTTACGGTTGGTACATGAGGTCCTGTAGAGCAGCTTGGAGTGCTCGCCACCCTGTCAAGGTGGAGGTCGCGGGTTCAAATCCCGTCGGGACCGCAGGGATCCCGGTGAAGCGTCACTGGGGTCCCAGCCAGGTCAGGTAGCTCAGTCGGTATGAGCGTCCGCCTGAAAAGCGGAAGGTCGACAGTTCGATCCTGTCCCTGACCACCACCGATCGGCACGGCTGACAGCCTGCGAAACCTGCATTTCGCCTGTTCATGATGCGTTTACGAATCCATTTTAACAGAGATGCCGGGACGTGCCGCGGAATGCCGTTGTGTCCGTGGGAATCTTGTGGGGGCGGCCCGGGACGCGGACTTGTGGGATTTTTGTGGGGCACGCCGAAGGCCTCCGGCGGCTCGTGTAGCTGCTCGTTCAGAGACTTGGGGTCCAGTTTTCGGGGGCAGATTCGTGGCTGAGCTCGCGTGGCTGGCCAGAAGCGGACTGCATGGGCTGACCGGGATCGCCAGTTGACCGGGTGCCTGCTGGGTCGTTGATTCATGCAGGCGTACCTGAGGGCGGTGGGCTTGGTGTCCTAGCCGAAGATGACGCCCGGAGCTGGCCTGGGGTGAGTCAGCCCTGGTGATCTGGACGAGGAGCCCGGGACAGCCAGGGTGACGCCGGTCAGGGTTAGGGGGAGGTGATTCCGGGCAAATCGGCGAGGCGGCGCCCAGGGTCAAGGCTGGCGTGGTCGCTGCCGGTGTTCTCACGTGCGGTCATGATGCGGTCGCGGGTGCTGCGGGCGCTGGCGCCGTAGCGGCGGAGCATCTGGGGGGAGGTCCGGCCATTGAGTTCCATCAGGTCCCCCTCGGGGCCGCCGCGGTCCGGCCAGGTGTGGCTGAAGTGGTGCCGGGACCGGTGCGGGCAGGCGCCCGCGCCGCACTGGCGGCCGCGGCGGGCGGTCATCTGGTGGATCCCGGCGGCGGTCAGCGGTTCCCGGCTGCCCGCGCCTGGCCGCAGCTGCTGCCGTCGCGCCTGCGCATACCGAGAGCGGGCGCGGATGTACCGGCCCGGGCGTCTGGTAACCGATCCGGACGATCCGGTCCTTGCCGCCCTTGGGACGGCAGCTCCGACGGGTCGACGCCGAGTTCCTCGCGGACGTCAATGCGAGCGCGTTGTCGGGGTCGGGGTCGGGTCGGCGGATACTGCGGCGGCCATCGTGGCGGCGGTACCTGGGTCGGCGCCGTAGCCTCGGAAGGTCTCCGCGAGCTCGGCCTGCTCGGCGGCGGGGAACCGGGCGTGCATCCGCCGCTCGACGGCGACCTCGGCGCCGACCAGCTCGTTCTGGTTGGTCACCGAGATGTACTCCCCGGTGCCCATCGAGAACGCCCCGGCCACCAGGGAGGCGACACCGGTCAGCACCGCGGTGTGCGCCGCCGGCAATCAGCGAGGCGTTGGTCATCAGTCCGTCCACCGCCCCGAACATGGTCGGTCGGAGCCAGCCGCCGGACACGTCACGATGCCGGTGCGACCATCCCGCAGCTAGCGCCGCCAGCCGCACGGCCCCGCCGTGCTCGTCTGCTTCTGCGCGCACATGCGAGATTATCCACTAGCCGCAGGCGCGCCAGGGAAAGCCGTGGTCAGCCGGCGACGGCCGTGACGAGGCTACATGGCCAGGACGGTCAGTCCGGCGCCAGCTGCCGTGCCGGAGCGCGGGCGCTCGGTCAGCTTGCCGCGGTCGCCGTGACGGCGGCGTCGGCCGCGGTGTCGGCGATGCCGAGGCGCAGGTGCTCGATGTGGTAGACGGCCTGGTCGAGCAGGGCGGCGACGTGGTTGTCGTAGAGGGCGTAGACGATGTTCTTGCCCGAGCGGGTGCCGGTGACCAGGCCCAGGTTGCGCAGCAAGCGCAGTTGGTGGGAGACGGCGGACGGCTCCATCCCGGCGGACTCGGCAAGGTCGGTGACCGTGCAGGACGCCTCGCGCAGCCGGGTGAGGATCATCAGCCGGCTCGGAGTGGCCAGGGCCTGAAGAGTGGTCGCGATCTTCCGGGCCGAGGCCGCATCCAAGCGGGCGGCAGGCGCGGGGCGTTCTTCATGGCCCATGGCGGCAGCATAGCACCAGGGAACATGTGAACAGGTCTTCAGTTGAGCTGGTAACCTGGTCTGGTCACGTCGTCCGTCCGGAGGAGATCACCGATGCCCGCGAGCCTGCTGGAAGC
>JALYVS010000583.1 GCA_030853115.1 Actinomycetota bacterium
GGCAATGACCCCCGTCGCGCTCACGAGCCGGGGCGGTGATCGCGCCGGACAGGCCACCGCTGACTCCGCTGCAGAGCAAGATCCAGTCTCGTCGCGGCCGCCAGTCGCATCGCCACATGCGGCAACCCGGCCGCCGGACATCCCTGCCGGGTAGATGGGGTCCTGACGCTGATAGCCACCCGGCAGCCCCTGCGCCGCACTGAAGATCCTCTTCGCGGGTCGGCATCACCGGGGCCTACCGCCCGAGCGCACCGGGATGACACCGTGCCTGCCCGGCCCGGCGCACACTCGATCGGGCTTGACGAAAACGACCCAGGAACGCCCGGGGTGTTTCCGCTTCCCGGCTGGCCAGCCGGTCAGCTCCTGGGCTTGCGGGCGACCATCCGGCATGGCACCAGGGTCTTCTCGTCGAGGTGGTAGCTCGCGCACACCCGGTGGTAGCCGTCAGCGACCCATAGCGGGATCCCGTGGACCAGCAGCACGGGCGATAGTTTCCTGCCCAGCTTGACCTTCCGGAGGTCCGCGGCGACCTCTGAGTCTTCCGGGCCCAGCAACGGCAGGCCCGCGGACCGCAGGATATCCTTGGCCGCGAAGTGCCGCAGTGTTTGCTCTGCGCGGAGGGCCTTGGCCAGCTTGGCTGCCTTGGCAGGCCCGAGGAGCAGGGAAAGATACGACGCGGCGGCCGGGAAGTCCTGCGCTTCCGGCTGGTCAGTCCAGTGCTCGCCGGCCAAGACCTTTACGCTCCCCGCGTCACCCAGTAGTCTCATGCGCTTCCCGAAGCCACAAGACTACTCCTGCGCTGCGCTCCGCCCAGGCCAGAGGCCCGACCGTGGTTCCCGATGCTGGCCAGGACAGGCAGTCGTGACGGCATTTTCCCCGGGAGGGCGGGACGACGCGATTAGCCCGCGACGTCCCCGGACGCATCCAGGCCGACTTGTTCTGCCCCGCGGCCGGGGCCGGGGTTCACCTTTTGTTCGAGGCGCTGCTGATCACGTTCGCGGGCCGCGATGCCGGTGGCGGAGGTGGCCCAGATGGCGGGGGGCACGATACCCGGATCTGGCGGGTGATCCGTCGGAGAATTCCAGGCCAGGACCACGCGGCAGATTCCGGTGTTCATGCTGAGCCGCCAGGACTGACCTGCGATCAGAGCCGGATTGCCACGCCGGGCAGCCCGCGAAGATCATCTCAGTGATCCCTATCGCGTCGTTGGCACGGCACCGTCGGCAACCTCACCGGCAGCAGCGACTGGCACACCATCATCTACACCCCGTCCGTCAGCGCAAGTCCCAGGGATGATTGACAAGGAACTGCGACCTCGGCGGCCTGTGGGTGCCGATGACTCTGTCATAGCCGCCGACCTGGTTTCCTGCGCTTGATCGGGAACGGGCAGGTTCGGCATACGACTGCGCGGGAGCCATGCGGTCCGGCACTTTCAGTGCTGATGACACTTCGATTCGCGCACCTTGCCGTACTGCGCGTGTCCGGCTGGCTGGCTCTGCTCGCCCGGTCTGACCGTGCCAAGGACCCACAGGGCCGCAAAGTATGGCTCTTCGAAGTAGATTTTCGCCATGTTCAGCCACGACCCCGACATCGAGGTGAAGTGCAGCGTGATCCGGGGGTTCTTGTCCAGCCAGGCCGTCACGTCAGGGTGCTTGTGCGTGGCGTAGTTATCGCACACGATGTGCAGTTTGATGCGGGGACAGGCTTTCGCGACCTGGCGTGGCGGCCGTGGGCGACTGCGGCTCCAGCGCTGACCACCGCTCCGGCTCCAGCTCCGGCGAGGGCGGCAAGCATTACGGTGGCGATGAGTGGCCTGCGTACATGCATGGGTGAGGACTTTTCGATTCGGGGCCGAGCGTGTCACGGATGGGAGGTGGTCGGACTTTTCTCGATCTCAGTAGGTCGACGATGCGGGCGCCTCACGGCGGCCCGATGAGCCTGCCGGCCACCCAGGTGAAGGGCTGGATGGCTCCGTCCGGCGTATTGTGCTGCTCGGAGCGTGCAGCGGTGAGGGTGAAGCCGGTCCCCAAGGCCCGGGCCAGGTCGCTGGGGGAGTAGCGGGCTACGGGCAGGCCGGAGCAGTAGCCGGGGCCGTCGGGCGCGAAGGTGGCCAGGACCACGGCGCCGCCGGGCGTAAGCGCGGCGCGCACGGTGGCCAGGTAGGCGGCTCGCGCGGCGGGTTCGGTGAGAAAATGAAAGACGGCCCGGTCGTGCCACAGGCCGTAACGGCGGTCCGGGCGCCAGCTGAGCAGGTCGGCGCGGATCCAGTTGATCCTGGTCACGCCAGGCTGCCCGGCCAGCCGCTGGCGGGCGGCCTCGAGGGCGGCCGCGGAGACGTCGACCGCGGTCAGGTCGGTGAAGCCGGCCGCGGCGAGCTGCCCGGTCAGTGCTCCGGCCCCGGCCCCGGCGTCGACGACGGGCGTGCGCCGGGGGATGCCCAGGACGCGGATAAGGTCCAGCGACGCCTGCGGCGTGGCCTGGAACCAGCTCACGCCGGCGGCACCGCGCCGCTGGTACACCGTGTCCCAGTAGACGCCAGGCGGTACGGCCCCGGGCGTGGCGGGCTGAACCTGGCCGTCCGGCCCGCCGATTGCCATCCGGCCTCCCTGGTAACCTCCGGTCCCGGTGCGGCCAGGCCCCTGACACTATCTTACGATATTCCTAAGATGATTGGAATATAGCGATGACGGAACGCGCGGCGAAGATCGCCATGTACGAGCAGTTCGCCCGGGTAGGCAAGGCGCTGGCCAGCCCGTCCCGGCTCGAGCTGCTGGACCTGCTCGCCCAGGGCGAGCGCGGCGTGGAAGATCTAGCCGCCGCCGCCGCGCTGCGGGTGAGCAACGCCTCGGCCCAGCTGCAGGTGCTGGCCTCAGCGGGCCTGGTCACCGGCCGCCGGTCCGGGCGGCGGGTGTACTACCGGTTGTCCGGGGATGCGGCCGGGCTGCTGGCCGAGCGGGTGCAGCAGTTCGCGTGCGACCGGCTGGCCGAGGCGGAGCGGGCCGCCCGCGGTTACCTCGGTAACGTGACCGCCCTGGCCCCGGTCAGCCAGCAGGACGTGTACCGCCGCATCCGGGTCGGCAATGTGCTCGTTCTCGACGTCCGCCCCGGCGCCGAATATGCTGCCGCGCACATCGCCGGGGCCGTCGGCATCCCGCACGATGAGCTGCCCGGCCGCCTCCGCGAGTTGCCGGGCGACGGCGAGATCGTCGCCTACTGCCGGGGCCGGTACTGCGTGATGGCACCCGCCGCCGTGCGCGTCCTGCGCGAGCACGGCTATGCGGCCCGGCCGCTGGAGGGCGGCCTGCCCGAGTGGCGGCGGGCCGGGCTGCCGGTCACCAACGG
>JALYVS010000584.1 GCA_030853115.1 Actinomycetota bacterium
CTCCCTCTGGTTCTTGATCCTCACAAATCAGGATCATGGGGGCCCGCGCTCCCTATTTCAGGCGAACGACACACCCAGCCCGGCCACCACCCAGCAGCAGGCGCCGATTTATCAGACGCTCACTAAGGTGATGCGCTCCCGCCTGCTCCCCCGCGCCGTCGCCGCCACCCTGCTCGTGGCGATCCTCACGGCAATCTGGTACGCCCTCTCGGTCGCCTTCTTGCCGGAGCCCCCAGTGCCCAGGGAGATCCTGCTCGGCGCAGGCGGGGTCTGCCTCATCCTCTTCACCATCATCGGCGGCCTCGCCATCATCGAGGCCCGGGCGCTACGCCGCGCAGGGGAGCGCATGCGCCGGTTCCTCGCCGACGCCTCACACGAGCTCCGGACACCGATCGCGGGCATTCAAGCCAGCGCGGAAACCCTGATCCGCACCAGTCCCGGCCGCGCCGCGCGTGAGGAACTCGTGCTCAGGATCGTGCGCGAGGCGCACCGCGCCGGGCGGCTCGTTGACGACCTGCTCGCCATGACCCGCCTCGAACAAGGCATCCCGCTGGCCAGGGAGCCTTTCGACCTGGTGCCGCTGGCCGCGGCGGCAGCCGAGCTCACCCGCGAGCTGGCGCCAGCGGTCGAAGTCGTGCTGGACGCGCCCGCCCGCAGCGAGCTGCGCGGCGACCCGCTGCACATCAGCCAGGTCCTGGACAACCTCCTCAGCAACGCACGACACGCCACCCCCGAGGGCGGCCACATCATTGTCCGTGTCAGCAACCAGGCCACCGAGGTCCAGGTCGAAGTCACCGACAGCGGGCCCGGCATCCCGCAGGCCGACAGGGAACGAATCTTCGAGCGTTTCACCCGCCTGAACGGCACCTATTCCAGCGAACCGGACGGCAACGGGCTGGGCTTGGCCATCGCCCGAGGCATCGCCACAGCCCACGCTGGAACCCTCACATGCGCCGATCCCGCTGGCAACGGGGCCCGCTTCCTGCTGCGGCTGCCACGACCACGCCACCCCAGGTCTCTGTGACCCGGCGCAGCCATTCCTTCTCCATCATCACGGACTCGCAGTGCCCCGTGCCAAGCTCCGAACTGGCCGATCTGGGTGGAAGAACCTGTGCGAGGCGGCGGAGAAGACCGTGGCCGCCCGCCACCACTGCCTGCGCGGCACTGCCCAGGACCAGGAGCCGCCAGCCGAAGCCAAGCGCCTGCACCGCCGGCTGAGCCTGCCTCGCCGTCACGGGACAGGCGGCTGTCCGAACGTACTCGCGCCAGATTCACCGCCGTCCACGGCTGCCTGGCACGCGGCCTGTCGCGCACTGCTGCCGCCCGGGAACTGAACCCCGGCATCCAGACGGTGCGCCGCTTCGCCAACGCCGGGTCTGCCGAGGAACTGCTGTCCAGGGCCGAGCACCGCGTGACCAAGCCCGGCCCCTTCACCGGCCTGGCCAGCCTGCGTTGGAACGAAGGAGTGGCCAGCGCCGCTGCCATCGCGGCGGAACTGCGCGGGCTCGGGTTCCGCTCAGACGTCCAGACCGTTCAGCCGGTACCTGCGGCCACTCCGCCCAGCAGGCAGCACGCCCGCCGGCCGCCGGGTCCGCGCCCCGGACACGCCCGCGGTCCCCAAGCCCCGGCATATCAGCCGGGCCCTGCTGACCCACCCCACCTGCGCGAGTACCGCAGAAGGCACCCTGAGGAGCGGTCCTGAGCTGACGTCGGCTAGCAAGTGGGGATCCAGCACCTCAGTGTGTGGTTATGACTTGCAGGCGGGAGCTTTCCCGCACTTGCAGGTACAGCCGTTCATCTGGAAATGGCTCAATCCGGGTAAGTCTGCCAGCCCGCCGAAGCGACCGCCGAGCAACCAGTACGCCGCCCGACGAACCCTGGCTCGGGTACCTCAGAGCCGGTCGCGTTGGCCGACCGCTGACTGAATCACTCCGTCAGTTGCAGGGCGGCGTCAGGAGGAACCTGTCGGGTGTAGGGCTGGGCGGCCGGCCCGCCTCCCAGGTGACCGTCAGACGGCTGAACCACGGCCCCTGTGAGGAGGTCTTCACAACCGAGAGCGTAATCGCTACTAGATACTTACCGATCTCGCCCGCCGTGCAGCTGGGTTTGCAGAGCTTTTCCCAGAACGTGCCCCGTCCGGTCGCAGTCCGGGTTGTCCAGCTGGTCCAGGCCATGTTCCCGACGCCCCAGCCGTTGTCGGCGCACGCGAGCGTGATGGCGTACGGCCGAACGCTAAGCCGGTGCGGGGGTGCGCTGGTGCAATCGGCGACCACCCCGGGGGAAGGGGAGGTCGTGGCTGGTGCTGAGTTGGCAGAGGAGATGGACGGCGACGGAGTGGTCACTGGTGACGGCACCGTTGTCGCCGGATGAGAAGATCCCGGGGTCGTTGCAGTGCTCACCGTCGTCTTGGGCACAGGGTGTGGGCTGCTGGCAGTGCTCGCGTTGCCTGGGCCGCACGCGGCCACAGCCACAGTGAGCCCCAGTAGCGCGGAAATAGCTGGTGCCATATGCGAGGAACGCATATCTGTCCTGACGCACGAGAGCCCCCGAAGGTTGGGCCGAATCGCCCAGCGCTAGCGCCTCCCTGCCGCTGCTCACTGGCACGGCCAGTCAGTCCTGGCAACAAAAGGCCCCCCGGCACGCGCTGGGCAGCCGGGCACGCGTCGGCATTCTCATTTTCACGGCGGACCTGGCCGGCCAGCCCATGACACGAGACGAGGCCCTAGCCATGCGGGGCGCCCGCGCCATGGCGAGATCCCCGAAGACACCCGCCCCCAGGGAGCCGCGTGATCCTGGGGACACCTCAGCCTGGGTCGAATACGACCGGGCCACTGGGAGCACGACAGGCCGGCGCCTCTCGGAGCTCATCGCGGCCGAAGGCCCGATCGCCGTCACCGAACCGGTGATCATGGAAGTGCTGGCCAATGCGCGCACCGACGCCCGCGAGGCCGACTTGCGCCGTCTTTTGCTGCGGTTCCATCTGTACCACTTCGATGCGGCCGCCGACTTCGACAGCGCCGTGCGCATCTACCGCCGATGCCGGCAGGTCGGCATCACCCCCAGAGGCCTGGTCGACTGCATGTCGCCGGGCGGCAGCAGCGGCCGTTCTCGCCTGCGACGCTGATCTCGATCGTGTCGCTCGCGTTGTCGGGATCAAGCTAGACCAGCCGTCACGGGCGAAACCGGGTGGTGCTGCTGCCCCACCCGACCCTGATGAGGATGATGGTCACGACCTGAGGGCCTCCAGCGAGGGCGCCTCGGGCGCCGGATCGGGTGTGCGGCGCGTCTGGTTCCTGACTGGTAACAGGCGCGGTCCTCGCGGCGAGCTATGAGCCAGCGTG
>JALYVS010000153.1 GCA_030853115.1 Actinomycetota bacterium
GCGCCGCGCGCGGCCGCACCCGGTCTGGCTGGTGGTGCGCGAGGCCGGCGTGCTGCGCGGGTCAGCAGTGCTCTTCGCGGAAAGCGGCGACCTAGCCGAGATAGCAGTCGACCCGGCCGCCCGCGGCCGCGGCATCGGGCGCGCCCTGCTCGCGGCGGCGCTAGAGCACGCCTCACCGGGCCGGGTCGGGCTCACTACCGTCGATGCGCGGGACCATGCCTTGTGCTCCTGGCTGGCCCGCTGCGGGGCCGAATCGGCACTCTCGCAAGATGAGATGGTGCACGAGGGCGCCGACACGAGCGCCCGGGCGATGTTACCGGCCGGCATCGAAGGCCTGCGGACGGGTCTGCGGTCCGCAGGGCAGGATCCTCAAGGGGACAGCCGTTCGATCGTCCAGTTGGTGGTTGCCCGCCGGTAGCGGATCCGGTCGTGCAGGCCGTCCGGAGATTCCTGCCAGAACTCGACGCGGTCGGGAACTATCCGGAAGCCGCTCCAGCGCTGGGGACGAGGGAGATCAGCGTCGTCCGGGTGGCCGAGCTGCATGTCCTTCACCCGCGTGCGGAGGGCGTCCTGGCTGGCGATGACGCTGCTCTGGTAGGAGGCGGCGGCGTTGCGGCGGGTAGCCGCGGGGCGGGTACGCCAGTACTCGCTGGCTTCTTCCTCACTGACTGGCTCGACGGGTCCCGCCGCCCGTACTTGGCGCTGGACCGGGTGAAGCCAGTGCAGAACGGCCGCAGCCTGCGGATTGGCGGCCAGCTCAGCACCCTTGTCGCTGGTGAGGTCGGTGAAGAAGGCCAGTCCCGGCGAGATACCGCGAAGCACTACCATCCGGGCCGCGGGGATGCCATCAGTGGTCGCGGTCGCGATGGTCATGGCCGCAGGCATCGGCTCGCCCGCGCTGCGAGCGGCATCCAGCCATGCTGCCAGTTGCCGTAGCGGATCGGCGTCCAGGTCGGTGATGTCCACCCGGTCAGTATTACCTCATCTGAGCGCCGCATCAGCCCCGGCCGGGTCGCCCCCACCCGAGCAGGTCGCGGGTGGCCTGTCGTGGCCACCTACCGCCTCGATCATGAAGGATCGGCCTGGCGGACTACTGCGCGACGAGCCGCCGCGCGGGCAGCGGCAGCCGGGGGAGGGCCCGGCGCTCACCCGAGGCCGCCAGCCGGGCCAGGTAATCCTCCCGCGGCACCAGCTCGGCGCCCAATGACCGCAGGAACGGGCTGTCCCACTGGGCGTCGATCAGCGTGCCACCCGCCTGGGCCAGTCGCGCGGCCATATCCGCGACCGCGACCCGGGCCGCGCCGGGACGCCGGTTGAACATCGAGTCCCCGCTGAGCACGAAACCGACGCCGACGCCGAAGGCGCCGCCGATCAGGTCGCCGTCCTGCCAGACCTCGATGCTGTGCGCCCAGCCTTCCTCGTGCAGCGCGACCATACTTTCCAGCAGCGTGTCGGTGAACCAGCGCGGCTCACGGCCAGCCCGGCATTCCTGCGCCACCCGGCGGAACGAATGGTTGGCGGTGGTGGTCTGTTCCGGGCCGCGGCGTAGCTGCTTCCTGACGTTGCGGCCAAGGTGAACGTGCCCGGCGGCCATGACGGGCCGGGGGTCAGGCGACCACCAGGCCACGCTATACGGGTCGTCGTGAGTGCTGCCGACGAGGCCGATGACGCCGTCGGCCACCTGGTCCTCGTAGCGGAATTCGTTGACGTCGCGGGCGTATTCATCCGGCGCCGGGACCGGGAAAATCCCGTTTCTGTACGCGCCGAGGACGCTGCCCGGGCTCAGGTCGGCACCGAAGGCGACGGGGCCGGTTCTCACCTCCGGCGCGCTGGTGAACGAGCTCCAGCCCGGACAGTGCCTAACCGGCATGCGAGCCGCCGGACGCCGCTGCGCCGGGGTGCCTCAGGTACCCCTGGGCGATCAGCGCGCCGATCGTGAGATCGAGAAGTTTCTCGTCGACCGGCGGGAAGGCTATGCCGGTGCCGCGCAGCGCCTGCTCCGTATGGGCCCGGGTGTAGGCCGGGAAGGTGTGCTCGAGGTACATCTGCGCCACCGTACGTCCGGGGACCGTGCTGAGATCGACGAACAGCGGCACGAAAGGGGTCATCGGGTGGCCGGGATGCTGGGCGGCATGCCGCAGCAGCTCGCCGACCCATTCGCCGTAGGGGACCGTCGTGACGGCGTATCCGTGCTGGCGAAGCCGGCCGGTCAGGGTCCTCAGCAGCGCGTATTTCGGGCTGGCCAGGTGGTACGTGCGTCCGGTCGGCTCTACCCGCGAGGAAATGCGCTGGATCGCCGCCGCGCATATATCGGCGGGGACGAAGTCGAGCGGCAGGTCGATATCCGGGGCGACGCCCGTGTCGGTGATAAACCTGATCAGCGCGCACATCTCGGTCGCGGTGTTCCAGACCCCGGTGCGCTGGTCTCCGACAATGTCCAGCGGGCGGTAAATGGCTACCGGCAGGCCCGCCTGGGCGGCGTTCCTGAGCATTTCCTCGGCCACGAACTTGGTCTCTATGTAGCCCATGCACAGATGACCGGCATAGGCCAGGGGCGTGTCCTCGGTGACCTCGCGCACGCCGACGGCACCGAAACCGGCGAGCACGGTGGTGCTGGAGACGTAGTGCACAGGTATTCCCCGGTACAAGCCGGCCAGCCGGATGAGCTCCCGGGTACCGGTCACGTTGGCGGCGCGCAGCTCCTGGTACGGGTAGATGAAGTTCACCATCGCGCCCGCGTGGTGAATGATGTCGATGGTCCGGGCCAGCTCGCTGAAGGTACTGGCGGACAGGCCAAGATTCGGTTCGGCCAGGTCGCCTGGCACCGGCACGACGCGGTCCAGGGGCAGCTCGCCGAGCTGGTACCGCTCGGCCGCCAGGGCGATGCGGCTTAGCCCGTGCGCGGCGCTGCGCGCCCGGACCAGGCAGTACACCCGCGCGGTGGTGGCGGTCAGCAGCTCGCGCAGCAGGTGAATCCCGAAGAAGCCGGTCGACCCGGTGAGGAGTATCTCTCGCGGCTGCCGCCAGTCCGGGGCCGGACGTCCATCCCGGCGGACCGGGGCCGCCAGCTCGGCTTCGCGGCTGAAGTCGGTACCGGCATCCGGGCCGCCCGAGGTGAGCCGGCCCGTACGCGCGTCGTGGGTGGCCCGGGAGAAACCCCGCAGCGTCGGGTCGCGTAGCAGGCATCGGGTGAGCGGACGGACATAGCCCGGGCCGATGCCGAACATGACGCGCACGTGCGCCAGCATCTCCGCGGCCAGCAGGGAGCTACCGCCGAGCTGGAAGAAGTCGTCGTTGAGGCTGACCGGTCCGGTCTTGAGCATCGCGGCCCACAGATGGGCCATTCCGGCCTGGACCGGTGTGCGGTCGGCATCGAGGCTCCCGCTGGCCGCCGTCAGGGGAGACGGGAGGGCTTGCCGGTCGAGGTCTCCGGCTGGCGTCAGCGGCATCTGGTCGAGGGCGATGAACACGGCCGGGATCATGAAGCCGGGCAGCCGCGCGGCCAGAAAGCTCCGCAGACTCACGCCCGAGGCGGCCGGCTGCGTCTGCTCGCGAGCCGGACGGTCCCGCGGGCTGTGCCGCGGGCCGGGCCGGCGGTGGGTGTAGTACGCGGCGAGCTGCCGGTGGCCCGGACCGGATTCGTATCCGAGGACGGCCGCCGCGGCGACGCCGGGATGGCCGGCGAGGGCCTGCTCGATCTCGGCGGGCTCGACGCGAAAGCCGCTGATCTTCAGCTGGCGGTCCGCCCGCCCGATGAGCTCGAGCTGGTGGTCCGCCCGCCAGCGCCCCAGATCTCCGGTGCGATACATCCGGCCGCCGGCCGCGATGCTGTGCGGGTTCGGCACGAACCGTTCGGCGGTGAGTCCCGGCCGGCCGGGATATCCCCGGGCGACGCCGCAGCCGCCGATATAGATCTCGCCCTCCGCGCCCGGCGGCACCTGGTTCAGGTGCTGGTCGAGCACCAGCACCTGGGCGTGCCGGAGCGGCCTGCCCACCGGGACCCGGGCGGCAGGCCCCGGCGCCCCCAGCTCCCGGCTCTCCGCCGTCCCCAGCTCCGGGCTCTCCGCCGTCCCCAGCTCCCGGCTCGCGTCGAACAGGGTTGACGTAATCGTGGTCTCGGTCAGTCCGTAGGCGTTCAGCCAGCGGGCACCGGGCGCCGCTCGCCGGGCCGCCCGGCCGTCCGCGGAGTCCGCCAGGTCGCCACCGGTGATCATGAGCCGGACGCTGGCGAGTCGTCGGTCTGCTGGTTCGGTGACCGCGAGCAGCTGATGCCAGTACGCGGGCGTCAGGTCCATCACGGTGACCTGTTCAGCGGCCAGGTAGCGGAGCAGGTCGGCGGGCGTGACCGTCCCCGCGGCCGGCAGCATCACCGTCGCGCCGCCGAGCAGGGTCACCAGAATCTGCTCGATCGAGGTGTCGAAGCCCAGCGAGGCCAGCTGCAGGACCCGGTCGCCCGGCGAGATCTGGTAGTCCCGGGTTAGTTCCCGGCTGACGCAGGCCAGCGACTCGTGGCCGACGGCGACCGCCTTGGGCTGGCCGGCTGAGCCCGACGTGTAGATGACGTACGCCAGGTTGTCCGGGTGCAGGCGGACCTCAGGAGCGGTAGCGGCCTGGGCGGTCAGGTCCGGGGCGGTCAGGTCCGGGGCGTCCTGGTCGATCAGTACCAGCCGGGCGCCGGTGCCCGCGAAGGCCTGAGCATGCTCGCGGCTTATCAAGAGGACCTCAGGCCGGCTTTCCTCATACATCTGGATGAGCCGCGCGGACGGAAGTGACGGGTCAAGGGGCAGGTACCCGCCGCCCGCCTTGAAGATGGCGAGCAGGCAGCGAATCGTGTCGGCGCCGCGTTCCAGGCATACCCCGGCCAGTGTCTCCGGGCCGACGCCCTGGGCCCTGAGATGGTGCGCCAGCTGATTGGCCGTCGTGGCCAGCTGACGATATGTCAGCCCGATTCCGGCGGAGATCACCGCGGCCGAGTGCGGCTGCCGGGATACCTGCTCATCGAATAGGTGGTGAACATATCGAGCATTATGATGCCCAGGCGGAATGTCGCTCCCGGCTCCCGGCGGCTGCGGCTCGGCTGCTTCCTGAGCTGGCATGACGTACGGCTCACCCGCCGGTGAACGTGAGCGGTGTCCGGGTCCGCCGGGCGGGATGCCGAAGACGGCAGGATTCGGCGCGATATTGACCATAAGCGTCGTAAGTGGTCATCATCAGCATTTTAATACCCGTAAGCCGGGCTGAGTAACGTGACTTTCGTAACAAGCCCGAGCCGGAAATGTTAAAAATAAATACTTATAGGACTAGTCTTTAGGCCTAGCACGTGCATGCGGCACTCATTCCGGGGGATGATGTTCAGCAGGGTCAGGGGGTGCACTGCTGGGAATTGCGAGCAGCAGTGGAACGGTGGGGCTTGGGGGAGATTTGACGTCACGGCGGCATGTGCTGGCGGGGTATTCCATCTGGTTGGCCTTGCTCATCGCGGCGTATTACGTGTGGCCGGCCCTGCGGGTCGAGACGTGGGCCCTGATCGGCCTGAGCGGCGTGCTCGGCATCGTGGCGGGCGTGCTCGTCAACCGCCCCGCCCGCAAGGCGCCGTGGCTGCTGCTGGCCAGCGCGAACCTCACCTTTGCCGCGGGTCAGGTCAGCTTCCTCGTCCTGACCCAGATCGAGGCGGCGAAGGTGCCGTTCCCGTCCTTCGCGGACGTGCTGTACCTGGCGACATATCCGCTGTATGCGATCGGCATGCTGATTTTCATCTGGTGGCGGAGCCCCGAGCCGGACCGGCGGGGCCTGATCGACGCCCTGACCCTGACCGTCGGGCTGGCCCTGCTGTCGTGGCTTTTCCTGATCCTTCCCTATGTGCACAACCCGGGGCTGTCGTGGCTGCAGAAAAGCGTCGCCATCGCCTATCCCCTCGGCGATGTGCTGATCCTGGCGATGATCGCCCGGCTTCTGGTGTCGGGGGCCTTGCGTACCAGGTCGGTCCAGCTGCTGACTCTCGGCACGTTCGGGGTGCTGGCCTCGGACGTGTCGTTCGGCCTGATTCAGCTCTACGGATCGTTCCGCAACGGGACGGTCGTCGATCTCGGCTGGGCGGTCTTCTACGGCGCCTGGGGGGCGGCAGCCCTGCATCCGAGTATGTCGGAGCTCACCCGGCCGGTTCCGCGGCAGCAGGCGGAAACCTCGGCGGTCAGGCTGACCGTGCTCCTGCTCGCGTCGTTTATCGCGCCTGTCGTGTTGTTCATTCAGTCGCTCACCGACCGCAATCGCGATGACACCGTGATCGCGGTGTTTTCCGCTGTCCTGTACCTGCTGGTGCTCTCGCGCCTGTGGGATGTGGCGGCCTCGCACCGGCACGCCCTAGGTCGCGAGCGGGCGGTGCGGCTGGCGGGGGCGTCGCTGGCCTCGGCGGTCACCGTCGATGAGGCCGTGACCACCATCAGGCGGGCGGCGCTCGCCCTCATCGACCCGCGCTCGCCGGGTGAGGCCTTGCTCGTGATGCGGGACGAGGGCGCGCTGCGCCAGGTGGCCGCCGCGGGCGGCGATGCGCCCCGGCTGAACCAGCTGGCTGAGCTGACCGGGACCTGCTTGCCGCTGCTGACCGAATCGCGCCCGCTCTTCCTGCCCGCGAGCAGGCTCGGCGAGCACGCGGGCGAGCTGGTGCCCGGCTGTGACGGGGTCTTGCTCTGCCCGCTAGCGCTGAAGGACCGGCCGTCCGGAGATCCGCTCATCGGGGCGCTGGCGGTGTTCGGTGAGCAGCGGACCCTGGCCGACTTGTCGGCGACGCTGGAAATCCTGGCCCAGCAGGCCGCCCTGGCCCTCGAGCGCGTCATGCTCAGCCAGGAGGTCATCCGCCAGGGCAGTGAGGCCTACTTCCGCACGCTGGTTCAGGACACCTCGGACGCTATCTTGATCGTCGGCGACGAAGGAACGGTCCGGTACGCGACGCCCTCCTCGACGAGCATCTTCGGCGACGTCGCCGTGGAGGGCGCCTTCCTCTGGGACCTGGTGGCAGACGGTGACCGGGCTGACGTCACCCGGGCGCTGACGCGGATGCGCCAGCACGCCAGTAACACCTCGTACTACGAGGACATGCGCATCGTGCGCGATGATGGCGTCGCCGTCCAGATCCAGGTGCGCTGTAGTGACCTGCGCGGTGACAGCACCGTCGGCGGCCTGGTGCTGACCCTGCGGGACGTGACCGAGCAGCGCCAGCTCGAGCAGGAGCTGAAGCACCGGGCCTTCCACGATGCGCTGACCGGACTGCCCAACCGCTTGCTGTTCCAGGACCGGGCCGCCCACGAGCTGGCCCGGACCCAGCGCAACGGGACGACCGCGGGCGTACTTTTCGTGGACCTGGACGACTTCCAGGTCGTGAACGACACGATGGGCCATAGCGTCGGCGACGAACTGCTCGTGGCGGCCGGGATACGGCTTGAGTCAGTCGTGCGTGATTGCGACATGGCGGCGCGGCTCGGTGGCGACGAGTTCGCGCTCCTGGTCGAGAACGTCCCGGACTCGGCCACGGTCGACGCGTTCGCCGAGCGTATCGTCCGGGCCTTCGGCGAGCCCTTCACCCTCGCCTGCGGATCAGTAGTCTCGACCGCCACGGTGGGTGTCGCTACCACCGAGGACAGCGCCGACGTGGACGAACTGCTCCGTCATGCGGACCTGGCCCTGTACGCCGCGAAGGCCGCGGGCAAGCGGCAGTGGCGTCGCTACCTGCCCGTCCTGAGCGCCGGGATGATCAGGCGGCGGGAGGTGCAGGCCGCGCTGGAAGACGCGCTGAACAACTCCGCCTTCACCCTGGTCTATCAGCCCATCGTGGCCCTGACCACCGGCGCGATCGCCGGCTTCGAGGCTCTGGTGCGGTGGCCTCATCCGCAGTGGGGCATGATGCAGCCCGGCCAGTTCATCGAGCTCGCCGAGGAGACCGGCCATATCGTCCCGCTCGGTTCCTGGGTGCTCGGGCAGGCGGTCGCGGACTTCGTCCGGTGGGTGCACCGGGCCCCCCGCGATATCCCGATGTACGTCAGCGTGAACGTGTCAGCCCGCCAGTTCCGTGATCCTGGCTTCGTCGACGGCGTGCGGCGGGTTCTCGCCGAGTCGGGCCTGGCCCCCTCTTCGCTGATGCTGGAGCTCACCGAGAGTGTCCTGCTGCGCCGGGACGAGCGGATCCACGCCGACCTGATGGAACTGAAGGCCATCGGCGTGAAGCTCGCCATCGACGATTTCGGTACCGGGTACTCATCGTTGAGCTACCTGCGCGAGCTGCCGACCGACGTGCTGAAGATAGACAAGTCTTTCGTGGACGGGATCGCTACCTCAGACCAGCGGCTGGCCCTGCTGGAAGGCATCATCCGGATCGCCATGACGCTGCACCTCAACGTCATCGCCGAAGGAATCGAAACCGAGGTTCAGCGAGATCTGCTGGTCTCGATGGGCTGCCGGTTCGGGCAGGGATATCTGCTGGCGATGCCGGTGGAAGCAGACCAGGCCGAGGCGCTGGTGCGGATGGGGCGCAGCCTGGTGCCCGAGCTTCCTCGCCTGAGCCATCCGCCACGAGCACCTCACCCCGCCGGGCCCCCACCCCGAACCCCGGTCCCCTAGGATCCCCCGCCGTACCTAGCCGGGTCAGTCAAGCCCGGCCGCGTCCGCGTCCTGCTGGTCGTCTTTCCCGGCCGGAATGTGGTCCAGGGCGCGCAGGAAGCTCGCCGCCCAGTGCGCGACGTCGTATTCGCGGACCCGCCGCCGCATCGAGCGCATCCGGCGCCTGGCCTCGGCGGGACCGACCGACGTCGCGCGCACGATGGCGTCCTTCAGGCCCTCGATGTCGTGCGGGTTGACTCTGAACGCACCGTTGAGCTCGTCGGCCGCGCCGGTGAACTCGCTGAGCACGAGCGCGCCGCTTTCGTCGTTACGGCAGGCGACGTACTCCTTGGCCACCAGGTTCATGCCGTCCCGCAGCGGGGTGACCAGCATGACGTCGGCGGCTAGGTAGAGCGCGGCCATTTCCTCCCGTGGGTAGGACTGGTGCAGGTAGTGGACGGGGGTGGTGCCGACCTCGGCGTGCTGGCCGTTGATCCGGCTCACCGTGAGCTCGACCTCGTCGCGCAGCTCGCGGTACGCCTGGACGCGTTCCCGGCTCGGGCTCGCCACCTGGACCAGGACGGCCTGCGGCGGACCGAGACGGCCCTGGTTGAGCAGCTCGCCGTAGGCCTTGAGGCGGTGCAGGATGCCCTTGGTGTAGTCGAGCCGGTCCACGCCGAGCAGGACGATCTCGGGCTGGCCGAGCGCCTCGCGGATCTCCCGGGCGCGTTTCTTGACGTCGTCCCGCTCCGCCGTCTGGCTGAGGGCGGCGGAGTCGATCGAGATCGGGAACGCCGCCGCGTGCACCTCGCGCGTCCCGTCCGGGCCGTCGACCCGGATCGTCGGCCCCCGGGCGGTCAGGCCGGTGGCCTGGCGGCAGGCGCGCAGGAAGTTCGCCGCGTCGGCCCGGCGCTGGAAACCCACCAGGTCCGCGCCCAGCAGGCCCTCGATGACCTGCCGCCGCCAGGGAAGCTGAGCAAAGATCTCATACCCGGGGAACGGGATGTGGTTAAAAAAGCCGATCCGGACGTCGCTGCGCCGCTCGCGGAGCAGCTGCGGGACCAGCTGGAGCTGATAGTCGTGAATCCAGACGGTCGCGCCGGGCGCCGCGTGCGCGGCGGCCTCCTCGGCGAAGCGCCGGTTGACCGCGACGTAGGCATCCCACCAGTGCCGGTGGAACTCCGGCGGCGCGATGACGTCGTGGTACAGCGGCCATACCGTCGCGTTGCAGAAGCCCTCGTAGAAGTCCCGGACCTCCTCGGCGGACAGACCCACCCCGACCAGGGACAAGCCGTTGGCCTCGAAGAGCCCTGGCGCGGGGCCCGCGTTGCCTGACCAGCCGATCCAGGCGCCTCCGGCCTCGCGCATGACGGGTTCGAGCGCGGTGACCAAGCCCCCGGGGCTGGGCCGCCAGCTGGTCCCGCCGTCTGGCTCCTCGACCCGGTCGACGGGCAGCCGGCTCGCCACCACCACGAAGTTGGCGGCCGCGCCGGCACCGGGCTCCTTCATCGAAGACATCACAGTTAACCTTAGCCAATCGCGCGCCGCCAACCGGAACGGCAGGTCAGCGGACCCGGGGAGGAGTCACCGGCCGCGGCGGTCCCCGGTCGGCTGTGCCGTTAGTACTGCTGCCCGGATCGCGGGCTGGCAATCATGGCGCCAGGCCAAAGACGTGGCGGCCGGCGGTAACGTCCGCTCGGCTGCCTATCATGGCGGTGATGGTCCCACCGGACGCAGGGGAGGTGACATGCCGCAGGGGGAACCCGCCCCGCCCCGGTCTGGCGGCCCGGGGCCGGCCCGCGGCGACCAGGGTGACCTGGCCGCGACGGCCGAACGGGTGCTCGCCGACCTGCTGGGCCAGTCCCACCTGCTGAGGCCCGACGCCATCGAGGAGGTGTTCGCCCGGGCCGCGGCCCCGCTGGGCGTTCATGAGGTCCGGGTGTACCTGGCCGATCTCCAGCAGCAAGTGCTGGAGTCGCTGCCGTCCCAGGACGGCCGGGACTCAGAAAATCTCGTGATCGACTCCACGATCGCCGGATACGCCTACCGGACGTTCACCGTCCAGCACCTTCCGGCGGGCGACCGCTACCGGGTGTGGGTTCCCCTGGTTAACGGCACCGACCGGCTGGGGGTGCTGAGCCTGCTCGTCAGCGACGTGGGCGAGGCCATGCTGGCCAGGTACCGGACGCTCGCGTCGCTGGCCGGCCTGGTGATCGTGGCCAAGAGCACGTACAGTGACACGTTCGCCTACGCCCGGCGTACCGAGAAGATGGCGCTGCAGGCCGAGTTGATGTGGGCGCTGGTGGCGCCGCGGACGTTCGCGACCGACCGCGTGCTGGTCGCGGCGGCGCTCGAGCCGGCCTACGAGGCGGGCGGTGACTCTTTCGACTACTCCCTGCTCGGTGACCACCTGCACGTCTCGATCTTCGATGCCCTCGGCCACGATCTGGCGGCCGGCCTGCTGGCCAGCGTGGCCATGGCGTCATGCCGGAGCACGCGGCGGGCAGGCGGCACGCTGCCGGACGTGGCGGCCCGCGCCGACCACGCGATCGCCGGGCAGTTCGGCGCCAGCCGGTTCGTCACCGCGCTGCTGTGCGACCTGAACCTGGTGACCGGGCTGTTCAGCTGGATTCCCTGCGGTCACCCGCCGCCGCTGCTGCTCCGGGGTAACAAGGTGGTCAAGGAACTGTTCCGGCGGCCCCAGCTGCCGCTGGGCCTGGGCGCCATCGACCATCACGCCCCCGGCCGGACCGGATCCGGGGAACCGCCGGGCGAGGACGCGAATCCGGTGTCGACCGAACGGCTGGAGCCCGGTGACCGGCTGCTGCTGTACACCGACGGCGTCACGGAAGGCTGGGCCGCCGACGGCACCCCGTTCGGCTTGGAGCGGCTCGGCGACTTCATCATCCGGCACAGCCACGACGGCATTACCCTGCCGGAGACCCTGCGCCGGCTCAACCACGCGATCACCGACCACCAGCGCGGCCACCTGCGGGACGACGCTACCCTCGTCGTGATCCAGTGGCGCCCCGACCACCCCGAACGCAGCCTGACCCCGTAACGTACACGCCGCTGCGGTGGATGTTCACGACGGTGACCGCCGCGTGGTAGCCCGGGCGCGCGGCGTACCGTGGCGAAGGTGACGGCTGACCAGACCCAGATCCAGACCCAGCCCGCCCCCCGGCTGACGTCGCTGTCGCCGGGCGCGGGCTGCGCGTGCAAGCTGCCCCTGGCCAAGCTCGAGGCCCTGTTCGCCACCCTGGACGGCGTCCCGGCGATGGGCCAGGCCTCCGGTGACCTGCTGATCGGCGCGGCCGAAGGCGACGACGCGGCCGTGCTGCGCCTGGACGACGACCGCGCGCTGGTGCTGACCACCGATTTCTTCACCCCGATCGTCGACGACCCGTTCGACTGGGGCCGGGTCGCGGCGGCGAACGCGCTGTCCGACGTGTACGCGATGGGCGGCCGGCCGCTGTTCGCGGTCAACATCACCGCCTGGCCGGGCGAGGGGCTCGACCTCGCTATCCTCGGCCAGGTCATCCGGGGCGGCGCGCAGATCGCGGCGCAGGCCGGCTGCTTCCTCGCGGGCGGCCACACGATCGATGACCCGGTGCCCAAGTACGGCCTGGCCGTGGTGGGCCTGGCCGACCCAGCCGCGCTGATGACCATCGACCGGGCGGCGGCGGGGGATCAGCTGATCCTGACCAAGGCCCTCGGCACCGGCGTGGTCGCCACCGCGCTCAAGCGCGACGGGGCCACCAGCGCCCAGGTTGACGCCGCGGTGGCCTCGATGACCCTGCTCAACGCGGAGGCCAGTCAGGCCGCGCTGGCCGCGGGGGTGCGAGCCGCCACCGACGTGACCGGCTTCGGCCTGCTCGGTCACCTGCACCGGAT
>JALYVS010000585.1 GCA_030853115.1 Actinomycetota bacterium
GCGCGGGCCAGCGCGGCCACCGCGGCCTCCGGGTACCCGTAGGCGGGCACCTGGCCGTCGCGGCCGGGCCGGGGCAATAGCCGGACGGACTCCGCCTGGTCGAGCAGCACGGCGGCCAGCGGGACGCCGATGTCCGCCTCGCCGATGGCGGTGACCAGGTCGCCGGTCGCACCGGTGGGCAGCGCCAGCGCGATGATCGCATCCACCTCCTGGTCCGCCGCGAGCAGCTCCAGGCCCCGGCGGAAATCCTCACGGCACACGGTGGCCGTCATGTCGACCGGGCCGCGGACGGTGCCATGGACCGGAGCCAGGGCGAGCAAGGCCTGCCGGGTCTGGCCGTGCGGGCGGTGAACGGTCAGGCCGAGGTCGGTACAGGCATCGGCGGCCAGCAGTCCGGCGCTGCCGACGTTGGACAAGATCGCGACCGTACGCCCGGCCGGCACCGGCTGGGTCGCCAGCAGCGCGGTGGTCTCGATGAGCTCCCCGAAGCCGCGCGTGGTGATGACCCCGGCCTGCTCGAACAGCGCTTCCCGGCTGGCCAGCGGCGGACCCGACCCCGCTTGCGCCCCGGCCAGGGCCGGGGCCTGCTGGCTATCCACCGAACGGCCCGCCAGCACGGTGAGCACCGGCATGGCGGCACCGACCCGGCGGGCAGTGCGGGCGAACTTGCGCGGGTTGCCGAACGACTCGATGTACAGCACCGCGACCTTGGTCAGGCCGTCATGCTCCCACCACAGCAGCATGTCGTTGCTGGACACGTCCAGCTTGGGACCTACCGAGGCGAACGAGGAGATCCCGACGCCCAGCCGGGACAGCTGATCCACCAGGGCGAACCCCAGGCCGCCGGACTGCATCACCAGCCCCGCCACGCCCGGCCGCGGCGGCCGGGCCGCGAACGTGGCGTTCAGCCCGATGCCCGGCACCGCCACGCCGAACCCGTCCGGGCCGACCAGCCGCATCCCGTACCGGCGGCAGACCGCGAGCAGATCCGCGCACGCCCCGGCATCCAGCCCCGAGGTGATCACCACCAGCGACCGCACTCCGCGCTGACCGCACTGCTCCGCCACCGGCAGCACCGCCCCGGCCGGCACCGCGATTACCGCCAGATCAGCCGGCTCCGGCAGGTCCAGGACCGAGGCCAGCCACTGTGCCCGGCCAGACTCGCCGCCCAGCACCACACTGCCGATGTCACGGGCGATGTCACGGGCGATGTCACGGGCGATCTCGCGGGCCTGGGGGTTCACCGCGAACAGGCGGCCGGCGTAGCCGGCGGCTGCGATGTTGTCCAGGATGGCCCGGCCCGGCGTGCCCGGCCGCCGGCTGACGCCGATCACCACCACGGATTCGGGCGCGAACACGTGCCGCAGGCTGGCCGCCTCCGCGTGGCGCTCCCGTTCGGCCACGGCGGACAGGTACACATCCAGCGCGGTCCCGCCGTCGCCGGCCGGCGGCGCGGTGGCGGGCAGCGGGAAGGTGAGTTCGTAGGCCCCGTCCGCGTAACGACGGGTAACGGGCAGCCCGGCGTCGGCGAACACGTTCAGCATGGCGCGGTTCTCGGTCAGGGTCTGCGCGGTGAACGTGGTGATCTGGTGGGTGCGGGCCCAGGAGACCAGATGCTCGAGCAGCAGCGTGGCGATGCCCCGGTGGTGCATGTGGTCGGCCACCGCGAACGCGACCTCAGCCGTGTGCTGAGCCGCCGTGTGCTGGGTCGTGGCGTAGCTGGCTACGCCGGCCACCTCGCCACCCGACAAGGCCAGCAGCGCCACGTGCCCTGGTGAGGGTACCCGGCAGATCCGCCGGGCTTCCGTCTCGGCGGCCCCCCGGCTGATATTGAAGAAGCGCATGTAGGTGTTGTCGCGGGACATCGCCTGGTGCATGGCTTTGACCGCGTCGAAGTCGTCCGGGGTGGCCGGGCGGATCTCGACCGTAGTGCCGTCGGCCAGCAGCGCATACACCGGGGTGGCCTGTTTCGCCGTGCTCACGTGGCTCAGTCTGGCCGGCCGCCTCGGCGGGGACAGAGCCCGGTCGGCGAACTCTCGCGCGCGGCACCTGAACTGGCACCTTTACGGGCGTATCGACTAGACGTACCGTCGGAAGCGTAAAACGGCAGCGTTAATCCGCAGCAGCCAGGATCCTCGGTGCGACCAGGAGGCCAGTGACATGACGACGGAGGATGCGGCGTGGCAGGCCGGCGAGTCGGCAGCGGGGGTAGTGGGCCCGGAGGCGGGCATGTTCGCCTCGGCGGACGCGGCCGGACTGGGCGCGTCCACCCTGGCAGTACTGCGCCGGGCCGCGGGTAAACCTGGTGCGACCGCGGCGGCAGGCCTGCGGTACTGGGCCAGCATGGCCCTGGCCGGGCCGGTCGCTACCGCGCGATGGCTAGGCCTGGACGCGGCCCCGCCGGTCCCCGTCCCGGAAGGCGACAAGCGGTTCGCCGACCGGGCGTGGACGGACAACCCGGCGTTCTTCGCCCTCCGGCAGGCGCACCTGGCTGCCTCCGAGCTGGTCAGCGACGTGCTCGCGGCCGGGGCCGGGGACCCGGTCGACGACGCCAAGGCCGCGCTCGCGACCGGTTTCCTGGTGGATGCGCTGGCGCCGACGAACTTCCTGGCCTCGAACCCGGCCGCGCTCAAGCGGGTCTTCGAGACCGGCGGGGCCAGCCTGGCCGCCGGGGCCGGCCACTTCGCCGATGACCTGCTCCACAACGGGGGCCGGCCGCGCCAGGTCGACACCCGGCCGTTCCGGGTCGGCGAGAACCTCGCCGCCACCGCGGGAAAGGTCGTGTTCCGCAACGAGCTGATGGAACTCATCCAGTACGCCCCGCAGACCCCACAGGTCCGCGCGATCCCGGTGCTGGCCAGCCCGCCGTGGATCAACAAGTACTACGTGATGGACCTGGCCCCGGGCCGCAGCTTCCTGGAATGGGCCGTCCAGCATCAGCGGACCGCGTTCGCGATCTCCTACCGCAACCCCGAAGCCTCGATGAGCGGCGTCACCCTGGATGACTACCTCGTCCACGGGCCGCGCGAAGCGCTCGACGTGATCGCCGAGATCACCGGCGCGGCCACGATCGACATCGTCGGGCTGTGCCTGGGCGGCGCGCTGACCGCCATGCTCGCCGCCTACCTGGCCCAGAAGGGCGACGACCGGATCGGGTCGGTCACGCTGCTGAACACCCTGCTGGACTACAGCGAACCCGGGGTCCTGGGCGCGTTCACCGATGAGAAGACCGTGGCCCGGCTGGAGCAGCAGATGGCGGCCAAGGGCGTCCTGGAGGCAAGCCAGATGGCCGGGACCTTCGACATGCTCCGCGCGAACGACCTGATCTTCA
>JALYVS010000586.1 GCA_030853115.1 Actinomycetota bacterium
GCCTGGGCCGGCGGCCCAGCGCGGCGCCCAGCCGCAGCAGCGAGCCATCGGGCCGGAACCGGCGCACGACGCCGAGCGCGGCGTCGGTCAGCAGCAGGTCAAGGGGCCCCGCTGCCCCGCCCGGATCCTGCGCGCCCGGATCCTGCGCGCCGGCGTCCTGCGGAGATCCGGTCACCCGGTCTCCGCTCATCCGGCTTTCTCCGGCGCATGCACCTCGCGGCGCAAGATTTTCCCGGTGGGTCCCTTGGGCAGCGATTCTACCAGCCAGACCTGCCGCGGATACTTGTACGCCGCGACCTTGTCCTTGGCGAACGCGCGCAGTTCCTCCGGCGTCGCGGTGGCGTCGGGTTTCAGCGCCACGGCCGCGCCGACCTCCTCGCCGAGTTCGGCGTGCCGGATCCCGATCACGGCGACCTCGGCGACGTCGGCGTGCTCGTACAGGACCTCTTCGATCTCTCGCGGGTACACGTTGTAGCCGCCCCTGATGATCAGGTCTTTCTTGCGGTCGACGATGTAGTAGTAACCGTCGGAATCCACCTTGGCCAGGTCGCCGGTGCGGAACCACTCGTCCGTGATCGCCTCGGCGGTGGCCTCGGGGTTGCCCCAGTAGCCCTTCATCACGTTGTGGCCGCGGACGGCGATCTCGCCGATCTCCCCCTCGGGCACGGTCTGGCCCGCCTCGTCGATCAGCCGCATCTGCACGCCTTCGACCGGGAAGCCGATCGAGCCTGGCTTGCGCTCGGCGTCCGGGTGGTTGAACGACGCGACCGGGGACGTCTCGGACAGCCCGTAACCCTCCAGGATCGTGCAGCCGAACTTCTCCTCGAAGCCGCGCATGATCTCCACCGGCATCGAGGCGCCGCCGGAGGCGCACACCCGCAGCGTCGCGGCCATCGCGGGATCGGCGTCCGGGAGGTGCAAGATGGCGGCGTACATGGTCGGCACGCCTTCGAAGATCGTCACCGCGTCCCGCTGGATGATCTCCAGCGCCTTGGCCGGCTCGAACCTGGGCAGCAGCGTCAGCGTGCCGCCGATCGCCATGGTCGCGTTCAGCCCGCAGGTCAAGCCGAACACATGGAACAGCGGCAGGCATCCCATCATCACGTCGTCTGGGTCGTTCTTCAGCAGCGTCCGCGCGGTCAGCTCCGCGTTGCGGACCAGGTTGGCGTGGGTGAGCTCGGCGCCCTTGGGCTTGCCGGTCGTGCCCGAGGTGTACAAGATGACCGCGTCATCGTCGTCGCCGCGGCCGGACCGTCCGGCCGCCGGGGCGTGGTCGGCGAGCAGGTCGGCGGCGTCGGGGGTCAAGACGGTGATCGCCTGGGCTCCGGCGTCGGCGGCGCCCTTGGCGGCCTCGCCGGCCGCGGTTTGCCAGGCCAGTACCACCTTGGCCCCGGAGTCGGTCAGGTAGTAGCCGACCTCACGACTCTTGAGCAGCGGGTTCATCGGTACCACGACCGCGCCCGCGGCCAGCGCACCGTAGAACGCGATCGGGAACGCCGGGACGTTCGGCAGCATGATCCCGACCCGGTCCCCGGGCTCGATTCCGGCGGAGGTCAGCAGCGTGCTCATCCGCGCGGCCGCCTCGCGCAGCTGAGCGTAAGTCAGCACGAGATCGTCCATCCGCAGCGCGATGCGATCCGGCTGGCCGGCCGCCGCCTGTTCGAGCAGAGCACCAAGATCGGTCACAGCATCCTCCAGTCCGCGCCGCTGCGGCAGCCGGGACCCTGACGGCCCCACCTGCAAGCATGCTCTAAGCCTCAGGCGGATTCAATTGCCGGGCCCGGCCGGCGTGATGGTGACGGTCGGCCCACCCCGAGCGCTGTGCGTTCACCGCGGTCAGGCCGGGCCGTTCCTGACCGGTAACACCGGTCGGGCGAGCTCGCGCAGGGTGCCAGCGAGGTGGCCGGCGAGAGCGGCATCGACCTGGCCGATCTCGGTCAGCAGGGCTTCGGTCGCGACCAGGAAAGCGCGGGCCAGTTCGGCGCCCTCCAGGGTCCGCACCAGCGCGCCGGCCAGCGGCCCGGTGACCCCGGGCGGCAGCCGGTCGATGCCCCGTCCCTGCACGGCGGGCAGCCCGTGCCGCAGGCAGGCCAGCGCGAGGACACGATCGCGGACGCCGCTGACCATGTATTCGGCCTGCCAGAGACGGCCGCGCGCAATGCTCGACCGGGCGTGCAGCCCGTAGAGCCACGCCAGGCCGATCAGCTCGGCCGCATCCGGCGGCGCGGTCTGGACTCGCGGCACCGCCTTCCCGGACAGCAGCCGGAACGTCGGGGCGGTGGCGCCGAACTCGGCCTCCGGCGCGAACGCCAGGTCGACCTGCAGGGTGCTGGCGAGCAGGAAAACCCGGTAGGTGGCGCCCCCGCTGATGATGTCCAGGTGATGCACGGCGCCGTGCCGGGCGTACATCACCGCGGTCCACTCGTCGATCGCCTCGCCTAGGTCGGTACCCGCCGCGAAGCCGAACGCCAGGTCGATGTCGGACCAGCGGTCCTCGCCGTCGATCAGGCCGGAGCCGCCCGAGCCGGAGCCGCCTGAGGCGGAGCCGGTCAGCGCGACGCCGGTAATGCGCTCGTCCGCGCGGGCGGCCGAGATCAGTGCCGCACGCAGGCCGTCCCGTTCGGCGACCGTGAACATTTTCAGCCCCGGCCGATGTAGGGCATCGTGGTCGCGGTGATGGTCAGGAACTGGACGTTAGCGTCGAGCGGCAGCGACGCCATGTAGAGCACGGCGTCGGCCACGTGCCGGGAGTCGAAGGTGGGCTCGGCGGCCACGGTGCCGTTGGCCTGGCGCACGCCGCGGCTGAACCGCTCGGTCAGCTCGGTGGCCGCGTTGCCGATGTCGATCTGCCCGCAGGCGATGCCGAACCTCCGGCCGTCCAGCGAAATGGATTTGGTCAGCCCGGTGATGGCGTGCTTGGTGGCGGTGTAGGCGACGCTGTCCGGTCGCGGCGTGTGCGCGGATATCGAGCCGTTGTTGATGATCCGGCCGCCCGGCGGCGCCTGGGCCTTCATCATCCGCACCGCGTGCTGGGCGCACAGGAAGGAACCGGTGAGGTTGGTGTCGACCACCTGCTGCCAGTCGGCCAGCTCGAGCTCGTCCACCCCGGCCGGGGGCCCGAACACGCCGGCGTTATTCACCAGCAGGTCAAGCCGGCCCCAGCGGTCATCGACGGCCCCGAAGAGCGCGGCCACCGACGCCGCCGAGGTCACGTCGGCCGGCACCACCAGCGCGGATCCGCCGGACCAGCTCGCGTCCGCGGTGTCCGCGGTCGCGGTCCTCGCGTCCGCGGTCGCGGTCCTCGCGTCCGCGGTCGCGGTCCTCGCG
>JALYVS010000154.1 GCA_030853115.1 Actinomycetota bacterium
GGGGCGGCGGCCGGGGCCGCCGCCGGGGTGCTGGTCGCCGTGGTGCTAGGCCGGTTGGCGTGGTGTTTCGGGTCGGCGCAGGCGGCTGCCAGCCGCCGCGGCGCCCTCCACGATGATGCCCTGGCCGTGCTGGGCCGGCCGGGGCACGCCGCCGATGTGACCATCATCGATGCTGACCGTCCGGCGGTGTACTGCCTGCCGGGCCGGCGCCGGATCGTGCTCACCACCGGGGCGCTGGCCCGGCTGGATGGCGGCCAGCTGGACGCCGTCCTGGCGCATGAGCGGGCGCACCTGTCCGGACGGCACCACCTGGTGCTCAGGCTCGCCGCCGCGCTGGAACGCGCGTTCCCGGGCGTGCGGTTCTTCGCGGCCGCCGCGCGGCAGATCGCCTACCTGGTCGAGGTGACGGCCGACGACGCGGCCATCCGCCGGTCGCCGCGGCTGACCCTGGCCGCCGCGCTGCTGGCCGTGGCCTCTGCGCCGTCCTCGGCTGCGGAGTCGAGGAGCTGCTCATCCCGGAGCCCGGCACCGTCTCCGCGCCTCAGCCGGCAGCAGGAGACAAGGCGGCCGCGGACGGCACCGTCCGGCCGGCGGCGGTCCCGCGCGGCCAGTCCGGGAGGACGCTTCCACCGCGATGAACTGCGTTTACTGCCAGGCGCCGCTGCCAGCTGCCAGCCGCCGTGACCGCAGGTACTGCAACAACAACTGCCGGGCGCGGGCATAGTACTGGCGGGGCCGGAACGGCGATCCGGTCCCGAAGCCATGGCGGCACGAGGCACTGGCCGCCGAAGACCCGGCCCTGGCTGCTGCGGCCCGGCACGCCCAGCAACTCGCCGAGGCCAGGGGCTGGAGCCGGACGACGCTCCGTGGCGTGCTCGACGGCCTCGCCACGGTGCTCCGCGATCTCCCCTCCGGCGCCAGGGTGCCGATGAGCGAGGTCCGCGACCGGCCGCACCGGGATGTGTCCAGGCCCCGGCTGGCGGAAGTGCTCGGAGACCTCGGGCTGCTCCGCGACGACTCGGCGCCGGCAGTCCGGGCCCTGATCGAGCGCGTCACCGGCGAGCTGGCACCAGGGTTCGCCGGACCGGCGCGCCGGTGGCTGCTGGTGCTGCTCGACGGCGGCCCTCGCGCGAGGCCACGGTCCCAGGCCACGATCTACGCCTACTCCGCAGCAGCGCGCCCGATCCTGCAGGAGTGGGGGCGCACCTACGACCACCTCCGGGAAGTCACCCCGGCCGGCATCTACACTGCGCTCGAGCCGATGTCCGGCTACCCGCGCAGGAAAACAGCTGACGCACTGCGGTCGCTGTTCCGCTTCGCGAAGCGGAACGGGCTGGTATTCACCGACCCGACCGCGGGGGTCAGGACCCCGCCGATCGATCCCGCGATGAGGCCGATGACGGACGGCGAGATCCGCGCTATCGAGGACCTCGCCGGCCGCCCGGCGGAACGGCTAGCCGTCGCCCTGGCCGCAGAGCACGCCGCGCGATCAGGCACGATCCGGCGCCTGAAGCTTGACAACGCCGACCTGCCGAACCGGCGGATCACCCTGGGCGGCCACGACCAGCGGCTAGGCGACCTGACTTACCGGGCAATGCGGGCCTGGCTCGGCCACCGGCGCGCTACCTGGCCCCACAGCCCGAACCCGCACGTCCTCATCAGCAGGAGAACCGCCCTCGGCACCGGGCCGGTCTGCCACGAGTTCGTGCGTTTCTCCCTGGGAGACAGCGGATTCAGCATCGACCAGATCCGGGCTGACCGGATCCTGCACGAGGCGCTTACCGCCGGGCCCGACCCGCTGCACATTTCACTGGTCTTCAACCTCGACCACGCCACCGCCCTGCGCTACGCGACCATCGCCGAGCAGATCCTCAGCGACGAGCTCGAGCAACAACCCACGGGAGAACGCGAGTGACCAGCCAGCTCAGAGCCGCGCTGCGCGCTGCAGCCGCGGGCATCCACCCCGACCAGGCCGCAGCGGGCCGACCTCGAGGCTGGGCTCCTCGCCGCCACTTCCCGAGGCCAGCAGGAGGCCCCGCCATGCACGTGACCCTCGACATGACCGACGCCATGGAACGCGAGCGGCTGCTGGACTTCCTCGCCCGCTGGATGAAGGCTGAGCACGCCTGCCTCGCCCCGTCTCTGGTCCGCTTCCTCGGCACCGACCGCCTCGGCTTCGAGGTCAAAGGCGCAGGACCCGAATCGCTGGCCGGTGACTTCAGCAGATTCCGGTTCCTCCTGGGCGCCACCGACGGCGAAGGCGTCTTCATCCCGGACGAGCAGTGACACGACGAAGGCCCCGAAGCCGCGAAGCGTAGAGTTGCCCGCCGTGGCAGACTTCATCTCCCTCCCGTTCTACGACCTGTTCGCCGAGAACGGGCACGTGCCCAAGATCCGCGAGAGCCTGCCCCCGCTCCTGACCGGGGTGCGTCGCAGCATCCTGGAAATCGGCGCTGGAACGGGGCTGATCACCACGTCACTGGCCGAGTGGACACCCGCTGAGATCTTCGCGCTGGAACCCTCGGCCGGAATGCGCGGAATACTGCTGTCCCGGCTGAGCTCGCGACCGGAGCTGCTCGACCGGGTGACCGTGCTCCCCTGCGACGCGCTGAGCGTGACACTCGACGAACCAGTCGAAGCCGTCGTGATGATCAACGTGATGTATGCCCTGGAGCCGGACTACCGCAAGCGGCTCTGGCCGGTGCTTGCAGCGTCGCTGGAAACTGCCGGCCTGCTGGTCTTCACCTGGCGCGATGGCGGCCCGCCAGCACCTCGCCCGCTGAAGGAACTCGTCTCGCGCCAGGTGGGCCGGCACACCTACGCAGCCTTGTCGGAGATCCTCGACACCGACGGAGAGGCATGCCGTGCTCGTTACCTGCACCGGATCACCGAAGGCGACAAGGTCATCAGCGAAGAAGAGATCACCGGCTACGCCTACCGCCCGCCATGGAAGGTGCTCGAGCGTGAACTGGTGACCGCGGGCTTCACCCAGACCGAAGGCGCCGAAGGGCTCCTCGCCTGGCGGCTCGCCTGAGACCCGCGTCCAGGCCAAGGCTAACTCACGCCGTCCCGTCCCACACATGTTCGTGACGTGAAGTACCCGGTCACAGCCCCGGTGACAAGTCTGACGGTTAATAAACGCGACGATTTCCTCTGCCATGTCGAGGCCGCTGCCTGCATCAGCGACGGCACCCCGATGGCGTGGATCGACTGGGACGCGGTCATCGCCGCACTCGACGGCGGCCGCCTGCCCGCATCCGGCGGGGAGCAGCGCATCGCGGCCAGCCTCGCCGCCGGCCACCCCGTCAGCCTCCGCGACGCCATCCCGGGCCTTGACCGCCAGAGTCACCGCCGCGATCCGCCGTGCCGCCGGACAGTGCAAGTGAATCCCAGCCCGGATAGCGAACCCGACGTAATTCCGGCCCTGATGACCGCTATCACCGCGAGTTCGCCGTGAGGAACCTTCAGTCCGGCTGAACTTGCGGAGAACCCATGACTCCTATAGCTACGGCCAAGGGCAAAGTAGCGGCTGACTGACCGGCTGACCTGGCGAGTTACTCGCCCTGGGCTCGGAATGCCCGTACGTAGACCCGTCGCGTCACCCGTCCTGGTTACCTCCGGGTGACCGGCGGGACGGCGACACGGACCGGTTCGGGCAGCGGGCCACCGGACAGCAAGCCGGACAGGCCGCCGTGCGCGGCGTAGCCGAACAGGGCTGGCTCGCTGCGCTGAGGTCTGGTACCCGCCGGGACCGTGACGGCATCTCTCACCGTTTATACGCAGGCACCGAACCTGGGAGGCGGGATCTGGGCGCTGCGCGGCCCGGACGCCGAGGGCGAGGGCGGGGACCGCGGAGGCTAAACGCCCGCGCTTAGTGCTGATCCGGCGAGGCGGCGGCTGCGGCGGGAGCCTGGTGGTGGCCGGCCAGCAGGTGGTGCGAGTCGGTGCCGGGTGACTCGGGGTCGGCGTGGACGAGCGCGGCGGTCAGCCGCGGGATGGCGTGCAGCAGGTCATGCTCGGCGTTCACCGTGACCTGGTGAGCCTGCGAGGCGCTGATGCCGGCGGCGACGGCTATCTCGCATTCGGCGCGGAGCTGGTGGCCGATCCAGCGCAGCCGGACCGAGCCGATGCCCGCTACCCCGTCAGTCGCGCGCAGGGAGCGCTCGGCCTGGTCGACGAGCGCGGGGTCGACGGCGTCCATCAGCCGCCGGTAAATCTCGCGGGCCGCCTGGCGCAGCACGGCCAGGATCGCGACAGTGATGAGCAGCCCGACGGCCGGGTCGGCCCAGTTCCAGCCGAGCGCGACCCCGCCTGCCCCCAGGAGCACGGCCAGGGAAGTGAACCCGTCGGTGCGGGCGTGGAGCCCGTCTGCGACCAGCGCCGCCGAGCCGATCTTGCGTCCGGTGCGGATGCGGTACCTGGCCGCCAGCTCGTTGCCGGCGAAGCCGGCCAGCGCGGCGGCGGCGACCGCGAGGAGGTCGGTCACGTGCCGCGGGTGCAGCAGGCGGGCGATCGCCTCATAGGCCGCCAGCGCCGAGGACGCCGCGATGACCAGCACGATGACGATCCCGGCCAGGTCCTCGGCCCGACCGTACCCGTAGGTGTAGCGGCGAGTCGGCGGGCGGCGGCCCAGCACGAACGCGACCCCCAGCGGCACGGCGGTCAGCGCGTCGGCGGCGTTGTGCAGGGTGTCGCCCAGCAGCGCCACCGACCCCGACAGGACGGTCACGGCCGCCTGGACCAGCGCGGTCACCCCCAGCACGGCCAGGGTGATCCACAGCGTCCGCATGCCCTCCGCGCTGGCCGCCATCGCCGCGTCCACCTGGTCGGCGGCCTCATGCGAGTGCGGGCGCAGCACGTGCCGCACCCGGGCCGTCAGGCCTGTACCAAAATGCTCGTGCTCGTTCTCGTGGGCGTGATCATGGCCGGGGGCGTGCGGGTGGCTCATAGCCCCAGGATGCCCGCAGAACCTTGTTGCAGCACATCCACCACAGCGTCCCGGGTGCACCTGCGATCACGTGGCGGCGCCCGGCGAACCAGCCGGGCAAAATGCCGGGGGGCATTGCCGTAGGCAGGGGGGTTCAGTGGCGGCGGGCCGGCTCGGCCGCGCCGGCGGTGAAGCGCTCTCTGCAGCCTGGTCCGCAGAAGATGTAGCGGACGCCGTCGTGCCGGGCGGTGAACTGCGCGTCGGCCACTCGGACTGTCATCCCGCACACCGGGTCGGGTGCATTGGTCAGCGCGGCGAGCGGGTCCGCCGTGAAGTGCCGGGCGCAGCCCTCGCTGCAGAAGTAGTACTCCTGCCCGGCATAGCGGGCGCGGGCTGCGGCGGTTGCCGGGTCGACGGTCATCCCGCACACCGGGTCGGTCACGCTGCCGGTGGCCTGGCCCGTGACGGCCACGGCCTGCGCCGTGTCCTGGGCGGGTGCGGCCAGGCCCCCGCCGGCGTAGCGGTCGGGGCTGGCGGTGAACTTGTGCTGGCAGTGGTCGGAGCAGAAGTAGTAGGCAGTGCCGGCGAAGCTGGCCGTGGCCGGCGCGTGGGCGGTCGTGACCTGCATCCCGCAGACCGGGTCCTTGGCGTACCCGGCGCCGCCGCCGAGCCGCTCACGGTTGCGGTTGAGCCAGTACAGCCCGGCGAACGCGGCGAGGGCGGCGATGTTCAGGAAGGCGGTGTAGTTCCAGCCCCACACGTCCTGCCCGGTCACGGCGTGCCTGGGCCCGGCCCCGGGGGCGATACCGGCCCAGGTGAACAGGTACTCGGTGACCAGGCCGGCGGCGCTCATCGTGGCCCAGAACACCGCGAGCAGCTTGAGGGTCAGCCGGGTGCCGTAGTAGCGGCGGTAGATCAACAGCAGCGGCAGCGTGATGAGGTCGGCGAACACGAACGCGATCGTGCCGCCGAAGGTGATCCCCCCGGTCCACAGCGCAGCGGCGAGCGGGACGTTGCCGATGGAGCAGACGAAGCTGATGACCGCCAGGAACGGGCCGAGGACCACGTTCTCGGCCACCGACCAGAACCCGTGCCCGGTCAGGAACAGCGACCGCCAGAAGCTGACCGGGACGGCGGCGTCGGCGAAGCCCGCCACGATGAACCCGGTGACCAGTTCCTTGCGCAGCATGGTCAGGTCGCTGATCGTGTATCCGGCGGCCTCCGACCAGCCGGCGAGCGACCGGATCCTGGCGCGCCATGAGCCGGGCTCGTGCCCTGGCTCCGTGTCGCCGTGCCCGGCGTAGGCGCCGCTGGCGTCCCCGGCAGTCCCGCCGGCGAGCGCGGCGCGGGCTGCTTCCTGCTCGCCTGGGCTGACCACCCGCGGCAGCACCAGGGTGAGCAGGGCTATCATCAGCGCCCCGCCGGTGAATTCGGCTGCCGCGAACTGCCATCCGATCAGCAGCCACAGCATGATGCCGAGCTCGGCCACCAGGTTGGTGGAGGCGAACATGAATGCCTGCGCGGCGGTGAAGTCGGCGCCCCGGGCGAAGAGCGTCTTGGCGAGCGCCGAGGCGGCGTAGGAGCAGGACGACGAGATCGCCCCGAAGAAGCCCGCGCGGGCGATGGTGGCGGGCCGGCGGTCGCCGAGCGCCCGCTGCATCTCCGCCCGGGAGACGAACGCCTGGACCACGCCGGACAGGCCGAAGCCCAGCACCAGCGCCCATAGCGTCTGCCAGAACATGCCGCCGCCGTCGGCCAGGCTCCGGCCGATCGTGTCCAGAACGTGCATGAGTGCTACCGGTCCCTGTCAGCAGGGCCGGGTGTGGTCCGCGCGTGGCCTTTCGTTTCCCGCCGTAGGCCGGCGGGTTCACGGGCGACGAGCGCGGTCCGGCCGGCCTACCCTGTGCCGCAGCCAGGCAACCCGGCGCGGGACAGCCTCACAAGCAGTTCCCGGCGGCTCCTGGCGCGTGCCGTTTACAATCTCAGGATACTATACCCCCATAGGGTATTTCGCCGGAGGCCTGATAGTAGCGGCGGTGACGACGCCGCGCGCCTCCGCCGTGCGGCCGGCAAGCCGGTCACCTTTCCGGTGCCGGGCATGCCGTGGCAGCGGCGGACGGTCGGCCTAGGCCCGCCTGGTACCGGGCGTCTTCCCGGGGCCAAGTCATACCGGGAGACGCAGCCCGGCCATCGTGACGGCGACCAGGCGGCGGACCGCGGCTTGTGACGGGAGGCCGGCGGCGGCGTTGAGGGCGTGCAGGCAGTAGCTGGCCAGCTCGCCGGGCGCGGCGTCGCCGCGCAGCTCGCCCGCCTGCGCCGCGGCGGTGATGAGGTCGCTGACGAAGCCGAGCAGCTGCTGCTCGGCCTGGGCCATGGGCTCCCCGCGGTGCACCAGGGAGGCGATCTCGGTGCCCTGGGGCCGCTGGTGGGTGATCTGCGCGTAGGCGGCGAGGACGGCTTCCAGCCGTGCGGCCGGGCTGCCTGCGGCATGGTCCCGGACGGCAGCGAGGTGCTCGAGGTGGCGGGCGACGTGGCGGGCGTGCCAGGCGGCCAGGATCGCCTCGACGTCGGGAAAGTACTTATACAGGGTCGCGCGGCCGATGCCGGTCTCGGCGGCGATCCGCGACATCGTCACCGACGCCAGGCCGTGCCCGGCGACCAGGGCCGCGGTCGTGTCCAGGGCCGCGTCGTGCACGGCCCGGCGGTGCTCCTCGATCGTCTGGCTCCACAGCTTCGGCACCGGCCTAGCATACATCACGTCCTAACATTGGCATTGCGAGTTGACAGTGACAAAGTGTCTCGATAAAACTGTGCCATCAGAGACCAGGCAGGCCTCCCCGGAAGAACAGGACACCGACATGGCCGAGCAGCCCCGCCATCCCGACATCAGCGACGCCCCGGGCACAGGCTCCGGCGGTCCGGCCGCGGCCCGGCCGCGCCGGAGGGCCGTGCTAGTGATCGCCGTCGTGGTGCTCGCGCTGGCGCTGATGATCGCCTTGCACGTCACCGGTGTCGTCGGCGCGAGCACCAACGGCTAGGGCGCATGCGACCGAGAACGGGAGCCCTCCGATGATCGAGGCAGCCGCGCTGACCAAGCGCTACGGCAGCACCACGGCGGTGGACGGCCTGTCGTTCACCGTGCCGCCCGGCCAGGTGACCGGGTTCCTTGGCCCGAACGGGGCGGGGAAGTCCACCACGATGCGGCTGATCCTGGGCCTGGACGCGCCGACCTCCGGGGCGGTGACGATCGGCGGCAGGCCCTATGCCTCCTACCGGCGCCCGCTGACCGTGGCGGGGGCGATGCTGGAGGCCAGGGCGTTCCACGGCGGGCGCAGCGCCCGCAGCCACCTGCTGTGCCTGGCCGACAGCAACGGGATCAGCGCCGCCCGGGTCGATCAGGTCCTGGACCTGGTCGGCCTGCGCAGCGCCGCCCGCAAGCGGGCCGGCGGGTTCTCGCTCGGCATGGGCCAGCGGCTGGGCATCGCTGCCGCGCTGCTCGGCGACCCGCCTGTGCTGATGCTGGACGAGCCGGTCAACGGCCTGGACCCCGAGGGCGTCGCGTGGATCCGTGCCCTGCTGAAGTCTCTGGCCGCCGAGGGCCGCGCCATCCTGCTGTCCAGTCACCTGATGAGCGAGATGGCGCTGACTGCCGACCGGCTGGTCATCATCGGCCGTGGCCGCCTCATCACGCAGGCCGCCATGGACGAGTTCCTGGCCGGCGACGGTGGCGCGGTGCGCGCCCGCTCGCCCCAGGCCGCGCAGCTCGCCGCGGCCCTGCGCGCCCGAGGCGCCACCGTCGCAGGTGCCGACGGCGACACCCTCACGATCACCGGCATTACCAGTGAGGCGGTCGGCGAGGCCGCCCGCGCCGCCGGGCTCGCGCTGACCGAGTTGTCCGCCCGGCAGGCGTCCCTGGAGGACAGGTACATGCAGCTCACCCAGGACTCCGCCGACTACCGCAGCACCGCCGGGCCGTTCGCCCCGGCCGGGAAATGAGGTCCGCCGTGCCCATCGCCGCGCCCGCCCGCCCCGGCTACAGCCCGCTGCGCCGCCACGCCGACGTGCTGAAGTCCGAGGCTCGCAAGCTCGCCACGGTCCGCTCCACCTACTGGGCACTGGCCGCGGTAGCGGTGTCCAACGTGGCGGTGGCCGCGCTGCTGGCCGTCGTCCTGCCCGGCCACATGAGCGCCCAGCAGAAGGCGGACATCGACTCGGTCCGGGTCAGCCTGGGCGGGCTGCACCTGTCCCAGGTCGCCATCGGGGTCCTCGGGGCGCTCACCGTCACCAGCGAGTACGGCACCGGCATGATCCACGCAACTCTCGCCGCCGTGCCGCAGCGCCGCCTGCTGCTCGCGGCCAAGGCCGCTGTGCTCACTGCGGCCGCCCTGGTCACCGCGACCGTCTCGTGCTTCGCCGCCTACTACGCCTTCCAGGCGCTGCTGCCCGCGGACGACCCGATGCGGACCTCGCTGGGCGACCCCGGCGTGCTCCGCGCGGTCGCCGGGGCCGGACTGTACCTGACCGCCCTGGGCCTGCTCGGCCTCGGCCTCGGCGCTACCCTCCGCTCCAGCGCCGGCGCCATCGCCACCCTGCTCGGCCTGCTCTTCGTGCCCACGCTGCTGGCCAGCCTGCTGCCGCAGTCCTGGCAGGACAAGACCGGCGGCTACCTGCCGATGAACGCCGGCGAGGCCGTCATCGCCATCCATCATCAGGCGGGCACGCTGCAGCCCTGGGCCGGGCTCGGCGTGTTCTGCCTCTACACCGCAGCCGCCCTGGCCGCCGGGCTCATGCTGATCACCCGGCGAGACGCCTGACCCTCCCCCACGCAAGGCACCCGCAACCAGCCAAGGAACGCCATGCCCGCATCACAAGCCACCATCTGGACCGGGAACCCCGGCCGGTACCTCACCCAGCTGTGCCAGCACGCCAGCAAGATGGGCAAAAGCCGGCTGCACCGGCCCCGCAGCCACGCCGGCGGCGGCGAGCCCCCGCAGATAGAGCACGCTGACTGGACCGAAACAGACGGGACCGTCACCCTGAACGGGGGCCAGTGGACCATGCACGCCGCCCCGGGCACACTCATGCTGCGCGCCGAAGCCGGTAACGACGAAGACCTGAAAAGCCTCCAGGACCTGCTCACCGCCCGCCTGGAGAAGATCGGCAGGCGCGACAACCTCGCAGTGAACTGGCAGCCAGCCGAAACGCCCGGTGACGCGAGCCTGTTACCGGGTGATTCATGCAGCCCTGACAGCTGGGCAGCCGGGTAGGAGCCGACGACGCGCCCACTCGTTGAGGAGCGCGGTCATCTCCTCAGTCGCGTACGCCTCCGGCTGGCGCTTCTCGGGGGCCGTGGTGTCGGCCATCGTGGAGGGTTTCCTTCCGTTGCTTACCGCCGGGTCGACCGGGGTCCTGGCGGGCGAGCGCGTCGGCGACGGCGTCGGCGCTGGGGTTGACGTAGATGCCGAGGGTGCGGAGGTTCTCGGGGCCGGACATGGCCATGAGCATGGGCGCTGACCAGCCGTCCTCGCCGAGGTGGCCAGCCGGAAGCGGCGCAGCTGGTGGAGGGTCTTGCCGCCGGAGGCCAGGCGGCTAGCAGGGCACCGCCGGTGCTCAAGAGGTGAACGATTCGACCAGGTGGCTGAAGGCCCAGCTGCCCTGGGATATGCCAGAGCACGAGTTGCTGTCGACTGATCCCTGACAGCCGCCGTTATCCCGCTGAATCGCCCAGATGGACAGCAGGCCGAGCAGGAACGTGATTCCCTGCATCGCGTAAAGCTCCTGTCGCGACTTCTTCGGGTACACGGTGGCGAGCTGGCTGTTTACGTTGGTCGCCGCGTCGATCGCCGAGCCGCCCATGTCCACCGCGCCCGACAAGTCGTAATAGTCGAAGGCCATGATATTGACCAGCTCACCTTGGCGCCTTCCTGGACCGCGTTCTGCAGGACGGCGAGGGCGTTCGGCTGGAGCCCGGACGGCTGGACCGGCAGCGTGTACTGAATCTGGAGTGAGCGGCCATGACGGGCGGCCCAGGCCTCCGTCATCGCGATCGCCTTGTTCCGCCGCTCGATACCCGCCGAGTCGTTCAGGGCGTTGAGCTCTACGTCCATGTCAAGCCGGATGACATGGTAGGTGTTGATAACCGCCTCATAATCGGCCGCGATCGCGCTGACGTTAGTGCATGAGTCGGCGATTTCGGTGCCGTTGCTGCCCGCGCTCTGGCCCCCGAAGGTGAGCGCGACGTTGCCGCCCCCCTGCTTGAGCTGGCCGATCTCGGACTGGTACGCCGGGGAATCAGCCAACTGTGAACCATCCCAGCTCAGCGTGCAAGAACCGGCGGCGGGTGCCTGGAGGAAACCGAAGTTGAAGTAATGCGCCCCCGATTGCGAGGCCAGCGACCGGGAGGCTCCTGTTGATCCAGGTCTCGTAGTAGGGCGAGTAAACCTGCGCGGGCCATGAGGTGAAGTCGCCCGATCCGGCCGGAGCGGACACGGACGGGTCTGCCCGCTGCGTAGCCGGAGCACTGGACGTCTGCGTGCTGGCGCCGTTGCACGCGGACAGGGACACCGCCAGTGCCGCGGCTGCGAGGACCACGGATCCGGTTGCCCGACGGGTCATGCCATCCCTCCCCACCAGCTACGAGAGGCTCGACGTTGGTCCTGTGACTCTCCACCAGGACCTTACTTCAGTATCCGAACTACGTCGGTTCAGACCCACTGGTCCCGTGGCCGGGATATCTCAGGCCGGTGCGGTACCGCGTTCCCAGTGGCGCACCAGGTCCAGGTAGCGGCGCGCGGCGGCGCGCAGTTCCAGCTCGGGATCCAGGCCGGCGGCGCGGGCCCGGGCGACCAGCCGGAAGAGCTCGCGGCCGATGTCCGGGCCGCCAATGTCCGGGCCCCAGGAGCCCGGTTCACCGGGATCAGCCCCGGCGTCTAGCTCAGTCAGCTCCTCGGGTACCCCGGCCCGGGCCGCCCGGCGCTGGAGCTGCGCGGCCAGCGCCAGGGCGGGCTGCCCGAACGGTACGCCGTCCAGCGCGGAAGGATCCGCTTGCCGGGACACGTCAAGCCCGCGTCGTTCGGCCTGAGCCCTTTTCTCTTCCTTCTCTTCCCGCTTGATGTCGTCCCAGTTGCGCGTGACCTCATCGGCACCGGAGACCGCCAGGCCGGCGAACACATGCGGATGGCGCCGCACCAGCTTGGCGACGATTCCGTCCGCGACGTCGTCGATGGTGAACGAGGTGCCATCGTCACGTTCAGCGGCGATGCGCGCGTGAAACACGACCTGCAGCAGCACATCGCCGAGTTCTTCGCACAAAGCCTGCTCATCCCCGGATTCGAGAGCCTCCAGGGCCTCGTAGGGCTCCTCGATCAGGTGCGGCGCGAGCGACGCGTGGGTCTGCCGGGCGTCCCAGGGGCAATCCTGGCGCAGCCGGTCCATGGTCGCCACCAGGTCGGTCAGCCGCGCGCCGGGCAGGTCCGCAGGGCCCGGCAGGACCTGGGCAT
>JALYVS010000587.1 GCA_030853115.1 Actinomycetota bacterium
GTTTGCTCACTGGGCCTGGATATCCACGTTCTGAAGGATCAAATGAGAAGAGCCGTGTAACGGGAGACTGTTAAGCACGGTTCTGTGAGAGCCGGGGGGTGAGACTCCCCCCGGCTACTCGACCGCTCGCCGTTCCGCGGATCGGCCCCGGAATAGATCAGGCCCTGGATGACGAAGTTGGCCGCTGAGCGCGGGACCGCTACTCCTTTAGCGGCGGCTCGTTCGCGGATTTCCGCGCCCATGCGGTTCAATGACGGGGGCTGGCTGCTTAGAGCGGAGAGCTCTTCCAGCAAGGTCGCGTACTCTTCGCTGCTCAACCGGGGAACTTTGGTAACCCGCGAGACCCGAGCCGGAAGATCGCCGGGGAGGGAGTCCTTCCGGAAGTCCTCCGCCGAATGCCGGAGGGGATCGATCAGCCAGCCGCCAGAGTCTGTGCGCACCACGGTCAAGCCGGGCAGGTAGTGAGAAACGAACCCGGCAAAGCCATCACGATGACCCCAGCGGGCACCCGCGATGTGCGGCACCACGCGGATCGCCGCCGAAGCGGCGGTGGCTCCCCGGAGCGCACCATTAGCCGCCTCCACCGCGCTGCGGACGGCGCTGGCCGCCGTTTTGATCTGCTCGTCATCCAGCGAGGGTGGCAGGGGCGTCTCGGCCGGATTTTTCGCTTCCTGACCCGCCTCGAGTGGCGGATGGCCGGCCGCCACCCGAGGCGGCAGCGTCTCGGCGAAGGCCTCTACGATCTGGATAGAGGTGACGGTTTCGTCGCATACAGACTGGTAGGCGGCCGCGGCCGGCCCGGCGGCGACCATGACGGTGCGTCGGTCATGTGCGCGCAGCTTCACCATAAGCGGCGTGAAGTCGGCGTCTGACGAGCAAATGATGAACTCCTCGAACCGCGTCTTGTGTTCGAGAGTGTCCACCACATCCAGGACCAGGTGAATGTCAGCGGCGCTCTTTCCCTTCTGTGTTAGCGACGGGCAGTCGATGACCCGGAATCCCGCGCTCACGAAAAGGCTGCGGTACCGCCTGAAGGCATCTGGATTGATATAGCAAGCCTTCAATAGGAAACGCCGCCGGAACGGCCCATCTAGATCCTTGCCATATTCGAGTCAAGCCAGCAGGCGCCCTGGATCTGTAGCAAATGACTCGGCCGCGGTTGCATCCATAGCGGAGAGTCCGCTAAAAATATTATCAAAGTCAACAAAGATTGCTGTCTTGATTGTCCGGCCGGGTGAATTGTCTTTCATGTCACCTCGGAGTGTGAGGTTGAATGACTATCGGAATAGTATTAACGACGCACTAAGAGAGCTTACAGCGTTTCCGCGGTGCCTGGCCGGCTGACGATGTGATCATGGAGCAGAAAAAGGCCTACGACCAGGAACCATCCGGAGGTGAGGAGTACCCGGATGCGTTCGGCCCATCCGATGTCGCTGCTCGCCAGCAGCAGGCCGATGTCCGCTAGGCCGCAACTGGCGATACCGATCCCGAGGGCGATCTGCACGCGGCCCCATCCTGGCCAGCGGTCCGCGATCACGACACCGAGGATGCTGGCGCCGGCCGCGCCGCCGAGAAAGCCCAGCAGGCCGGAGTCGGTATGCACGTTAACCAGCTGGCCTAGGAGCCCGAGTGCGGTGTGCTCGCCTTGCGCGCACCGGGCGCTGGCGTTCGGATCGCATTGCATGCTGGTGGCTGCGTCGAGAATAGAGCTTGCTCCGGCGAGAACCATGAGGACAACGGCGAGCACCGACCAGCGGCGGCCGGCGATGAGCCGGCGGACCGCCCAGGCGGCGGCGATGACACCCAGGCCGGCCAGGACGTCGGACGTACGGTACAGCCACGCGAAGGGCTGGCCAGGCGCTTCGAGCTCGCTGATGAAACCGCCGCCGGCCGATCGAGCTGCGTGGGTCCACGGGCTGAGCAGGAACGAGCTGTAGCACGCCGCCGCGATGATCGCCGCGATTGCGCCGATCCAGGTGCTGGCCCGGGTGGCGGCGGGGTCTTTCATCACCGGCGCAGCACCAGCTCTACCGGTTCAGCCGGAGTGAGCGTGATGCCCGCGCGGGGGCGCAGATTCCCGGCGGTGAAGCGCAGCTCGGCCCCGGCGATGGCGTCCAGGACGGTGCTGAGCACCAGGCGGGCAAAGGACCGGCCCAGGCAGGTCCGCTCCCCGGCGGCAAAAGGGATGAAACCCCACGATGGGATGGGGTCAGCGAAACGCTCCGGCCGAAAGCTCAGCGGATCGGTCCACAGCCGCGGGTCGCGGTGGGTGAGGTAGGGGCTGTACAGGACGAGGGTTCCGCGCCGAATGCGGATGCCGTCGAACTCGGTGTCCGCCGCGCACCGCCGGCTGCCTATCCATCCGGCCGGGTAGAGCCGGAGCACCTCGTCGATGACCGCCGGCCGGCTTTCCGCGGCCAGGAACTCGGGTTGCTGGGCGACGTGACCGAGCAGCCATGCCAGGGTATGCGCGGTGGTGTCATAACCCGCGCTCAGGGCGACCCGCATCTCCTCCACCCCGTTGGGCAGGCCGCGAAAGGCCGCCGCCAGCGTTCCCGCGGGCGCCTGCGCGATCCGGTGCCCCATGACCCGGTTCATGCGATGAAACAGGACCGGCCGCCGGATGAACGGGGCCGGCAGCGCGCGGTCCAGAGGACGCAGGAAGTCGGCCAGCAATCGCGGGGCGACCTGGCCGCCGAGGAACGTGACCCCGAGGATCTCGCGCATCAAGGACGCCGACCACGTCACGGCGTCAAAGGCCCCGGCAGGCAGAGATCGCTCCACTACTTCGCTGATCTGGCTGCTCAGAGCGTCGATGGCGCGACGCGTGAACGCCGGGTTGAGCTCCTGGCGGCGTTGCTGATGTTCCGGCGCATCCAGCTGGACCACCCCTGCGCTGAGGTAGGGGGTCAGGCCGCTCATGCTGCCTTTGCTGCGGAAGGTCTTCAGGTCGCTGAGCACGAAGCGATTCCAGGCGGGCGAGTAACCCAGGATCGTTCGGCGCCATAGCCGCAGTCCGAATACCGGTCCTAGGCGGGCACCTTCCTCGATCAGGCCCAGCGGATCACGCCCCCAGCGACCCAGATGACCGACCCCGAACTGGGTGGGAGGCGCCGGCAGGCTCACGAGCAGGTTCTCCTCACGGGTAGACCCGTCCCTTCCAGCGCCGTTGGCCCCGCAGGGACAAGGCGATGATGGGTGCCGCCGCGAGCGGGGATAGCGGCGTCAGGGCCGCCTGCCATACCGTCCGGCGCCCGGTTTTGAGCTCGACCAGAGCCCGCTCCGTCACGCCCAGGGCCAGCGGAAAGATCCAGCTG
>JALYVS010000588.1 GCA_030853115.1 Actinomycetota bacterium
CTCATCGAGCGACCCGAAGACCAGTCACCTACAGACAGCGGACCATCGCTTATTGCAGCCGAGAACGAGATCCCCGAAGCTGCCTGAAAGATCTTGATCCACAGGTCTTGACAATAACTCCCGGTTAGTGTCGCTGCCATCATAAGCCTGGGACTCCTGATCTCTGGACCGGCCGCGTTCGCCGCGAGCTGGAAGCTCTTTGATGTGTTCAGCGGGGGTACGGCGGGACAGGACTGCAGAGCCGAGGGTCAGCAAGGCCTGGCTGACCACTCCTGGATTAGTTACTCATGTAGGCCGTATCACAGTGGTGGCACCATCGCCCTGTGGGTTCTGAACTAAGCCTCGAAGCACGTACTACCGCCTCGGGCAGGACGCAGGAGTACTTCGCCGTCACCGAGAAAGTCGAAGCCCTCTACGCCCAGCTCCCCAACCAGATAGACAACACCCAGGCATCATGACCACTTAACAATAATCACCCGCACAATGCCGCAGACAGGGCGTCGTCCCCGATTGCGTCAGGCGTACCCGCCGACCTGGACGCCAGCCGTGATCGATTTGGGGGTGGCCGCGGTGACCAGAACGGGCGTTCGGATTGCTGATCATGGCTTCTCCTGCCTGTCCGAGGCTCGCCGAGGATCGCGGTCCTCACCGGACAGGCCCGCCCGCCCGTGCCTGCGCCGGGGGTCGGCCCCTTTTGCGGAACGAGCCGCGCCGGGACGCATAACCCGAAGGTGCCGCGGGCCGGTGCCTGCGGACCTGGTCTTCGCCTTCAGCGGCGGCTGGCGGTAGCTGCCGGCCTGGCTCGTGTCGCCATCGCGGCGGTCAGGGAAGCTCGCGGCGGACCAGCCAGCGGGGCTTGCCGCCGCGGCGGCTGGCGGTCTCGCTGACGCGCCTGAATCCGTGTGCCTCGAACAACGCGATCGTGCCCACATACCCGCTGGTCTGGTCGATGTGCTCGCTGCCGGGGTCGACTGGGTAGCCTTCCAGCGCCGCCGCGCCCATCGTCTGCGCGTGCGCGACCGCGCCATCGAGCAGATGGTGCATAAGCCCGCGGCGCCGGAACCCCGGCCGCACCACGAAACAGACCACCGACCACGCGCCCTCGTCTTGGACGTGCGGGATTGTCCGGGAATTGACCAGGGCGCGGTAGGTGGACTTCGGTGCGGCCGAGCACCAGCCGGCCACCTCGCTGTCGATGTACGCCAGGACGCCGGGGCCCGGTTCGCTGGCGCATAGCGCGCGCATATGCGCGATCCGGCCGGGCATATCGAGGCTGGAATTGCGGTACGCCATGCAGAGGCATCCATGGCCGCCCGGCCTGCGCGGCACCATGAACGACGCGAAGTCATTCCAGCGCCCGGCGGCTGGCAGTACCTCGATCCCCACCCGCGTCACCGCCAGAACAGGTGGTGGGTTACGCCGCTCGGGCTGGGCACGACGTCGAGGTGGAACTGGTCAAGCAGCTCGTCGGGTGATTCCCAGAGCCGCGATCCGGATCCGAGCTCCGCCTGCGAGACCGCCACGTGCATCGTGTCGACGAGGCCGGCGTCGAGAAATTGCCGGATGGTGGCAGCCCCGCCGCCGAGCCGGACGTCCTTGCCCTGCGCGGCGTCCCGGGCCAGGTCGAGGACCGACGCAGGGTCGGCGTCGACGAAGTGGAACGTGGTGTCGGCCAGGGTGAACGACGGGCGTGTGTGGTGGGTCAGCACGAATACCGGGGTGCGGAACGGAGGCTCGTCGCCCCACCAGCCGCGCCAGTCGTGGTCGTGCCAGGGTCCGCGCTGCGGGCCGAATTTGTTGCGGCCCATGATCTCGGCGCCGATGTTGCGGGGGTAGTCCCGGGTGAGGTAGTCGTCGAGGCCGCGGCTGCCGCCGGGCTCTGTGCGCATCGGCCAGCTCGCCGTGGCGCCAGCCCAGGCGAACATCACGGCAGGGTCGGCGTGGCCGAACGGCCTCTCCAGGCTCTGGTGTTCACCGGCGCCGAATCCGTCCCGCGAGACGTTGAAGTTCTGGACCCTCAGCAGCTGATTCATGCGATTCCTCCTTATACACCTGGCCATGGTGAGACCTGCGGGCCTGAGCCTTTACCGATCTCGCGCGTCCTGGTTCTAACGCGATGTTAGACAGCATCGCCGTCAGCCCGTCGAGGCTGAGGGCAGACCGTTTGGCCGGATCCTGCTGCGTTCTTCGCCGGCAGCGAGAATCAGGACATAGCTCCCCGACACGACGCCCCCTCCCGGTACACCCGCCCGCCGGCCGCCGCTCGATGCCAGAATCGCCTGATGAGAGCCGCCCAGGAGCCCCCGTCCCTAGTTATCCGCGGCTCGTTCCGCGGCCTCACCGGCCACGACCACCATACGCGCGAGTTCGCCCGGCACCTGGCCGCCCGCGGCATCCGGCTTCAGCTGGCCGACCTCCCCGACTGGCATCTGGTCAAGCTTCCCGCCGACGCCCGTGACCCGTGGTTCGAGCAGCTGAGCGCGCCCGTGCCGGCCGCGGCCGTGCTCCAGTTCTGCATGCCGCACCAGGTGGTAACCAACGGCCGCCAGCTCACGGTCAACTACACAATGTTCGAGGCGTGTCCGGTCCCAGCCGGCTGGGTAGCCCACGGGCGGTCCCACGACCTGGTCATCGTGCCCACCGAGTCGTCGCGGCAGGCGTGGGTAGCCGGGGGATACCCGCCGGACCGGATCCGGATCTGCCCCCTGGGGGTGGACGCAGACCGCTTCGGTCCCGGTGTGCCGCCGCTCGCCTTGGCCGGTCCGGCCGGCCGGCCGGTGGCTGATTACCGGGTGCGGGTGCTGAACGTCTCCGAGCCTCAGCCGCGCAAGAACCTGGTGGGCCTGGTCCGGACCTGGATCACCGCGACGTCGCCTGACGACGACGCCATCTTGATCATCAAGCTGTCCCTGTCCTCCCGTGCGGCCGGCAGCGACCTGGTCCGCCGGCTCGCGATTATGCAGCAGGCGCTCGGCCGCAGCCTGCGCCAGGCCGCCCCGGTCCTGTTCACCGACCGCCTGCTCCCCGAAGCGGAGATGCCCGGGCTGTACACCGCGGCCAGCCACTACTGGAGCATGTCGCGGGGGGAGGGCTGGGACCTGCCCATGACGGAGGCGGCCGCGGCCGGCCTGCGGCTCATCGCGCCGCGGCACACCGCGTACCTGGCTTACCTGGACGCCGAGGTCGCTCAGCTGATCCCGGCACGCCTCGAGGCGGCCGACGTGTCCGGCGTCTCGTGGGCCGCGGCGCTGTTCGACGGCGCCCAGTGGTGGGCGCCGGACGAGGACGCCGCCGCCCAGGCGCTGCGAAACGC
>JALYVS010000155.1 GCA_030853115.1 Actinomycetota bacterium
GCTGCGACCAGCCCGTAGCCCGCGGCCGCCGCGCCCAGGGCCAGCACCGGAAACAGGTAGCGCAGGCCGACGTCCTTGGGCGTGATCAGCGTGAAGGCGGTCAGCAAGATCGCGGGCGCGCCCAGGACCGCTCCGGCCCGGCGGCGCGGGTCCTGCGGCAGCCACCGGCATCCGATGGCCCCGGCGATGAGCAGCAGCAGGCTTGCCTCGGGCCACTTGATGGCCAAGCTGAGCGGCCAGTACCACCAGCGGCCGCCGGTGTAGGCGATGCCCGCGATGTAGGCGGCCGAGCCGCTGGCGTCGTGAACGGCGAGATAGCTGATGCCGTCGAGGTAGGGCCGGGGTACCAGCAGCGGCAATTGCCGCACCAAGGCGGGGTCAAGGACGAGGTAGACCGCCCAGAGCGCGGCCCAGACGATCAGGGCGGCCAGCCCGGCCCGGGCCAGCGCGCCCTTGACCCCGGCACGCCACTGGGCGACCACTACCACGACCAGGCCGACCGCGACCACCAGCAGACCGGTGACCTGCGTCTCGGCGGTTGCGGCCAGGCCCAGCCCGAGCCAGGCCAGCCTCCTGGTGTCGCGCCAGCGCAGCCAGCGCAGCATGGCCCACGCGCTCAGCGCTACCCCGAGCGTGAACGGGATGTCGGTGCCGTCGAGATGGCCGATGCCAAGCACGAACGGCGAGGCCAGCCAGAGCAGCCCGGCCAGCGCGCCCGCCACCGCGCCGGATAGTTCCGAGCCGATGGCAAAGAGCACGAACGCCACGCCGGCCGTCTCGGCCAGCGGCACGAGCCGGGAGGCGAACGTGACCTGCCGCAGTTTTCCGGCCGCCAGCTGAGCGGCCACGAAGCGCGCGCCGTAGCTGTACTCGTCGTTGCCTGACCACCTCCCGTTTCCTGGCACGATCGGGTGGGTGAGCAGGACCGGCAGCACGGCCAGCACCTTGGCCAGCGGAGGGTGCTCCTCGTTGACGGTCACGTCGTGGTGCAGGACGGCGGCCGCTCCTGATGACACGTACACCGGCTCGTCGAAGGTGGGGGAGTCGGCCCAGGCCTCGGCCACGCCGAGGGCCAGGAAAGCGGTGGTCATGACCGCGAGGATGACCAGCGGAAGCCTGCTGGCCCAGGTTCGCATACGCCACCTCCAGAACGATAAATCAAGGCCCGGTCAGCAGGATTCCTATCCTGGTCTTCTGACCGCGGTCGTGCAGCTGCTTGCGCCGGTTACCCCTCCGGGAGCCGGAGCGCGCGCCGCAAGGCCTCGTCACGATCCCGGCCGAAACGCTGGGCTAGTGCGGCGGCGGGAGCGTAGGACTCGAAGGCGTGGCTGCCGCCCGGGTAGACATGCAGTTCGGTGGGCACGCCGGCCTGCTGCAGGCGCTGGGCGTACTCGATGTCCTCGTCGATGAACAGGTCCAGGTCGCCTACGGCCAGGTAGGCGGGCGGCAGTCCGGCCAGGTCGGTGGCGCGGGCGGGCGCAGCGTAGGGGGACACGCGGTCGGTGCCGGCCGCATCGCCGACGTAGGCCCGCCAGCCGATCAGGTTCGAGGCGCGGTTCCAGACCCGCGGATCGGTCAGCGTCACGCTGGCCGGGGTGACGTTCCGGTCGTCGAGCATCGGGTAAATCAGCAGCTGGAAGCACACCGGCACCTCGCCCAGGTCCCGGGCCAGCAGGGCCAGCCCGGCTGCCGAGCCACCTCCTGAGCTGGCGCCCCCGACGGCGATCCGCTCCGGGTCCACGCCCAGCTCCGCCGCCTGCCGGTGCGTCCACGTCAGCCCGGCGTAACAATCGTCCATGGCGGCCGGGAACGGATGCTCGGGTGCCCGCCGCCAGTCGACCGACACCGCCGCGCAGCCCACCGTGTTCACGATCTGATCCATGACCAGGTCGTCCTGCCCGACCTCGCCGAGGATATGGCCGCCGCCGTGAATCCAGTACAGGCACGGCAGCGGGCCGGACTGGCGGGCCGGCCGGTAGTGGCGGACCCGTACGTCCGGAGCCCCGTTCAGGCCGGGGACCAGGTGGTCCTGCCGGACCACGTCCGGGCTCGGCCCGGCATCGGCGGCCGCGACGGCCCGCCGTTCCAGCATGGTCTCGCGGGCGGCCGGGATATCGCTTAGGTCCAGGATGGGCAGCCCCGCCAGCCCCGCCGCGATCTCAGGGTCCAGCCGCCGGTCTAGGTCCATGTTTCCTCCTGCTTCCTCCCGCCGTGCTCTGAGCATGATCGTACGCACGGCGAGCACCGGGCTTCCCGGCACCTACCCGAAGCTACCCGGGCCAGCAAGGCTACGCCGGGCCGGTCAGGCCGCGGATGGCGTTGCTGATGGGCCTGCCCTGAAAACGTAGCCAGCGCATGCTGGCCACCTCCAGGACGGCCCAGTTGCCGCGCTGGGCACCGTCGCGGTCCAGGCCGGTTACCTCCAGCGGGCCGCCGCCCAGGTCGACACTGCGCTGGTAGTCGATGTGCAGGTGACCGTGCATCAGCCAGCGGGGCCGCACCGCCAGCACGACCTCGCGAAGCATGCTGCGGTGCGTGTCGTTGCGGCGCAGGTCGGCGGCTGACCACCAAGGCGGCAGCGGCGGGAACTCGTGCTCGATCCCGGCCGGGCAGTCATGGGTGACCATCACGTCGGCGGGTCCGGCTTCGATGACCGCCGCGGCCTGGCGCAGGGTGATCTCCTCGTCGGGCCACCAGTCGGTGCCGGGGGTCCGGTACGCGCGGTCGAGGCTGACCGCGCCGCCGAGGGCGAGCCAGTCCCGCTCGCCCCAGCGCCAGCGGTGGCCGCGGGGCAGGTGCCAGATCCGTTCGCAGACCTGCTCGCGCCGTCCGGACCCGGGCGGAGCCGGGCGAGCTGGCTGAAGTCCTCGTGGTTACCGTCCACGAACCATAGCTCCGCGGTGGCGTCCTGGAGCGCGGCCTCGAGCCGGGATAGGTAGGCCTGCCCGGCGGGTCCGGGCCAGATGCCGAAGTCGCCTAGGTGCACGATGATCCGCGGCCCGCTCTCCGGCAGCAGCCTGGACATCTTCTCTATCGCCCGGGTCGCCCAGGCGCTGTTCCCGTGCCAGTCACCCGCTACGGCCACGCGCTCAGGTCCTGCGTTCACGGTCACCCCGACGGCCGGTATCGCTCACCGGTCTCTTATACCGCACCGGGCCCCGGGCCCTCCCGCATTGCCCCCGGCTTGACCATGACGACCGATCGCACCCTGGGCAGCGTCGCGCCGGCCGGGTAGATATGACCACAGCGGCCAGGAAAGAATGTGCGGACAGTGCCGGGGGATGTCCGGGGTGGGACGCTGGCGCCGACGTCCTTACTGAGAGGCACTGTAGAGGTGCCGGCAGAAGGAGAGCTCATGAAGTACATGATCTTGACCTACGGGTCGCAGCAGGACTACGACGCCATGGCGGGCCGCGCTCCCGACGGCGGATCAGCCTGGTCGGCGGGGGACTTCGCCGCGATGGGCGCGTTCATGGAGTCGTTCAACGACGACCTGGCCGAATCCGGGGAACTGGTGGAGACGCGGGGCCTGACTGCTCCGGTCCATGCCCGCAGGATGCGGCTCAAGGACGGTGCTCCGGTCGTGACCGACGGACCGTATGCCGAAACCCAGGAAGTCCTGGCCGGTTACTGGGTCGTAGAGTGCGACAGCTTTGACCGGGCCACGCAGATCGCCGCCCGGCTGTCCAAGATACCGGGTCCCGCACATGTCACCGCGCGTGCTTTCGCCGACGTACGGCCGGTCGCCGAAGGACGCGAGCAGCTGGAGTTTTGATCTCCGTCATGTCCGGCCCCGAGCTCGAGGACCTGCTGCGCCAGCTGGCGCCGCAGGTCCTCGGCGCGGTGCTGCGGCGTTACGGGCACTTCGACACCGCTGAGGACGCCACCCAGGAGGCCCTCCTGGCGGCCGCACGGCAATGGCCAGCACAGGGCAGGCCGGAAAATCCGCGCGGCTGGCTGATCACGGTCGCCTCCCGCCGGCTGACCGATATGCTGCGCAGCGAGCAAGCCCGGCAGCGTCGTGAGGACCGCCTGGCCCAGTGGCGGCTGCCCGACGACTGGCTGGCGCCCGCGGCGGACAGCGCGGCCGCGGGCTCCGACGATACGCTCATCTTGCTGTTCATGTGCTGTCATCCGGCGCTGTCGGCCGCCTCGCAGATCGCGCTCACCTTGCGGGCGGTTGGCGGCCTGGCCACCGCGCAGATTGCCCGGGCCTTCCTGGTGCCCGAGCCGACGATGACCCGGCGGATCAGCCGGGCCAAGCAGCAGATCAAGGACAGCCGCGTCCCCTTCGCCATGCCTCCCGGCCCGCAACGGGCGGAACGGCTGGCGGCGGTGCTCCACGTCCTCTACCTGATCTTCAACGAAGGCTACGTCAGCACGTCGGGACCGCACCTGCAGCGCATCGAGCTAGCCGCCGAGGCGATCCGGCTCGCCCGCATGATGCACCAGCTGCTGCCGGGCGACAGCGAGGTGGCTGGGCTGCTCGCGCTCATGCTGCTTACCGACGCGCGCCGGGTGGCCCGGACCGGACCGCAGGGCGAGCTGATCCCGATGGCCGAACAGGACCGGGGCCGCTGGGACACCGCCTTGATCACCGAGGGCGTGGACCTCGTCACCGGGGCGCTGCCCCGCGGGCCGACCGGCCCCTACCAGATCCAGGCGGCGATCGCCGCGATCCACGACGAGGCGCCCACCGCCGAGGCGACCGACTGGGCGCAGATCACGGCGCTGTATGAACTGCTGATGCGGATATCCGACAACCCCGTCGTGACCCTGAACTACACCGTCGCCGTAGCCATGACCCGTGGTCCTCAGGCCGGGCTCGCCCTGCTCGGGGAGCTCGAGGGTGACCAGCGGATCGCCGCCGACCACCGATGGCACGCGGTTCGCGCGCACCTGCAGGAAATGGCCGGCGACCGCGTGGCGGCCCGTGCTGCCTACCTCGCGGCGGCCCGCCGAACGACGAATCTATCCCAGCAGCGCTATCTCAACGCCCAGGCCGCCCGGCTGGCGCCCGGCTAGCACACCGCCACCGCTCAGCCGCCCGCCAGCGCTCAGCTGCCCGCCCCCGCCGGACGCTCACCGCCCGGCTGCTCGCCCCCCAGAAGTACCCGGGTGAGCTGATTGCGGCTGTCCAGGAGCTGGTCGAGCGCGGTCATCAGGTGCCCGTCGGCCACCTGGATAGGTCCCTCGCCTGCGACATCTTCGCAGGCCAGCAGGGCCGCCTTGCGAAGCAGCTCCTTCAGGAAGGCTGCGGTGACACCCTCGGTCCGCTCGATGAGCACCTGCGGATCGGCCAGGTCAAGCACCAGGTCGCCCTGGTACAGCCGGATCAGCTGGCGCCGTGCGTCCGCGTCGGGCCGGGGTAGCGCGGCGGCCAGGTCGACGCGGCCAGGACGGTCCGCCAGCGCCGGCTCCAGCAGGTCGGCCCGGTTGGTGGTGAGCAGGAAGGTCACGTCGACGGCGGAATTGAGCCCGTCCATCTCGTTGAGCAGCTGGAACAGCAGCGGATGCTCACCCGGCCGGGCTTCGCGCTGCTCGGCGATCAGGTCTACGTCCTCGACGACGACGATGGCCGGCTGCAGCGACCGGGCCACCGAGCAGGCCTCACTGATCCGGCTGAGCGCCCGCCCGGAGATCACGATCACCGTCGACTCGGGCCGCTGACCGAGCAGGTAGCGCACGGTGTGCGTCTTGCCGGTTCCCGGCGGTCCGTGCAGCAGCACGCCGCGCTTGAGGTGCTGCCCGCTCGCGAGCAGGCGGCCGGAATGCCTGCCGACGCCGAGCACCTGCCGCTCGATGTTAGCCAGCACCTCATCGGGCAGCACGACCTGGTCGCGGCTCACCGCGGGACGTTCCATGAAGTTCATCGGCACCTGGCGGCCCATGCCGAAGACCTCGGGCCCGAAGCTGATCACCTGGCCGCGGAAGACGCTCCGCTCGCTGGCGAGCCGCTCGATCTCGCCGAGGACCGCCTTGATCCGGTCCGGATCGGCGCCGGAGACCTGGAGTACCACTTCGGGATTGGGGCCGCGCAACACGGGCTGCAACAAGATGGCCAGCCGGGCCCCGCCGTCGTGGACCAGGTAGATGCCGTGGCTCACGCACGCCCGGGTCTCCCCGTTAGGCCCGCAGGGCAGGGCGGTGGTCATCACGCCGCCTACCCCCGCCGTGCCGAACGGGCCGCCGCCCGCGGACAGGAAATCGCCGATCCCGACGACCTCCAGATGGCGCATTATGCCGATTCCGGTGATGCCGAACACGTCGTGCTGGCGGTCGCCGTCGTTGCCCGCCGCCAGCCAGGCGTCCAGGCCGACCTGGACGTTGACGTGCTCGTACGAAGGCCAGGTCGCCGATACGGTGGGCAGGAAAGACGCGTCGGGACCTAGATGACCAAGGAGCAGGTGCCGAAGCGGCTTATCCTCGGTCCGCGCGGCTTCTACCGCCCGGTTCAGCAGCCGGCTCGCTAGGCGTCCGACGTCGGCCAGCTCCGCTGGCCGATCCATATCCGGCACGTCATCAGTGTATGGCTCTAAGCAACTCACCTTTCTCATGGCCAGCACGGCGACCGGCCAGCACGGCGGCCGGCCGCCCCGGGTTCAGCGCCCCGCCCCGCCCCGGATGAAGTCGACGAGGTCCTGGACCGCCGATCGCGCGTCCTTGGCCGGCTGCCGGGCGAAGATCCCGGACGCCAACGTCCAGATGCTGGCCGGTCCTGGCGGAATGCCTTCGCCTTCCTCGACTACCGGCGTGCCCACCGCAATATCCGGCCGGAACTTCCCGGCCGCACCGAAGGAGGCGGTGACATCCCGCAGTTCGTACCATGCCACCACCTGGGGTCCCGAACGCGAGATCCAGCGCAGCAGACAGCCGAACTCGGCGTCCACCACCACCTCGTCCGGCGGAAGCGCCCCCGGCCGGCCCGGGTCATCGGAAGCGACGGCGAGGCGGTAGCCGCGCCGGCCGTCGACCGTGGTCTCGGTCCCGCCCGTCAGCCGGGCGGTCAGCAGCCAGGACGCGTCGAACAGGTCCGCGATCTCCCTGGGCAGCGGCGCCGCGGGCCCGACCGTTACTTTGTCGACGAAGACTCTCCAGCACTGCTGCCCGTCGCAGACAGTCGTCGTGGTGTCGTCCTGGCCCGGGCCGAGGACGACATCGATCTGGTACCGGTCCGGACCGCCGATCCGCAGGTGAGATGCTGTGTGGACCGGGAGGCGGGATATCTGCTGGCCCAACGTTTCCAGAACCGCGCGCAACCCGCCCAACCCCGCCTGGCGGACTTGAGGCGGGACTGCCGCGAGCATGGCGGGGAGATCTCGCCACTGGTGCAGCGTGGCCGCGATCTGCGGCGCCCAGCGACCCTCGCTGGCGAACAGCAAGTGCAGCACCTCGTTGCTGACCGGCGAGCCGTCCGGGGCGACGGGCTCCTCTTCCGGCATCGCCGCCTCGGGTTCTTCCCCGGTGGCCTGTGCGAAAGGGTCAGGTGGCCGGGACTTCACCAGCGCGCCGAGAGCGCTTCCGGCCAGGACGGCCGCGAACTTCGCCGGATCCCAGCCGGGTCGGGGGGCAGGCGGCGGTTCCTCCTCTTCCGTCGTGGCGTCCCGGCCGGCCGGCGGCTGGAACTGCGCGCCGTCACCGCCTCCGGCCGGGTTCAGGCTGACACTCACCAGCTCGGTCAGGCTCAGCGGCTTGCCGTCGAAGATCTCCTCCTGGCGTAGCAGGATGCCCAGCTCCGCGTCCACGATGACCTCGACCCGGTCCAGCGGCTGATGCCCTGGCCGCGTCGCGTCGCTGATGCTCCGCCGCGGCGTCACCGTCACCCGCAGCGCCTCCCGCCCGCCCGCCGTCACCGGTTCGCGGATTTCCAGCGTGAACCCCGAAAGCAGCCAGGAGGGCCTCAGCAGCATGCTCAGCGGCGGCCTGCGAGGGCCGGCCCGCTCAGCCGCCGGGGCGTCGTCGAAGACATGCCAGCTCCGGTCCCCGTCGCAGCCGCGGACGAAGCCGTCGCCCTGGTGCCGGTAACGCCCGCCGGGCGCGACCAGCAGCGTGGACCGGCTCGTCTGGATCCCTTGCAGGTCGGTGGCCACCTCCCACTCGTTCCCGGTGGGCTGCGATCGCTCACCGGAGCCGGCCCGCGGCCCGCTCGGTCCGAGCGGTGGGCCGGCTCCGGGCCCGCCTGTCTCCGATCGCAGCGCGTCCAGGTCACGATCGACGGTGCGGCTGACCTCGGCGGCCAGGCTCAGCCGCCTCCAGTCCGCGCGGTACAGCAAGGTCACCAGATCAGGGGCATCAGTCATCCCCCCATCTTTCCTCCCGAGCGATCCGTGGCTCACCCGGCCCGCCAAGTTCAGCGCATGAAAGACTCCAAGACGCGATGTGTACCGTGGTGGTCAGCCTGGCGCCAGAAGACCAGGTGCCGTTGCTGCTGCTCGGCGTCCGCGACGAGTTCACCGGCCGCCCGTGGCAGCCGCCGGCCCGGCACTGGCCGGGGTCACCGCTGATCGGCGGACGGGACGAGCAAGCCGGCGGGACCTGGCTCGCGGTGCACCCCGACCTGCCGCGCGTCGCGTGCCTGCTGAACGGCCGGGGTGAATCCGCCCCGCGCAGCCGCCGGTCCCGGGGCGAGCTCCCGCTGCTCGCGGCCGCCGACGGGCCGCAGGCCCTGCGCAGACTTCACGACGACCCCGCCACCTTGGCCCGCTACGACCCGTTCTACCTGGTGTGCGCCAACCCCGCCGCGGTCCTGCTGCTGGGCTGGGACGGCCAGCGGGCCGCGCTCACCGAGCTCGGCCCCGGCACCCACGTCCTGACCAACGCCGGCCACACGTACCCGCCCGCCCCCAGCGCAACGACCCCCGCCGCGACGGTCCCCGGCGACCCCAAGGCGGTCCGCTTCGGCCCGAAGTTCACCGCCGCCAGGCCCTCCGGCGACCCGGCCGTCCCTCTCCTGGACGCCTGGGGCGACTGGCTCACCCTCGCCAGACCCGACCTGTCCGGCCCTGGACGGGTCAGCGCTGGACCCAGGGCCGAATCTGGCGCGATCATCGTCCGCCGGGAACTCCCTGACGGCCGGGTGTGGGGGAGCACCTCGGTCAGCCTGGTCGCGCTAGGCCGGGACGGCCGCCTGCGCTACGACTTCCAGCCCGTCCCCGCCGACCCCGCCACCTGGTACCCGGTCGACCTAGCTGCCACCCCGGGTCAGGCCCGCCAGTTATCACCAGACGCGCTCACCCCAGGTGCGGCGGCAGCCCGAACGCCGGGAAGATCCGCTCGGTGTCCAGGAAGAACGTCAGCCTGCTGATCCGGTCGCCCGCTACCTCGTGCACCTGCAGCCCCCAGGGCATATGTCCGCCCGCCGGATCCGGCTTGTACTGGGCCCACGCCGGGACCCCGTTGACCGGCCCGGCGGGCACCAGGACCGAGTTGCGGCACAGGCTCGGCGTCGGCTCGAGCATCCAGCGGCAGACGTTCTGAGCGCCTCTGATCCACATGGCGTACGGCGGCATCGTCATCAGCACGTCGTGGTGCAGCAGCGTGACCAGCTGTTCCATGTCGTAACGCTGGAACGCGTCGACGTACTTGGCCAGCAGGCCCGCCTGGTCCGCGTCCACCGCGGCGGGGCGCTGCTCCTCAGGCAGGGCGGCCAGCGTCGCCCGGGCCCGCTGCAGCGCGCTGTTGACGGCGGCCACGCTGGTACCCAGCGTGGCCGCGGCCTCGGCCGCCGGAATCCGCAGCACTTCGCACATGATCAGCGTGGCCCGCTGCCTGGCCGGCAGGTGCTGCAGCGCGGTCACGAACGCCAGCCTGATCGTGTCGCGGGCCACCGCGATGTCGGCCGGGTCGCCGTGCTCCGGCACTACCTTGGCGTCCGGCATCGGGGTGATCCAGACGTCGTCCGGGTACCAGTCCCCGAGCAGCGCCTCGACCGGCGGTGACGCCGGCCCGAGGTCGATCGGCAGCGCCCGGCGCTGACGGCCGCGCAGCATGTCCAGGCAGATGTTGGTGGCGATGCGGTACAGCCAGGACCGCACGCTGGAGCGTCCCTCGAACCCGTCCGCCGCACGCCAGGCGCGCAGCATCGTCTCCTGCACGGCGTCGTCGGCTTCGAAGCCAGAGCCCAGCATCCGGTAGCAGAAGCCGGTCAGCTCCAGACGGTGCTGCTCAAAGGTGTCCGGGATGAGCTCGGCGGATGCGGGCGGCGTCATAGTTTCCCACCCTACGTCGGCCCCCGGACATTTTACGGAGCCACCAACGGAGCCGTTTGGCCAGGCAGTCAGGCCGGCTCCATGCCGTACCTGCTCATCAGCTCGCGCTCGGTCTCCCGCGACGGCGGCTGATCGCAGGACCAGAGCCGATGCAGTTCCTCGAAGTAGGCATCCATCGCCGGGGCGTGCAGGACGAGCAGCCGGGCCGGCTCGGCGCCCCGGTTGCCGAACGTATGAGCCGCCCCCCGCGGCACCAGCAGGAAGTCACCGGCCCCGCCGGTCAGCTCGGCCCCGTCCAGCTCGAACGTAATCGTCCCGTCGAGCACGAAGAAGGCCTCGGAGCAGTTCACGTGCCGGTGCGCCGGGGGAGTGCGGGCCCCCGGCGGCACGGTCCGCTCCATCAGCGAGAAATCCCCGCCGGTCTGGGCGGCGACGGCCTTGAACGCCATCACGTTCCCCCGCGCGGTCAGCAGGTGGCCGTGCCCTGATGGCACGATGTTATTCATGCTGCCTATCCTGCCTCTATGAGCGACCTGCTGGCCGATGCGGTGGCCGAGCTGTACGAGGCCGACCCGGACGAGTTCACCGGGCGCCGCCAGGAACTCGCCGCCGCCGCCCGCGACGCGGGTGAGCCGGCCGCGGCTAAGCAGATCACGGCGCTGCGCAAGCCGACCCGTTCGGCCTGGGTGGTGAACTGCCTGGTCCGCGCCGATCCGGAGGTCGCCTCCCGGCTGGCGGCGCTGGCCGCCGAACTCCGCGACGAGCTGTCTATGGACGGCACCCGGATCCGCGCGCTGACCGCGGCCCGCGGCCGCCTGGTCGACGAACTCACCCGCCAGGCCCTGCAGGTATCCGCGCTCCCCGCGCCGCCCGCCGCCCTGCGCGAGGAGGTGACCGCCACCCTCGACGCGGCCATCGCCGACCCGGAGGTGGCCGCGAACCTGGGGACCCTGGTCCGCGCCGCACACTGGGCCGGCTTCGGCCTAGCTCCCTTCCCGCCAGAGGACTCCGCCCCGCCCCCGTCGTCCCCCTCGCCCCGGGCCGCCCGGGTACCCAAAGCCTCCCCTTCTGCCACGTCACCCCTCTCGGCCCGAGCAGCCGCCCCGGCCGCGGCCACCCAGAACCCCCGAGCCACCGCCGCCTCCGCGACGGCCGAGGCTGCCTCCACGTCGGCCGCGGCCGCGGCGGAGCGCGACCGCCGCCGTGAGGAAAAAGTCCAGCTAGCCGAACGGGCCGTGGCTGAAGCCGACCAAGCCGCCGAATCCGCCAACGCGGCCGAGCAGGACGCCGAAGATACGGTCCGGCGGCTGGAAGCCGAGCTCGCTGACGCACGTCAGCTGCTGGCCGAGGCGAGGCGGCATTCTTACCGGGCCGAGACCAGGCAGCGCCGGACCGCCGCCGAACTCGGCCGGCTCCGCGAGTAAACCTTCCCGGCCGCCAGCGTCTCTTACTACACATGATCGCGCTGAGCAGGAGTGATGGTCTGGAAGGGACGGTGGGGGTGTTGCCCGTGCAGGATCGTCCGTCTGAGCCGGACGGGTTCCGTGACTTCGTCGAGGCGCGATCGTATTCGTTGCTGCGCTCCGGCTGGCTGCTGACCGGTGACTGGGCGAGCGCCGAGGATCTCGTGCAGACCGCGCTGGCGGCGGCCTGGCCGCGATGGGACAACCTGACCAGGCCGGATGCGCCCGAAATTTACGTACGGAAGATCATGGTGAACACCTACCTGCGGTGGCGCCAGCGGCGCTGGACCGGCGAGGTGGCGACCGGGCGGCTGCCCGAGCCGCAGGCCTACGGCGATGTGTTCGCCCAGGTTGATGCCCGTCAGGCGCTGATCACGGCGCTGGACCGGCTGCCCGCCAGGCAGCGCGCCGTGGTGGTGCTGCGCTACTTCGCCGACCAGACGGAGGCGCAGACCGCCGAGGCGATGGGCTGCTCCGTCGGCACGGTGAAATCTCATGCGTTCAAGGCGCTGGCCCGGCTCCGGGACACGCCGGGACTGGCTGAGCTGATGGCGGGAGGGGTGACGTCGTGAACACCGAGGAACGGCAGCTGTCGGACATGCTGCGCCGCGTCACCCCCGAGCCGCCTCGCCGGGTGACGGTCGAGGATGTCGCGTTCCGGCTGGCCGGCCAGGCCGCCGGGTCCGGGCGCCGCGGCCACCGCGAGGCCCGCGC
>JALYVS010000589.1:0-2831 GCA_030853115.1 Actinomycetota bacterium
CGCACCTGCTCCCGGCGCGGCGCCCCGCCCGCCCCGCGCCGCGGGCACCTTCGGCGGGTCCCGCCGCAGCATGACCTGCCGCTCCCCGCGCAGCACCTCCGCGCTCAGATCCGTCAGCGCCAGCGTCCCGTGCTCGCCCTTGACCGCCAACAGCCCCGAGGCCAGCAGCTGCCGCGCCACCCCGCGCCACTCGCCTTCGGTCAGCTCGCTCCCGATTCCGAACACCGGCAGCGTGTCATGCCGGTACGACGCTACCCGGGGTGTCTTCTTGCCCAGCAAGATGTCGATCGGCTGGCCCGCGCCGAACGAGGGGCCGTCCAGCCGCCCCAGCCGCACCAGCGTCGACAGCAGCTTCTGCGCCGCCACCGTCCCGTCCCACATCTGCGGCGGGACCAGGCAGGTATCGCAGTTCCCGCACGCGGCCGTCCCGGTCTCGCCGAAGTACGCCAGCATCTGTGTCCGCCGGCAGCTCGCCGTCTCGCACAATGCGAGCATCGCGTCCAGGTGCGCGAGAAGCCGCCGCCGGTGCGCGAGGTCACCGTCGGAATCGTCGATCATCCGCCGCTGCTGCACCACGTCCGACAGCCCGTAGGCCAGCCACGCGGTGGCCGGCTGCCCGTCCCGGCCGGCTCGCCCGGTTTCCTGGTAATACCCCTCGACCGACTTGGGCAGGTCCAGGTGCGCGACGAAGCGGACATCAGGCTTGTCGATGCCCATCCCGAACGCGATCGTGGCCACCATGATCAGCCCGTCCTCGCGCAGGAACCTGGCCTGGTTCGAAGCCCGGGTCCGCGAATCGAGCCCCGCGTGGTAAGGCAGCGCCACCAAGCCTTCCGAGGAAAGGAAATCCGCGGTCTTCTCCACCGAGGCCCGGGACAGGCAGTAGACGATGCCGGCGTCGCCCGGATGCTCGGTCCGCAGCAGCCTGAGCAGCTGGCGCCGCGGCTCGTTCTTCGGCTCGATCCGGTACTGGATGTTCGGCCGGTCAAAGCTCGCCACGAACTGCCGGGCCTCGCCCAGCGCCAGCCGGGTAGCGATCTCCGCCCGGGTGTGCTCGGTCGCGGTGGCCGTCACCGCGATCCGCGGCACCGTGGGCCACCGCTCGTGCAGCACCGACAGGCCCAGGTAGTCCGGCCGGAAGTCGTGGCCCCACTGGGCCACGCAGTGCGCCTCGTCGATGGCGAACAGCGAGATCGCGCCCCGGTCGAGCAGCCGGAGGGCGGACTCGGCCCGCAACCGCTCCGGCGCCAGGTAGAGCAGGTCGAGCTTGCCGTCCATGAAGGCGTACTCGACCCCGCGCCGCTCGTCGGCGTCCTGGGTCGAGTTCAGGAACCCGGCCCGGACGCCGAGCACGGTCAGCGCGTCGACCTGATCCTGCATCAGCGCGATCAGCGGCGAGATGACCACGCCGGTGCCGTCCCGGACCAGCGCCGGGATCTGGTAACACAGCGACTTGCCGCTGCCGGTCGGCATCAGTGCGACCGCGTCCCCGCCGCCGCAGACGTGCTCGATGATCTCCTGCTGCTGGCCGCGGAACGAGGAGTAGCCGAATACCCGGCGCAGGACGTCCGAAGGCGTGTCAGGCGTTCGGGTGAGGACCACGCCGCGATTCTACGGTCCGCCCCCGACATAATGCCCCGCGCTCAGAACAAGTGTCGGAAATAGGCCTGCGGGTCGCGCAGGAACCCGCGCCAGGCCACCACCAGGCTCAGGTCCTCCCACGTCGCGGAGCGGATCCCCCACGGGCCGAGTTCAAGCAGGTGCGCGCCGGGGACCGCCGCGACGATGGGGGAGTGGGTCGCGACGACCGCCTGGCTGCCGCCGTCGACCAGGTCGTGCAGCAGCGCGGCCAGCCCGAGCGAGGCGGTGAAGGAAAGGGGCGCGTCCGGCTCGTCCATCAGGTAGAAGCCGGGCTGGTTCACCCGGGTGCGCAGGATCTCCAGGAACGACTCGCCGTGGCTCAGCTCGTGCAGCCGTTCGGCCACGCGGCCCGGGTGCTCCTCCAGGTAGGTGAAGAGCTGGCTCATGGTGTCGGCGCGCAGGAAATAGGACCAGCGCGGCTTGAGGCCCCGTACGACGGTCAGCTCCGATCCCAGGCCGGGCTCGCTTGCCCGGATGCGGAACGTCTCGGCCAGCGCCGAACCTCCCTGCGGGTTCAGCCCGTACGCCTCGGCCAGAGTCTCGACCACCGTCGACTTCCCCGACCCGTTCTCGCCCACCAGCACGGTCAGTCCGGCCGGCAGCTCCAGCCCCTCCCGGAGCAGCTGGGCCACGGCCGGCACGCTGCCCGGCCATACGAGCGCATTGACCTCGACGCCGCCGCCGGGCCGGAAGGCTCGCACCGGGCGCAGGTCGAGCTCATCGCGGTCGGGCATGCTCCCATCCTGCCCCAACCCGAATCTGGCCGAACGGCAGTGGTGTCCGCCCCCAGTCATGCCTACCGTGCCTCAGCCGCTCCGGCTGCCGAGGACGATCTCGTCGGCCCGGACCCAGGCTGCTTCCCGGCCGGCCGGCTGGTAGCTGGCCAGGTGGACGCCGCGCCGGACCAGCGACCGCAACTCCGGCAGCGACCCGCCGGTCACGCCGAGGGCCCGGGCCTGCACGAGCACGTTCCCCCACGAGGCCGCCTCAGTCGGGCCGGCCACGGCGGGCAGGCCGCAGGCGTCCGCGACCAGCTGGCAGAACAGCGAGTTGGCGACGCCACCGCCGACGATGTGGACGGTGCGGACCGTCCGGCCGGTGATCCGCACCGCGTCGTGCACCGCGTGCCGTATCGCCACGGCCATGCTGTCCAGGATGCAGCGCAGGATCCCCGCGTCGTCCGACAGGAC
>JALYVS010000589.1:2841-3299 GCA_030853115.1 Actinomycetota bacterium
CGCCGCTGGTCCGCAGGCAGGCTCGGGTGATCCGCTGGGTCATCTGGCCGGACGCCGCGAAGCCCGGATCCTGGACGTCGATGAGCGCCCGCTGCCCTGGCCGCCGGGCCGCCGCGCGGGTCAGCTCGTCCAGGTCGACGTGCTGCCCGTCGGACTGCCACTGGCGGACGCACTCCTGCAGCAGCCAGAAGCCGGTCACGTTGCGCAGAAACCGGGTGGTGCCGTCGATGCCGGCCTCGTTGCTAAAGCCTGCCTGCTGGCTCGCGCCGGTGATAACCGGGGCCGCGAGCTCGAGGCCGGCCAACGCCCAGGTCCCGGTGCAGACGAAGGCGAAGGCGTCGTCGGCGGCCGGCACCGCGGCCAGCGCCGCGGCGGTATCGTGCGAAGGCCCAATGACCACCAGGGGCGGCCGGTCCCGGCCCAGTCCGGCGGCGCCCCGGACGCGCACCGGGCCGGCC
>JALYVS010000590.1 GCA_030853115.1 Actinomycetota bacterium
GGCGTTCCCCGGCCTCAGCACGACGGCCAGCGGCTCGCCCGAACCGGCCGGGCCGTGATCAGCGAAGACAGCCAGCGGGTGATGGCCGTAAGTCCTCTTCCAGGTGGGCATCGCCTGCTCTTTCTCCAACCCGCACAGGTTCGCGTGGACGTGTGCAAGGTGGGGCCTGCCGTGCCCGGGTTTGTCAGGCGGGTGCGGTGCGGTGGAGCCGGTCCTGGTCGACGTTGTCTGCCAGGTAGCGCACCAGGCCGGTGTCGTGCATGCCGAGCGCTGCTGCGGTGAGCTTGGGGTCGAGGTCGTTGACGAGCTGGGCGATCCTGGTCTGCCGGCAGGCGGAGGGCGTGGTGCCTGCCCGGCCGAGCCGGCGGGTGAGGTAGGAGCTGTCAGCGGCGGCGTCACCGGTTCTGGTGAAGCGTGTGACGATCACGTGCGGGTTCAGCGTGGCGAGCTGGTCGCGGTGGGCCAGGCAGGCTTGCAGGGCGCTCCAGGTGGCCGGGTCGGCCGGGGTCGGGAACGGCCGCCCGGCCAGGGTGACTGCCTGCGCCCGGTGATCGATGCCGGCAAGGGCCAGCGCGCGGATCTGGGCGCTGGTCGCGGCGTGGAGGAGGGTGAGCAGGCCGGTCAGGCGCTCGTGCGGGTGGGCGGTGCTGCTGGTCCAGCGGTGAAACAATGACCGCTGGGTGCTGACGTCGAGCACGGTTCCGGTGAATCCGGGCTGGGTTCCGGGCCGCAGGGGCCTGGCCGGGTCAGCGAGGATGAGCTTGCGCTGCCTGGCGAATGCGAAGAAGCGGCGCATCACGTAGATGTCCTGGTGGCGGTTGCGTGGCCGGCGGCCGAGGAAGTCCTCCAGGTCGCTGGTGGTGACTTCCGCCCAGCTGGTGACCGGCCCGGAACTGGCCAGGTGCAGGGCCAGGTCACGCAGGATCCGCAGGCGGCCTTCCAGCGTGATGTCGCTGAGCGGGCGCCGCCCGGCCCGGCGGGCACGGTCCCGCTCGCCGTGCTGGGCGTCGCTGAACGCGGTGACGGCGCCGGTTAGCCGGGCCGGGATCGCATCGAGGTAGCGGCCCCGCCGGGCGGCGGCACGGTGCAGGGCCTCGCCGCCGGGCAGGGCGAGCCCGTGACCGACGAAGAATGCGGTGAGGGCGCGCCCGGCGGCGTCCGCGGTCCCGTCTTCCCGGGCGGAGCCGGCCAGGAGCTGCCGGGGGCAGGCGGCCGGGTCGGCGGCCAGCATCCGGCCGGCCTGCCGCAGGATCGCGACCGCGCCGCCGGGGTGGTACCGGGCTGCGGTGAACGCGGCGAGATCATCCCACCAGGGCGGGACCACGGGCAGGCGGGCTGCCAGCGAGACGGCATAGCGGAACGGCCAGTCTGGGTCGGCCAGCTTGCACCGGTTGCACAGGCCATGGCCGGCGTTACGGCGCTGCTGCCCGCACTGGCGGCAGATAATGGTCTTCGACGGCCTGGACATGGCGGGCCGGTCGCAGATGGCGCATACGCCAGCAGGACGCAGGAGCCGCACGCGGCCGCAGCCCGGGCAGCAGCGCTTGAGCGCGGCCATGGCCGCCTTCCGGTGGCAGGCATGGCAGTGGTCCCGGTCACGGAACTTCACCGGGGCGCCGCAGCCTGCGCAGGACGGGTAACCGCTCACAGCGGCGGCATCGACCGGCCGCGAGCCGCCCTGGGCTCAGCCCTGGCGGGCGCCGGCGGCCCGGCTGCCCGGGCCACCGGGGTGGTGTCCACCTCGAACAGGTCGCCAGGCGCGCATTCCAGCGCCGTGCACAGCGCGGCGAGGGTCTCCAGCTTCACTTGCGCGGGCTGCCTGGTCAGCAGCGCGGACACTGACGCCGACGACAAGTGCAGCCCGGCGCGCTCGGCCAGGAGCCGGCGCAGCTGGGCACCGGTCCAGACCTCCCGCTGCGCCGCTGCCATCCGCAGCCGCCAGCTGATCTTCACCGGCTGTCTCCCTCCAGCCCGGCCAGGGTGCCAGACACCGCCCGCCGGTAAGCATCCTCGATGAACGTCGCCGACGGGGTCACATACCGCATCGTCGTGCCGACGTGCCAGTGACCGAGCATCTGCTGGATCGCGACGAGGTCCACCCCCCGCTCATAGTTGTGCGTGGCGCACGCATGCCGCAGCCCGTGCGGGCTGAACCTGGCCAGCTGCGGTTCGCAGCCCTGGCCTGGTGCCTGCGCCGCTGCCTGCTCGGCCTCGAGGAGACAGGCCAGCCGGTTGCGGATCGTCCCGCGGTGCATCCGCCCGCCGCCCTCGTCGCAGAACAAGGCCGGCCCGTCACCCATGCGCGGGCGTATCTCGTCCAGGTACCACCGCAGGATCAGGTCGAGGCCATCCAGCATCGGCACCCACCGTGGCCGCGGGCCGGACGTCTTCGCGCCCTTCCCGAACCGCACATGAACCTTCCCGAACGGCCCCCGGCCGAAATGCACGTCCGCCCGGTCCACCATCGCGGCCTCCTCGGCCCGCAGCCCGGCCAGGTATAACGTCCGGAACAGCGCATAGTCCCGGCCAGCGACCCCGTACTTGCGGGCGGAGGCAATCCGCTCCTTCAGGAAGTCGAAAAAGCTCTCCATCCGCTCGGGGCCCGGCGGCGGGCACGCCGACGGGGAGTCCGCGCCCACGTGGCGGGCGGCGTTGAACTCATCCACCGGATCAGCCAGCCGGACCCCGAATACCGCCTCAATCTCCGCCGCCTTCCGCGCCACCAGGAACGCGTGGAAACCCTTGAACGCCTGCACGTAACCCCGGCGGGTCGACGCAGCCAGCCCCTGCGCCGCGAACCCCGCGACAACCCGGTCGATGTCCTCCCGGGTAACCTCCCACGCCGGACAACCACACGCAGCCAGGAACCTCTCCAGCGTGCCCGCCGAATTGCCGATCGTTGCCTGGCTGAACCCCCGCGCCACCTGCGAGACCTCAAACGCCTGCAGGCACTCCGCCTGGAAGCAGGCCGGATCCGCTGCTGGCCCGGTCAGCCCGGCAGCCGCGCTCGCCCCGCCCCCCACGACCCGCAGTCCAATTCGAGCCATCCACCTTCCTCCCCCCCTCAGGAATGAAGGTGCCAACTTACGGACCGCGACCACGCCTTGAGAACAACGACACGCCCAGGACACGCATCGGCCCTGGCAGACCCCGGAATCCGCCCTCAGGAACCTGTGGCAAGCGCAGGTGAGCAGGAGGTGACGATCGTCGCGTCGATGTCGACGGTGACCAGGCCGCCGCCCGATCCGGGTGCGGTGTCGCCGGCCAGCTTCCAGGCCCGCTCC
>JALYVS010000591.1 GCA_030853115.1 Actinomycetota bacterium
CCGCCATGCCATCCCACGGAATCACCGAATACTTACCGCGGGCCTGACGTCAGGCTTCTGCTGGACGAGATGTTCTCGCCCGCCATCGCGGCCGAACTGCGCGAACTCGGCCACGACGTGATCGCCGTCGCGGACCGGCCTGACCTGCGCTCAAAGTCCGACGAGGAGATATTCGCCTGGGCGACTGCGGGAAAGCGATGGCTGCTCACGGAGAACGTGAAGGACTTCAGGCCGATTATGTTGCGAGCCCTGCAGGCAGGCCAACCGAACTGCGGCCTGCTGTTCACCAGCGTCCGGGCCTTCCCCAGGTCCAGGAAGAATCCCGGCCCGCTCATCAGCGCTCTTCACGCATGGCTGACGGCCGGCCCGCCAGCCCCGCCTATAACCGAATCCTGGCTTGTCGGCGCACCAGACTCCTAGGTAAAGACCTGCCGGCGGGCACGGCGACCTCAACAGCTCCCGCCGTCATCACCGAACTCAACTAGCCGCGATATCGCCAAAGGGTGATGGAGATGCTCATCCGGCTGCTCTTCCGGCGGGAGCCGGTCCTATAGCAGGAACGGGATCAGCATCTTCGTCCTGCATCTGTATTCCGGGTACGCCTGGGGGAAGGTGGCCGTGAGGTTCCGCTCCTCGACGGTCCCGCTTGGCGAGCCGCCTGCTCGACCTACTCGAGAGCACCTGATGAGCGCCGTGGCCTTACGGCCGGAATCAGTGAGACAGGGCCGATTTATCAGCGACAGGACATCTGACCGCACGCCCGGCCTGACTCCGCGCCGGAACACTCCCGCTTGGCCAGGCAGCACGTGTTCGCGGCAGGCCGCCTGGGTGACTGACTTCACCCACGAGAACCTGACCGGCGCGCGGTTCGAGGACGTCTACCTGACCGGTGCCGACTTCCGCAACGTCGACCTGACCGAACTCGTGACCCATGTCAGCTTCCCGGCCGCAGGTCCCCGATCGCGTCTTCGGCGATCCGGGGATCGGCGAAGTCGCGGGAGTGCACAATGCGACCTTCCCGGATCCGGATGATCTGGACGGACGTCGTGGTGAACGGCCGGCCCGTGGTGGTCACGGTTCCCTTCGCCCGCATCTCGGTGATCACCACCTCCGGGTCCTGGGTCTGGTAAAGCTCTGTCACCTCGAAGTCCTCCAGTCGCAGCGGCGACGCCATGACTAGCCGTGAGTACTCGCGGATCGCCTCGCGGCCCTCCAGGCGCGCGGGCGTGCCCGGCGGCCCCGCGAAGGACGACTCGATCACCGCATCGGGCGTGAACAGGGCAGCGAAGCCGTCGGCGTCACCGTTCAGGATCAGCTGGCTGCGGCGGGCCAGGATATCGGCGGGCGTGGGGGATGGCATGCGGCGGTTCCCTTCACTCGTTTCGTTCAACGGACGTTCATTGAACAAGCGTAGAACCAGATGAGCTTCCGGTCAACACCCGTAGAATGAAACGATGACCACTCCCCGGCCCGGTTCGCGCGCCGAGCAGCGCCGCCGCACCGAAGGGCGCATCCTCGACGCCGCGACCCAGGTCTTCTTCAGCGCCGGGTACGACCGGGCCACCATCCGCGCCGTGGCCTCGGCCGCAGGAGTCGACGGGGGCCTGGTCATGCACTACTTCGGGTCCAAGCAGGAGCTGTACCGGCGAGTGATCGACGCCGCCCCCGTACCTGAGGTCAGCGGGACGCCGGCCGAGGCAATCGAGCAGATCCTCGCCTCGCTCGCAGACCGGCTCGCCAGCACGCCCGTAGCGTCGCTGGCCCTGCTGCGCTCGATGCTGACCAACCCCGAGGCCGCCAGCGCCGCCAGCACCGGCATCGCCCGCTACGAGGCGCAGATCGCCCAGGCCATCCCCGCCGATGACGCAGACCTGCGAGCCGCGATCATCAGCGCCATCACCCTCGGCATCACGGTCTCCCGGCACCTCATCACATCCGGCGAACTCGCCACCGCCGACCCGGCGTACATCATCCAGCTGCTGCGTCCCTGCTTGCTTTCGCTAGCAGCCCGCCCCGACCACAGCGCGACGCCTTAACTGAGACCCGCCCGATCACGGACGTGCACCCGGCGGCCATTCCTGCCCGGCCTAACGCGCTGCCGTCGTCGGCACCGCGGGCACCCAGGTACGCCGCCACGACCTTCTTCGGGACGACCATGCGCCAGGCATCGATGACCAGCTCTCGCATCTCATCAGGGCCGAGTGCGGTCATCCGGCCGTGAACCCAGTGAAATCGCTGGTCAGATAGGCGCGGCATGGCGAACTTGCCCGGCTCGCTGGAGATAAGGGCGGCCCGCTGCTCTTTCGGGAAGCCAAACCCCATCGTGAGCTCGTCGGGCGAGATCGAGGCGTAAACGATCTTGCCGACGCGGAACTTGATGTAGTCGCGGATCAGGTGTTCCTCGGTACGGGGCAGGGACAAGGCCACCGCGCGTACCTCCGCAGCCGTGATCATGCCCAAACGCTAACAAGGCGCCGGGCCCGCTGCCACCGGGCTGCGGGCCAGATGGCCGCTACCGCAGCGTTGGCGGCCGCCAGGTCAAAGCCGGGCGGGGTTGTACGTGTCGCCCGCCCACTCCCGCATCTCGGGCAGGACGCGGTCGCCGTCGGCCGGATCGATCCAGGCCGACCGGTGCTCACCGCACATCCGGTCAGCCCGTCAGGCCGCGGCGTCGCCGAAGCGCGACGAGATCCATGACCCCGCTCGGCCGCTACCCATCGTCGCGGGTCAGATGGCCGCTACCGCCGCGTTGGCGGCGGCCAGGTCGAAGCGGGCGGGTCATACGTGTCGCCCGCCCACTCGCGCATCTCGTCACGTTCGGGGCCGGGCGGCCCGGCGAGGACTTCCTTGAGTTCCCAGAAGCCGTAGGTTCCGCCGCTGTCCTCCGGCGGGCAGCCGCCTTCGCCGGCGATGCACGCTGGGTAGACCTGGCCGGCCTCGGCGTCGGTACGGGCCTCGATGACGAGTTCGTGGTCCCAGCTGTCGCCGAACGCTCAATGCGAGCGGTTCAGGCTGAGCAAACACAGCACCGTGGGCGGCGTCACGGCGATGAACGCGTCTCTGAGGGGTACTCCGACGAGCCTCGGCTCGAGAACTGCCATGATGTGTAACTATTTGGGTGGAGGGAGGTGTAGCCAGATGGACGACGGTTGAGTTATTGTCAAGACCTGTGGATCAAGATCTTTCAGGCAGCTTCGGGGATCTCGTTCTCGGCTGCAATAAGCGATGGTCCGCTGTCTGTAGGTGACTGGTCTTCGGGTCGCTCGATGAGCTTGCCG
>JALYVS010000592.1 GCA_030853115.1 Actinomycetota bacterium
GGCGCGGAAATCCGCCCAGTACGGCTGAAGCTCCTCCGCCATCTTCGGCAGCAGGGACCCCACCATGTGGCGGACGTGACCGGCCGCGAACTTGTTCACCGTCTTGTAGGCGAGCTTGACCGCGGTCCCGGAGATCCCGGACATCGCCGAGACCTCGTGCTCGATCAGCGCCTGGCAGTCGTCGATCAGCGCGGGCTTGGTATCCGGCCCGAGCAGGGAGTCCTGAAGCATGCTGGTCATAGGTGCCCGTGTCCTTTCCTCTGCGCTCGAGCCGTCGCACTCGAGTAATAACCGTTATAGGAGTTTCGTCCGGAGGACTGTGTTACGCCATCCCCGAAGACGGGGAGCTCAGCGGCTTAAGCGGTCCGCGTGGGGTCCTTGATGCCGCGGCCTTGGAAGAGCACCGCGGTGGACCAGGTGCGAACCATCGTGACGTCCGCCTGCTGGCGGCGCAGCCAGCGCAGCACCGACCAGGCGGACGGGCGCAGTCCGGTCAGCTGAAGCTTTACCCCGTGCCGGCCGCATTCCGCGACCAGGAGCTTGCGGTCGACGAACAGGGCCGGATCGTGCAGGCCCGGGGGCGCGGCGCCCGGGATTCGCTCGGCCACCGTGATGACCAGCAGTTTGGCCAAGAAGGTGGCGGCCAGGGTGTCAACGACCAGGACCCCGCCCGGACGCAGGACCCGGCACGCCTCGCGTACCGCGGCGCGCAGGTCGACCACGTGCTCGAGGATCTCGCCGGCGCAGACGACGTCCGCGCAGCCATCCGCCAGCGGCAGCGCGGTGGCGTCGCCCTGGACCGCGGTAACGCCGTGCCCGGCCGCCTGCATCAAAGCGGACCTGGTCAGGTCCACGCCGATCAGGCGGTAGCCGAGGCCTGCGACATGGGGCGCGAGCAGGCCCGCGCCGCAGCCCATATCTACGAGCACCGCGGCCGGGCGGGCCGCGGGCGGGACCAGGGCGGCGCGGGCCCGGGCCAGCCAGTGCAGCATGGCGAACGTTCCGCGGGGATCCCACCACTGGCCGGCCAGATCGTCATACTGGGCCGGGTCATTGCGGACCCGGGGTACTGGTGCCATGCCCTGATCTTGTCATCGCATAGGTTGGCGCCATGGGCGGGGAGAGGCAAATCGAGATGGCCGGTGTCCGCCGCGCCAGCTCGGCCCTGGCATTGCTCCGGGCTTCGCACCCCGAGCCGACGGTTATGGTCACCGCCCTAGCGGTGGCGCTGGCTGTGGGTACCGGGCGCGACGCGACCGGAGTGGTGGCCGCGGGCGCCGCGGTGCTGGCCGGGCAGCTTTCCGTCGGCTGGCACAATGACTGGCTGGACGCCGGCCGCGACGCGGCCTCCGGGCGTCCGGACAAGCCGGTGGCCGCCGGGGACATCTCCCCTCGCACCGTAGCCCGGTGCGCGCTGGCGGCGCTGGCCGCCGCCGTGCCGCTGTCGTTCTTGTCCGGATGGCGGGCCGGCCTCGCCCACCTGGCGGCGGTGCTGCTGGCCTGGGCCTACAACGCCCGGCTGAAAGCGACCGTCGCGTCCTTCGTCCCGTACGCCGTGTCGTTCCCGTTGCTGGTCGCCTTCGTGACCCTGGGCGGTCCGCACGCTTCGTGGCCGCCCTGGTGGGCGCTGGCCGCGGCGGCCCTGCTCGGCTGCAGCGCACATCTGGTCAACGCTGTCCCTGACCTGGCCGCCGACCTGGCCGCGGGCGTCCGGGGCCTGCCGCACATGCTGGGCCGGTCCCGCAGCGTGTCGGCTACGGTGGTGCTGCTGCTGGCCGCGACCGTGATCGAGTCCTTCGGTCCCGGTCGCCCAGGCTGGGGCGCGGTGGCGGCCATGATCGGCGTGGCCGCGGTCATCACGGCCGGGATCTTGCTGGCCCGGCAGCCCGGATCGCGCTGGCTGTTCCGGGCCGTGCTACTGGCCGCCGCCATCGACGTCGCCGAGCTCGTTGCCCGCGGCAGCCGCCTGTGACCACTCCCCCGCCGGACGACGCGGACATCGCCATCGTCGGCGCCGGCCCAGTGGGCATGCTGCTCGCCCTTCTGCTCGGCCGCCGGGGCTGGCGGGTGGAGGTCCTGGAGCGGCAGGCTGCCCCGTACGGCGGGCCCCGGGCGGTCCACCTCGACCACGAGGCCGCCCGCATCCTGCAGAACGCCGGGATCATGGACGACCTGGCTTCGCAGACCGAGGTGATGGACAGTTATCTGTGGCGCAACGCCGCCGGCACGCCGCTGCTGTGGCTGGACGGCGCTGCGGAGGTTCCGGCTGTGTCCGGGTGGCCCGCCTCCAGCATGTTTCACCAGCCGGACCTGGAACGGCTGCTGGCCGAGGCGGTCGCCCGGCAGCCCCGGATACGGGTCCGGGCCGGGCATGACGTCCGGGAGGTCGGGCCCGGCGCCGTAGGAGCTCCGGTCAAGCGCACCGGCTGGCCGGGCCGCGCCGGGGAAACCGGTGACGGGGAAACCGGTGACGGGGAAACCGGTGCGACCCTCTGCGTGCAGGCTGACGGCCCCGGCGGCGCCCGGGTGCGGGTTCGCGCGCGGTGGGTGATCGGCTGCGACGGCGCCGAGAGCCGGATCCGGGCCCTGGCTGGCGTGGACGTCAGCGACCTGCAGTACCAGGCGGCGTGGCTGATCGTCGACGTCGCGCCGGCCGGGCTGGTCCGCTGGTCGCCGCTGAACATCCAGGTCTGCGACCCGGCCCGGCCGACCACGGCGGTGTCCGGCGGGCCTGGCCGGCGCCGGTTCGAGTTCATGCGGCTGCCGGGCGATGCGCCGGACAGTTTCGGCTCGTCCGCCACGGCCTGGCGGCTGCTCGAGCCCTGGGGCCTGACCCCGGCCAACGCCGTCCTGGAGCGGCACGCGCTGTACACCTTCGGAGCCCGCCTGGTCGAGCGCTGGCGGCGCGGGCGGCTGCTGGTGGCGGGCGACGCCGCCCACCAGATGCCGCCGTTCGCGGGCCAGGGGCTGTGCTCAGGCCTGCGGGACGCGGCCAACCTGGCCTGGCGGCTCGACCTCGTGCTAGCCGGGCGGGCGCCCGATACCCTGCTGGACGGCTACGGCCACGAGCGGGGCTCCCAGGTCCGCGCGGAGATCGACTTTTCCGTCGAGCTCGGGAAGATCATCTGCGTACTCGATCCGGCCGCGGCCGCGGCGCGGGACCGGGACTTCGCGCCGATCGCCGAGGCGGGCCCGGTGCCGATCCCCGACCGGCCGCCGCTCGGCACCGGCCTGCTGCTTGCCGGCGATCTCCAGGCCGGCCAGCCGGCCC
>JALYVS010000593.1 GCA_030853115.1 Actinomycetota bacterium
GCGCAGGACGGGCCCGCGCGGGCGATCCGCACCGCCAGGTTAGCCAGGGCGTCATGGGTCACGGTGACGGTCAGGTAGCCGGCCCCGGCGGGCTCAGCGGCCGCGATCCAGCGTTCCCCGGCCAGCCGGGCGGCCAGGTCAGCGGCTACTGCAAGCGGGTCATGACCGGGGCCGGCCAGGCGGAACGGCAAGCTGGACGTGTAGCTTCCCGGGGCTGGCCCCGGGCGGAGCAGCGGGTCAGCGTCGCGGCTACCGGCTGCGGCCGCGAGGGCCCGCCGCAGCTCGCCGGTGATCACCTAGCTGGCGTCTTGGGATTCGGCCAGCTCGCGCACGATCCGGATCATCTCGTTCGGGTCGAAGGGCTTGGTCAGGTAGGCGTCGGCGCCAACCCGGCTGCCGCGGGCCTTGTCATCTTCCTGGGCGCGCGCGCTGATCAGCACCACCTTGATGTGGGCGGTATCCGGTGACCGGCGCAGCTGGACCGCCGTCTCCCAGCCGTCAAGCCGCGGCATCATCACATCCAGCGTGATGACATCCGGGGCGATCTCCACCACCTTGTCCAGGCAATCCTGTCCGTCCACGGCCATCGACACGTCAAAGCCCTCGAGCTGAAGGTTGACCGCGATGAGCCGCCTGATCACCTCGTCGTCGTCCACGACGAGTACCCGTCGTCCCAGTTCCTGCGTCACGAGCGTGAGAGTAGCGTCTCGGGGCCTCTGCTCGCGCCTCGTGCGGCCGCGTGTCCTCGGCTGAGTGTCCGCGAGGGGCTCGCGGCTGGTACCCTTTCCCACGTCGCGCAGCCCCCATAGCTCAGGGGATAGAGCATCGGCCTCCGGAGCCGTGTGCGCAGGTTCGAATCCTGCTGGGGGCGCTTCGAGATTACGTGCGAATTATGCTGTCCAACTTCGGCCTTTTTCTATACTAGGCTACGAATGTTGTGCGCCCTTTGTAGCCAAGAACAGACACGAAGCGCCATGTTCTGACTGCTTCCGCGTACCAGGCGCGTACCAAGATCATTTCCGCGCACACTGAGGTGATCTCACCGAAAATGGATCGGGTATCCGTGCATTAACGACGCGGGAGAGGCGTTCCGGGGAGGCTCGCGGACAGTCCGGACATGACCGGAAACAGCCGTGGAGTCCCGGTAGAAGAGGTCTTACCACAGAACTTCTTCACCCCGAGGACTCCACGTGATCCCCTATCGTGCCATGCTCGACGTCCCCGCGGAACTGCTCCGCTACCTTTCCCGGCTCCTCGCCGCCGAGCGCCGCCTCCGCGGCACCCCCGCCCGGAGCAGGCGACTGACCTGCCGTGACCAGGCCGTCCTGGCCCTGCGCTGGTTCCGCGACCGCACCCGCATCGAGCAGCTGGGCCGCGACCACGGCGTTTCCCGCGCGACCGCCTACCGGTACGTCGCCGAGGCCGTCGACGTGCTGTCACAGCAGGCCCCGGGCCTGGCCGAGGCCCTGGAGCGGGCGATGGCCGAGGGCGTCCCGTACCTGATCCTCGACGGCAAGGTCTTCGGGACTGACCGCTGCTCCGAGCCGCTGACCAGCGTGAAAGGCCATCAGATCGACGCCTGGTACTCCGGCAAGGCCAGCCGCCACGGCGGCAACGTCCAGGCCGTCATGCGCCCCGGCGGGCTCCCGCTGCGGGCCGGCCCCGCCGAGCCCGGCTCCGTCCACGACATCACCGCAGCCCGCGTCCACGCCCTGCCCGCCCTCTACCGCGCCGCCGCCCTCGGGATGCCGACGCTCGCCGACAGCGGCTACGAAGGCGCCGGGATAGGAATTCTCGTCCCCGTGAAAAACCCCGCCGGGAACCAGGAACTCGATATCGGCACCCGCACCCGGAACGCGCTCCTGCGCGACCTCCGATGCCGCGGAGAACGCGGGTTCGCCCTGCTCACGCAGCGCTGGGCGGTCCTCCAGCACATCACCGCCAGCCCCAGCCGAATCACCGAGATAACCCGCGCGGCACTCGTCCTCACCCAATTCGAGCACAAGTACATCAGGTGAAATTCGGTGAGATCACCTCAGTGTCTCAGTCGCGGCCACCGCCTAAGGCACGGCGTCGCCCGCGAACGCTTCGCGGCCATGACTCGCCGACCGCTCACCGGGGATCGGCGCCGATGAGGAAGAGGGGAGAAGTAGGGAGCGGCCGTCGAGGTCACTACCAAAGGACCGTGTAAGCCGGTGTTCACCTTGGAGCCGGGAGGGGTTTAACCGAGTGGCTGACGTTCCGATGAGCGAGGAGCAGCGTCGCGGGCATGATGAGCAAATCGAACGTGCCCTAGCGCTACAAAAGGTGCCTGATCATGAGCTGATCGCGACCGCACCAGGACCGAAAGACGATCGCTATCCGATGGAGATGACGCGACGCCTTAAAGACGCCATCGGTGAACTGACCGCCGAGCTGAAGGCGTTCAGGACATCCTCAGACAGGCTGGCAAGGCTGGTGGTTTACCTCACCACGGCGCTAGTCATCTTCACCGCCGTAATCCTTGGCTGACTGTCTTGCTGGTCAGCACGAGCTAACACCGGTGCCGCGCCGCCCTAGCCGAACTTCGGTGGTGACGAGCACCAGGCCCCGTCACTGGCAACGTTCCTCTTGACTAGGTTGCCGCGCATCCGGTGCGGGCGCATCATCCCGTACCGCATGAGCGTGCCTCGCTTAGGGACAGCCCAGACCGGACCCTCGGGTTCCAGCACCTCGCTGATGGCCCTAGAGATCGTGTTCTTGTCGGCACCGTACTCGGCAGCCAACGTGTCCAGCGTCGGAAGCGTGCTGCCAGGCTCCCACTCACCAGCAAGGATGCGCATGCGCAGCAGACCTGCGATCGCCGGGTACCGCGAGTTTCTGGCAGCCACGTCCAAATTATTCGTCCCGGAGACCTTCGGCGGAAGCCTGCTGGTGATTGGCGCAGGGTTCGGCTCGCTCGCTTTGGACTTTCAACGCCGCTAGCGCGTGCCTTGGCTTCCCATAACCGCGGGAGACACGGGCTGTCACTAGAATGAGGCACAGGAATATTACATACTAGGAGTGTCATGCGATACCGGTTGTGAGCGCAGGCACGCCTGCGCTCGCCGCCGGCGCAGTTAACAGGAGCGGCGATACGCAGTCCTCAGGGACATGACTCGTAAGTATTCGGAAGTCCCGTGAATGGGCATGGCGACGGCCGGCGTGGCTGGTTCATGGTGGCCGTGCCGGTGCGGGCGCTATCCGTGCGGGGTTTATCCGGTGTCCGGCGGTGGCTGTGCCCAG